>NZ_JACBAZ010000001.1:900000-1199924 GCF_013391475.1 Oceaniferula marina | reverse complement strand
GCGATTCTTAAGATTAATTTTCCCTGAAAGACCGTGGAAGACCACCACGTTGATAGGCTGGGGGTGGAAGTGCAGCAATGTATGCAGCTCACCAGTACTAATCGTCTGTCTGGCTTGATTCCTTCGAAATTCTAGTTTTTTCGCCCTCTGGGTGAAACGATGATTTCAAGGAAGGCAAAATTGAAATTCAAGTTTGATTGGTGAAAGCCATGTTAAACGAGTAAGACAAGGACTGAGACAAAACTTGGTCATGGTTTTAAAAGTAAAAGGAAATATCATTCTCTACAGTTGTCAGCGAACGCTGCGCGTTCAGGTTATCAGTTACCGGATATTAAGTTATCAGTGGTTGATTACTCCGATCTTTCCCAAGACCGAATAACGAACACTCTAATCATCGAAGCCACAAGGCTAGGGTAATTGGAGGTCGCGATACAATCCTGATAGCGGATAACAGATAACTGTTAACAGGAACACGTAGCCCGACCTCTGGTGACCATAGCATGGTGGAACCACCCGGTCCCATCCCGAACCCGGAAGTGAAACGCTGTTGCGCCGATGGTAGTGGGGCGATAGGCCCTGTGAGAGTAGGTCGTTGCCAGGTCTATGCCCGGTTTTTTCCTGACGGAAGAAACCGGGCTTTTTTTGTGCCCTTTGAGCCAAGAAAGGGAGGGGCGGAAAAACCTAAGATGCTGAGCGCTGTAGCAGTTGTGTAGCTATGCAAGCTTACCTTTTTACCTTATTGATCGCCCTTTTATTCGGAGCGAGTTCTATCTCGGCAGAGAATTTATCGAGCTATGTTCAGCGGGCGAATCAGGCATGGGTGGATAAAGACTACCGGAGCTGTCAGAGAACGCTGGAACATGTGGTGGATGTTTACGGTCAACGAGGCAGGGTAGTGATGGGATCCAAGTTTGGCGAAATCTATTACAAAAAAGGGTTGGCTGAACTTAAATTAGCCATGCAGGAACGAAAACGTGGTGATGAGACCTTGGCCCGGCGTTGGTTTAGCATGGCTGCCGAGTCTTTTCAGATATGCTATGAGCGTTATCCAAATGAATGACTTATAGAGGCTTTTTACACGTCTGCTCAGTGTCTCTCAAAGCATATATTCAGGGTAAAATAAGCATGCTTATCTCTTGCAATTTTGCAGTTTTCTGTTTTATTGCCGCCTCCCGCACAAGGGCCGACTGGCAAGGAGCTGGTCTGGAACAGAACTAATACCATGAGTACAGAAACTGAAATCAACCCGAAAGACTACCAACAACACGACAAGGACACTGGTAGCGCCGATTACCAAATTGCGCTTCTTACTAAGCGCATCAAGCATCTCACCGAGCACATGGGTGAGCATAAAAAAGACTTCGCCAGCCGTCGTGGACTTCTCACAATGGTGGCTCAGCGCCGTAAACTTCTCGATTACCTCAAAGGGCAATCCGAAGAGCGTTACCAAAAGCTCATTAAGGGCCTTGGACTTCGCCGCTAATTCAAATTTTTGCAAACGGTCACGGGTCTCCGTGGCCGTTTTGCTTATGCCCCCTTTGGATCGGAATTATTGTCTCGTCCATCCTATGGGGATTCGGCATTGCCTTTGAAAAATTTCTACGAGTGTATTTCTCGCTAACCCCTTTCCTGGAACTATCATGGATAGCGCCAGAGGCATTGATCGAAACAAAACATAGAGACGTCATCCTGTGCGCACATTCGGTGTAAGCGGGATAACAAACCAAGAAGAAAGAAATAAGATAATGGAAATGAATATTGAAACCATCACGATCCCTGTGGGGTCGAACCCGATCACGATTGAAACGGGTAAATTGGCCAAGTTGGCCGACGGCGCTGTAGAAATTACATCCGGCGAAACTGTTGTTCTCGTAACCGCTGTTTCACAATCAAAAATCCGCGAAGGTCAGACATGGTTCCCCCTGTCTGTTGAATATAAAGAGCGCGCTGCTGCAGCGGGCACTTTCCCTGGTGGCTACTTCAAGCGCGAAGGCCGTCCTACCGAAAAGGAGGTTCTTACCTGCCGCATGACAGACCGTCCACTGCGTCCGCTTTTCCCCAAAGGTTACCTTTACGACACTCAAATCATCGCTCTCATGCTTGCCGCTGACGGTGAGAATGACGCTGACATCCTCAGCATGAACGGTGCCTCTGCCGCTCTCGCGATCTCTGACATCCCATTCGCCGGTCCAATCGGTGCTGTGCGTGTTGGTCGTGTCGATGGAGAGTTCATCGTGAACCCAACTTTTGAACAGCGTGAAGACAGCGATCTTGACCTCGTTTACGTGGGGAACAAGACCGAGGTTATCATGATCGAAGGTGCTGCCAACGAGCTTCCAGAAGCTGAGTTTGTTAAGGCGCTCCACTTTGCTCAAGAGAACGTCATGGTCATCGTGAACGCTATCGAGGAGCTTGCTGCTAAAATTGGCAAGCCAAAGCGTGACTACACCGTCACGGTTGCCAAGGAAGACCTCCTTGAGATTGCTTACGAAGTAGCAGGTGATCGCATCGAAGACGCTATCTACGCTCCTAACAAGGTTGAGCGTGGTAAGAAAGTCGGAGCTCTCCGCGACGAAGTCGAAGCTACGCTTAAGGAACGCGTTCCTACCGTTTCCGAGTTCGAAATCGAACAGTGCTTTGAATACATTCAGAAGAAGGCGTTCCGTATCGCGATCATGGAAAAAGGCGTCCGCGCTGATGGCCGTGATATCAATACACTCCGCCCACTTTACTCTGAGGCAGGAGCGCTTCCACGTGTGCACGGATCTTCGATTTTCGCCCGTGGTGAGACTCAGGCTTTGGCGACTGCCACTCTCGCACCAGCTGATGAGTGTATGTATTATGATAACTACGCCGGCGGAGCTGACAGTAAGCGTTTCTTCCTGCACTATAGCTTCCCTCCATTCTCCGTGGGTGAAGCCGGTCGTTTTGGCGGCATGAATCGTCGTGAAATTGGTCACGGTGCTCTTGCTGAACGTTCGATCGAGCCTGTGATCCCATCTGTTGAGGACTTCCCATATGCGATGCGTGTGACCTCCGAGGTGCTTGAGTCCAATGGTTCATCATCCATGGCAACCGTTTGTTCCGGCACCATGGCTCTGCTTGATGCAGGTGTGCCACTCATTCGCCCTGTTGGTGCGATCGCGGTTGGTCTGGTTACCGAGATGGATGAAAACGACAACATCAAGGAATACAAGACCCTGCTCGACATCATCGGTAGTGAGGACTTCTACGGCGACATGGACTTCAAAGTTTGTGGAACCAGCGAAGGTGTGACGGGTTACCAGCTTGACCTTAAGCTTCCAGGTATCCCACTTTCCATCCTTGAGGAAGCTCTTGTGAAAGCGACAGATGCTCGTGGTATCGTTCTGAAGAAAATGGAAGACACCATTGCTGGTCCAGCTGACCTTAGTGAGCACGCACCACGTATTGAGTCCACCAAGATCGACCCAGAGCGTATCGGTGAACTCATCGGACCTGGTGGCAAGAACATCAAAGGTATTCAGGCTGAGTCTGGTGCAGACATCAACATCGAAGATGATGGCACCGTGCACGTTTACGCTTCCAAGAAGGAAAGCCTCGACCGCGCGATGGAAATGATCGAACAAATGTTCGCTGAGTGTGAAGTTGGTAAGACTTACACCGGACCTATTGTTTCCACGACGAACTTTGGAGCCTTCATGCAGGTTCTTCCTGGTAAGGATGGCTTGATCCACATTTCCGAATTGGCCGAAGGTCGGGTTGAAAAAACCGAAGACGTGGTCAAAAAAGGTGACACGGTTACCGCCAAGTGCATTGGCGTAGACGACCGTGGTCGGGTTAAGATGTCGATCCGTGCTGCAGCCCGCGAGGCTAAGCAGCAGGAAGCGGCTGCTGCATCAGATTCCGCCGAGTAAGGCTGGAAGTTTTCTGATGTTTAAGCGCAGAGAATGATCAACAAGCGGGTTGCCTGGAATACGGGTAACCCGCTTTTTTTCGGTTCTTTGAATGTTGAACCACTTTGCAGACGTAATCACGGAGGGATTCTGTGCTGGTTTTTAAACGAAAATGGGTATAGTTCGTCCCTGGCGAGAGCTGAAACCGTCGGTTGCTTTTGACCGCTGGTACGTTAAGATTGACCGCAATGCAGCAAGACTATAGCTGGAATGGTGGCAGCAGGGGGGCATCCTCTTTTCGCTTGCCGCAGAGTGAAGGCCAGGGCCGATGGGTCCTGACTGCGCTTTGTGTTGCCGTAGCATTGCATGTTCTTGCTTTTTTCGGATTGAGTAGGATTGATGTGTTGCTGCCGAAGTCAGCGAAAGAGAGTGAGATGTTGACTGAGGTGGTTCGCGTGAACCCGGTGGATTTTGAAGATTACCGGCCTGAGGTGTCTGCACCTGAAACGGCCGAGGTCGAAGCTCCGGTTGAAGTGGTGCCTCCTGCGGATGAATTGGAAGTATTGGAAAACCTTCCTGAAATGGACATTGATGTGTTGCCTGATCTGGAGACCGTTCAGGTGCCTGAGATCAGTTCCGCGGCAGCAGGTGAGATCGAGAGTGAAATGATGGATCCGATGACCTCTCAGAATTTTGAGCCGGAGTTGCCGGAGATGGGAAAAACCGAAGATTTTTTTCCTCGGGCCAGTGATTCCCAAGTGACGGTGGATCCGGGAGCTCGGATGGCAGAGGAATATGACCCGGATGCCTTTACCGAGCAAATGCGCAAAGGGGCGGAAGGAGAGGCCGAAGATGGGTTGCTCAAGGATTTTACTTCCTTGGACAAAATGGCAAATATGGACGGCAATGCGCTGTTGAAAAGCAAGGCATTGATTGGTAGTGATTTGCTATTTGAGTTCAACTCTTCTGAGTTACGGCAGAGTGCCAGATTGAGTTTGATGAAAGTGGCTTTGTTGATTCACAAACATCCGAAGTTGGTGTGTTGGGTTGATGGTCATACGGATTTAATTGGCGGCCAGGAACCCAACATGGAGCTGTCTGTGCGCAGAGCGATGTCCGTGAAACGGTGGTTGGTAAAGGCGATGGATTTACCTGAGGACCGTGTTGCGGTTCGCGGGTTTGGTAAACTTCATCCGATTGTCACAGGTGGGAGTAAGGAGCAGCAAGCACCGAACCGGCGGGTTGAGATTAAAATGAGGAAGCAGCGGCCAAGCGAAGAAGTAAACTACCGGCCTGAACCGCTGCCTGTGACGAAGCGGACAAATCCGAAGCTAGCCAAGCCAGAAACAAAGCCGGATGAAAAGCCACCGGTCAAGGCCGTGCTGGTTAAACCCAAAAAACCGATGCCGAAGGCGATTCCTGTTGAGGATGACGAAACTGGTCCCCGTGCGATTGTTGAGCCTGAAGATGGCCCACGGGCATTGGTCGTGCCTGAGGACGAACCCAGGGCCTTGGTTGTTCCCGAGGATGAGCAGACACCCGGACGGGCGATCCCCGTAGTCGAATGATGTCGGGTAAGACCTTTTGTGTGCTGTGAAAACACTGGAACCTGTAGACTCCCCTGATTGGCTGCTGGCTTTTGATTTTGATGGCACCTTGGCAATGCCGGATAGGAACCCTCCGGTGTCACCGGAATTGTATGCATTGCTTCGCTCCTTGAGGGTTTCCCATAAGGCGGTGTGGGGGATTAATACCGGGCGTTCACTGATGTTTACCGTTCAAGGGATGGCAGATGTAAAGATGCCCTTTTTGCCTGACTTTTTGGTCGTCCGGGAGCGCGAAATTTATGTGCCGAATGCGTTTCAGCGTTGGGTTCCGATTGGAGGATGGAATAAACAATGTGAGAAAGAGCATCGTCGTTTGTTTTGGCGCCATGGGCGGTTTCTCAAGCGGGTGAAAAAGTGGGTGGAATCTGAGACCGCTGCGGTGTGGGGATTTCAAGAGGAAGAACCTGCGGGTATCGTGGCATCAACCGCCAGTGAAATGGACGGGATCGTGGCTCGCCTCGATGAGGAATTGCCCAAGCGGAAAAATTTGTCGTATCAGAGAAATGGTATTTATCTTCGATTCAGTCACGCCGATTATCACAAGGGGAGTGCGATGGCTGAAATCGGGCGTTTGCTTGGGGTTGCTCGAGATCGCCGGTTTGCGATTGGTGACGGCCACAACGATCTCGATATGATGAATGTGGATTTGGCTGCTCATCTGGCATGTCCGGTCAATGCTTGTGCCGAGGTGAAAGAGCGGATTTTCCAGCTTGGTGGATACTTGGCAGACCACGAGGCCAGTGAAGGTGCCGCTCAGGCACTGAAGCAGCTTTTTGGTCTGAAGATGTGAGCCCGTATGTGCTGGGGCTGTGATGTGAGGGGTTGGGAATGTGATTGTGGAGGCTCAATGGATAAAAAAGGCGGAAATAGATGTAACCACGGGGGCCAGAACTGGAATTAAAGATAGATACTCGTTGGTTTTGTTTTTTTGCACTCTAAGAAATATCAGAGCTGCGTAGTTCCTAAGTTAGGAAGTCTGTCGTAGCCCAGAAAGATTCTAGACATTACCGCGTAGTTGTACCCCTTGTTTTCTGTGCAATGAAGACATGGGAAAAAATCGTTTATTTGATCCGTCATGAGTTTACATGCCCAATTATCACCTGAAGCCTTGAAGCGACTGCACGTGCAGCAACGGAATTCTACGATCACGAGTATCATTATTTCTATTTTGGTCGTTCTGCTGATCGGCATTATTTTACTCTGGATTTTACTCCCTCCGATCGACAATTTTACACCCGAAATTGTGTCGTATCAGGCTGGGAATGTGGACGATCGGCCGGTGAAGCGACCACAAATGCAGCGCAATGTTGAGCGCAAGCCATCATCGCCATCATCATCGATGGCCAGGGTGATTGCCAGTAGCACGGTGTCTGATTTGGCCATTCCGGTTCCCGAGGAAATTACACCGGTGGATTCCATGGAATTTGGAAATGGCGATGACTTTGGTGATGGCTGGGGGGATGGCAGTGGTTGGGGTGGCGGAGGCAGTACCAGCTTTTTTGGTCAGGAGGTTCGGGGAAGCCGGATTCTTTATGTGATTGATTATTCTGCATCGATGGGGGGGGAACGGCAGCGTTTGATGAGAAAGGAACTGGCCTACTCGGTATTGCGATTACCCCCTGATAAACAGTTTCAAATGATTTTCTTTGCAGGACCCGCCTGGGTCGCTGGCGACAAGGTGCAGATGAAAGGAAAGCAGTCTGCCACCGTGGTGTCGGGGGGAAATAAATTTGCATGGAGCAGCAATGGTAAAGCTCACAAATGGGATCCCAAAGGGAAACGAGAGAAAGCTCCTTGGCTTCGTGCGACGGATAGTCAGGTGGAAACCAGTGAGTTGATCATTAAACGGAACAAGCTGGTGTGGGGGACGAATTGGGAGAACCCTCTGAAGATGGCCTTTGATATGGAGCCCTTACCGGATACGATTGTTTTTATGACGGATGGTTTGGCTAGCGGCGACCCTGTCGGTATAGCCAAGCGGACGGCAGCATTGGCAAAGAAAAACAATATTGTGGTGAACACCGTGGCATTGATGGAGCCGAAGGCCGCGGATGCCATGGAAACACTGGCCAAAGGAACTGGGGGCACCTTTGTCTTGGTCAATAAAGACGGAAGTAGGTCGACCATCAAAAATGGTAGAGTTCAGAAAGTAGAACCCGCCACTCAACCAGCACCCAAAAAAGTAGAACCAGCTAAACCGACGCCAAAGAAAAAGGCCCCAGCTAAAAAGAAGGCTGGCAATAAAGGTAAAAAGGGAGACAAGAAATGAGCCCCACCGGGGGGATGGTATTACGTCATCCGGCTTGCTTAAGCGTTGATTTATTATCTTTGAATCCCTTGGTCTGCCGTAGGCTCAGGATGTATAATAGTACGGCGAACCAGATCAGGGTGAATGAGGCCAGACGTATTGGTGGCAGGGCTTCGTTGTAGACCAGCCAGCCGATGAGAAACTGCCCGCTGGGGCCGATGAATTGGAGGATGCCGAGAAGCGAGAGTGAAATCGATCGGGTTGCCCGGGCAAAACAAAGCAAGGGGGCGGCGGTCGCCAGTCCGGTGGCACAGAGCATCATAGTGGTGAACATGTCGGAGCCGAAGGCGGAGTTATTGACCCCTTCATGAAGCCAGAGGTAGGCAAGGGCAAAAGGAAGCAGGATCCCCATTTCCAGACTCAGCCCTGAAAAGGCTTTCATCGGCGAGAGTTTGCGTAGCAATCCATAGAGAGCAAAGCTGAAGGCGAGGCCGAGTGCTACCCAGGGGACTCCGTTGATCGCGGGGAATTGTAAAATGACTCCCACCACGGCAACCAGGATGGCGCATAGCTGCAAGCGGTGCTGACGCTCACCCAGAAAAAGAAACCCGAGCAGGATATTCAGGAAGGGATTGATGTAGTAACCAAGAGCGCCCTCAATGATCCGGTCGTTTAGAGTAGCCCAGACATAAATCAACCAGTTGCCAGCTAACAAAAAAGCTGCAAGAGTGTGGATTGCTAGTGTTTTTTTACAAACCCTCGTTCGCTTAGGGTCTGTTGCTCTTTTTCTGAAGAGAAGAACAGGGATGAGGATGAGCAAGGTCCAGATGACCCGGTGTGAAGTGACCTGCAGGATGGGGATACCTCCAAACCATTTCCAGTAGACAGGCAAAATCCCCCAGAGGGTGAATGCGGCGATGGCTGCCGCTACACCTTTTGTGTGGCATGTCATTTGCTGACATGGAGGTGAGGATTAGCGTTGTTGGAGGAGGCGGTCACATTCCTCTTTTAATTCTTTGGCTGGAATGATCAAGCCCAGGGTGCGGGAGAAGCGGGCGATGTGGATCCCAATGAATTGGCCGTTTTGATTGAAAACGGGGGTTCCGGCATCACTGGCATGGAGTGGTAGGGCGTGACGGATGGCCAGTGGATAGGGGGCCCGGTGTTTACTGATGATCGTTTTATCTTTTAATGGTCCGATGGAAAGCTTTTTGGAAACGATACGGGCCTGGTCACAGGCGATATTCCAGCCAAGCCGCTGGTACCGGTCCCTGTAGATCAGTAAATCTCCGGCTGTGACCGGCTTCAGATCCTTTGGCCAGCTGATCGCCTGATGCTCCAGTTGATTTGGGGATTCATAGATTGCAATGTCCCATTGCTTTGATTCCGCAAGTTTCTGCAGTGGGATGGTTTCCTCAGCGCGTTTGATCGTGACCGCTTCTCCTTTGGGAAAGAGCGAAGCTTTAGTGAGGATGTGCCGGTCGTCGATCAGCACTCCAAATGCACCATGGGCCTTGCCTCGATAGAGCGGGATAGCTTTGGGCGCATGCTTGGGGATGTCTGGCAGCTGAAGGATCAATTCCGGGGCATCCAAACCCAGGCTGAGTTCTTGGTTGTTTGCCAGAGCCAGCGCATCCCGAGTCATATGATCGACGATGTCCTGTTGATTGAGTTTGACCTCTCCAGTTTCGTCGGCCAGCTTCTGGACGAATTCGAGAGTGGGGGCATACTGGATTTGCACCCGGCGCATGAACTCCTCCTGAATGCGGTTGAAGACCTTTTTATCGATGGATGTTTGAGTGAATGCCGGGCTGTCCGGAGCTTTGGCGTCATCACCCCACCGCTCACTGTTGAGCAAACGTTTTTTATCCAAATGATATTGGTCGATTGCGGGAAAAATATTGAACCCAGGGATGTTGGCCGCGCTGCTGGCGATGCCGATGAGTTTGCCGTCGATGGAGAAGAGCGGTCCTCCTGAGTCGCCGGGTTGGATATTGCAATCAGCAAACAAGTAGAAGGGTTTGCCCTGTCTCATGCTGTGGCTGGTGATTCGTCCGATTCGTACCTGGGCGGGGCGGCCTTTGAGCCAACCCGACGGATGGGCTAGGGTGAAGCAAAATCGGCCAGTGGTTGGTGCCATTTCAGCCAACGGACAGTGAGGCCACTCTCTGTCTGAGTCTGTAGTGATACGGAGCAGCGCCAGATCGGTTTCACGGTTGAGCCCGAGGAGGACGGCCGATACTTGCGTATGATCCTCGAGTTTGATTTGTAGAGGTTTCTTTGGATCATGATCTCGCATCATATGGGCAGCGGTCAAGATCAGTCCGTCGCGGGAAATGATGACACCACTGCCATAACCGTTGGATGATACGGATACGCAGCTCGATTTGACCTGCTTCAGGCTGTTTTGGACCTGTGCACAGAGGGATACCGGAGATGGTGGTTTCGGCTGTGATTGCCGTGAGGTTTCGTCGGCTCTGGCTGTCAGCAGCAGGCCGCAGAGAGGGAGGCTTAAGAGAATGCGTAATGGTGTTGTCATCGATCGTGGGGTGAACCTGACCATAGTAGCGAAAACTCTCCTTCGACTTGTTTAATTTTTGTGTTCGATTCTTTGAGATGGGCTGAGGTCTATGATTGCTGCTCAAGCTGTTACGGTCTTGAATTCATCTCTCAGGAAAGGTGCGGTGCGTGAACGTTTGGATTTCGCGACATGCTCCGGTGTTCCTTGGGTGACTATTTTCCCTCCACCCGCACCGGCCTCTGGGCCGATGTCGATCATGAAATCGGCTTCGGCCATGATGGAGGTGTGATGTTCGATGACGACCACGGTGTGACCTTCATCGGCCAGTCGGTGCAGCACTTCGATCAGTTTTTCAACGTCCTGCTGGTGGAGGCCGATGCTGGGTTCTTCAATCAGGTAGAGGTTGTTTTGTTGCAGTGCGGCTTTGGTGACCGATTTCCGTCCCTTGGTGAGTTCGCTGACCAGTTTGATCCGCTGGGCTTCTCCTCCGGAGAGAGTGGGGCTTGGTTGACCCAGTTGGAGATACCCGAGTCCAGTGTCGTTGAGCAGGCTGAGGGTGCGATGCAGTTTGGGTTGAGCAGCAAAAAATTCAGAGGCTTGGCGGATGCTCATGCGGAGTACGTCGCCGATATTTTTCCCTTGGTAGCGGACTTCGAGGGTGGCTGGGTTGTAGCGCATTTCCCTGCAAGCCTCGCAGGGGACCCAAGTTGTTGGGAGGAAGTCCATCTCCAGTTTGATTCGGCCATTGCCTTTGCATTCCGGACATTGCCCTTCTTTGTTATTAAATGAGAAACGTGAGGCGGTGAAGCCGCGGGCTCGGGCATCGGGTAGCTGGGCAAAGAGCTGACGAATGGCGTCGAGCAGTTTGACGTAGGTGGCTGGGCAGGAGCGAGACGTTTTACCAATCGGAGTTTGGTCGACTTCAAAACAATGTTTGATGTGCTTGAAGCCGCTGGCTGAGGTGTAGGGTTTGTTTTTGTTGGTTTTTTTGTTGGCGGCAAGGCTGAGGCAGCCGCGCATGAGTGATGATTTCCCACAGCCGGAGACTCCGGTGAGAACACTCAAGCGGCCAATGGGAAATTTAGCCGAGATGTTTTGCAGGTTGTTTGCCCGGCAGCCTTCCAGTCGGAGCCATGCCTTGGTGTCGCTGGCAGCGGGAAGTGGCCTCCTTGGGTAGTCTGGATTTTTGCTTGAGACCTGGGGTCTCGGAGGAATGATTTTTCCGCCGAGCACACCGGCACCTGGTCCGAGCTCGATCAGTTGGCTGGCTCGGTTGATGGTGGTCTCATCGTGTTCCACCACGATCAGGGAGTTGCCGCGTTGGCGCAGAGCCTCCAAGGTGTCGAGTAATTTGACATTATCGCGTGGGTGCAGGCCGATCGTTGGTTCATCGAGTACGTAGAGCACACCACGCAAGTTCGAGCCTAACTGGGCAGCCAGACGAATGCGTTGGGATTCGCCGCCGGAGAGGGTATCTGCGGAGCGGTCGAGTTGGAGGTAGCCGAGTCCGACGTGATCGAGGAATTCGAGGCGTTGGATGATTTCGGGAAGGATGTCCCGGGCGATGAGTTTTTCACGGCCTGAAAATGTCCATTGTTTCAGCGTCTTGATTGCATCGACGATGGATAATTGGTTGATGTCCTGAATCGGGGTGTTTTGGATGAGGACGTGGCGGGACGACTCCCGAAGGCGGGCGCCGCGGCATTCGGGGCAGGGACGTCTGCTTGATGAGTCGGTGTTCCCCAGGGTTTCGTGAATTTCAGCTTCGAGCTCGGAGTTGTATGGGTTTTTATTTCGTCGTTTAGACGACTTGGAAGAGCCTGCTGCAATACTACCATATCCCCGGCAATGAGGGCACCAGCCACGGTGGGAATTGAACGAAAAATGGTGGGGGTCGAGTTCTTCAAATGACTGGCCCGTGGTGGGGGATACCCGTTGGGTCGAGAAGGTCTCCAGTTTTTTGCGCCGGCTGTTGAGTTGGATGGAAAAAGTTCCTTTCCCAAGTTGAAGCGCCTGATCGACGGACTCACAGACGGCAAAGATGTCGTGAGGTTTGAATCTAGCGAGAGGTTCGAAGCCTTCGGTTTCCATGAGTTCCCCGTCAACGAGGAGGAGGTCAATGCCTCGGCGGGCGGCTGCTGCTGCCACATCCGTATGGAATCCCTTGCGTGCTCGTACGAGAGGTGCAAGCAGCTTCAGCTTGCTGTGTTGTTTACGAAGTTTTTGGACTTGTTGTTCAATCGCATCCACGGTTTGGGATACGACGGGTTCTCCCGATACCGGGCAGTGTTGGGTTCCGAGTTTGGCATAGAGGAGTCTGAGAAAATGATAGATTTCGGTGACGGTTCCAGTGGTGGATTTGCCACCACCGCGGGACACCCGTTGCTCGATGGCCACCGTGGGAGGCAAGCCGTGAATGCTGTCGATGTCCGGTTTTTCCAGCTGTCCGGCAAATTGGCGGGCGTAGGGGGACATGGAGTCGAGGAATCGCCGTTGGCCTTCGGCAAAGATAATGTCAAAGGCGAGGGTGGATTTTCCCGATCCTGAGAGTCCGGTGACTACAACGAGTTCGTCGCGGGGGATTTCCACCGAGATGTTTTTCAGGTTGTGCTCTCTGGCTCCATGGATGGAGATATGTTGCTTGTTGTTTGCTTTCCGCTTTCGAACAGCGCTGGTTTTGCTTCGGCTGCTGCTTGTCGCTGGCTCGAGAGCCCTTGCTGTTTCGGTATCCGAGCCAAGGATTTCTTCGGGTGTGCCGGAGAAAACGATTTGGCCACCTTCTGCGCCAGGGCCCGGGCCGAGGTCGATGAGATAATCGGCTGCTCGAATGACATCCAGATTATGTTCGATGACGAGTAGCGAGTGGCCGGCGTCGGCGAGTCGGTGGAACACCTCGAGCAGTTTTTCGATATCGGTGAAATGAAGCCCGGTGGTTGGTTCGTCGAGGATGAGGAGCTTGGCAGATGCCCGGTCAGCGGATGTGAGGAGTTTACAGAGTTTGAGGCGTTGTGACTCTCCGCCGGACAGTGTGTTCAGTGGTTGACCGAGACGGAGGTATCCCAGTCCGACGTCGATTAATGGTTGAAGACTGGTGGTGATTTTTTTCAGTAGCTTTTGCTCTTTGGGGGAGATGTCTTGGGTGGGGTTTGAGCTCCAGGCAACAGCTTCGGTGATCGTGAGCTCCAGGGTTTCGGCGATGTTGCGGCCATGGTATCGGAACTCAAGCGTGTTGTTGCTGTAGCGTTTGCCTTGGCATTCCGGGCAGGTGATGAACAAGTCGGAGAGAAATTGCATTTCCACTTTTTCGTAGCCGTTGCCTAGGCAGCGCTGGCAGCGACCGTTACCGGAATTGAAGGAAAAGAATCCAGGAGTGAGTTCTTCGGCAATGGCATCCGGGGTGAGCGTATAAAGCTGGCGGATGGAGTCAAAAGCGCCGGCATGCACGGCGGGGGTCGAGCGTGGAGTGCGGGTGAGAGGAGATTGGTCCACGAGCTCTACATCGGAAAGATGCTGGCTTCCTGTGAGTGAGCGTATCGTGGCAGCTTCCTGGTTGTTGTTGATGCCGAGTTTTCTTGCCAGATTCAGGTAGAGGATATCGTGGGCGAGAGTGGATTTTCCAGACCCCGATACTCCGGTCAGGCAGGTCAGCACTCCCAGCGGAAGCTGGCAGTCCAAGTTCTGGATATTGTGTTTGTTCGCCCCTTTCAGCTTGAGCCAATGTTTGGCTTTACGACGTTGCGAGGGAACGGGGAGGCTCAGTTTGCCATTCAGATAGGGAAGTGTGGTGGAGTCCGGGTAGCGATTCGCGGTGGATGCTTTTCGCACTTGATTTCCTGGGGTGCTGGCCACGATGCTACCCCCGTGTTCTCCCGCCGCAGGGCCAAGGTCGATGAGGTGGTCGCAGGCATGCATCACGGAGGCTTCATGTTCGACTACGACCACGGTGTTGCCTTTGTCCCTGAGGTCGTGCATGACGCGGATCAGCTGATGGATGTCCCGCTGATGTAGTCCGACGGTTGGTTCGTCCAAGACAAACAAGGTATTGGTCAATGCGGCCCCGAGGCAGGTCGTGAGGTTGACTCGCTCGATTTCCCCCCCGGAGAGTGTGTTGGCCGGTCGGTCAAGGGTGAGGTAGGTGAGCCCGACATCACTTAAGTATTGCAGGCGGGAGGTGACCTCCCGGATGGCGTGCTTCAGTGAGCTGTTGGCAGTTTTGAGGTTGAGGTTTGATTGGCACCAAGCGAGTAGTTGGTTGACTGGCATCTGCCAGAGTTCCGGAAGGGTGGTTCCATTGATTTTAAAGCAAAGCGCTTCAGGTTGAAGGCGGCTGCCATGGCATTGGGGGCAGGTGGTGTAGGCTCGGTAGCGCGATAAAAACACCCTGACATGCATTTTGTAGGACTTGGTTTCGCACCAATCGAAGAAGCCTTTGACTCCATACCACTCTCCATTTTCCCAAGCGTCCTGAGCATCAGCCCGTTCGCCGTAGAGGAGCCAGTCGCGTTCGGATGCGGTGAGCTCCCGAAAAGGAGCGTGGATGTCCACGCCGGTAAGCTTGGCAGCTTGGAGCAGATCCCGCTGGCATTCGGCCCCCCGGGCTGTGGTAAAAGGGCTGACACAGCCGTCCTTGATACTGAGGCTCTCGTCGGGGATCGCTTTGAGAAGGTCAATGCCGATGGTTCGGCCGAAGCCCCGGCAGTGGGGGCAGGCACCGAGCGGGGAATTAAACGAAAATAAAGCCGGGCTCGGGGGGTGCAGCGTGAACCCGGTTTCCGGGTTGGTCCAGTTAGAGGAAAAGGCTCGCTCTGCCTGATCACTGGCAATACTGACTTTCCCTTTACCCAAGGTAAGTGCCGTTTCGATGGCCTCGTGCAATCTGGCTTGGTTGCGAGCCGTGACCTTTACCCGGTCCTGAACGACAAGTGTGGAGTTTTTCTCTAGCTTGACAGCTTGGCTTTCATCGGTTCGGAGTGCTTTGCCTTGATAGAAAATGCGGGTGTATCCTTGCTGGTTCAGTAGGGTCAGGCGTTCTTCGGTTTTTGTATTTGTGGGGAAACGGACCGGGAAGAGGACCATGATGGTTTGCCCGTCGAGATCGCTTTTGCAGTAATCAGCAATACTGTCTGTCGTGTCAGGTTTGATTTCCTGCCCGCTGTGTGGGTCAAATGCCGTCGCAAGATGGGGGAACAGAAGTTTGAGATAATCGTTGAGTTCGGTCAGTGTCCCCACCGTGGATCGGGTGGACCGGATTGTGTTTTTCTGTTCAATCGCGATTGCCGGAGGGATGCCGTCAATGCGGTCGACCGCCGGTTTATCCATGCGATCGAGAAATTGGCGAACATAGGGGGAGAACGTTTCGACGTAGCGACGCTGTCCTTCGGCATAGAGGGTGTGGAAGGCGAGTGATGATTTACCTGATCCGGAGGGGCCGGTGATGACCGTCAGTTGTCCCAAGGGGATGTCGAGGTCCAGGTTTTTGAGATTGTGCTGCCTGGCCCCGTGAATACGGATGGCCTCCCTGGATGCCTGTCCTTTGGATTGAGAGCTGATTGAAGATTTTTTTTTCGCTGGCACGCGAGGAATATGGGACTTCTCTGGCGAATTGCAAACACACCCTAGTCTTCCTCCTGCTTCTTTTTCTTCTTTTTCTTTTTGCCGTCTTCTTCCTCATCCACTTCTTCTTCCGGAGGGTCGGGGTCGAGACCTCTCAGGATGCGGATGTAGCGCTCCATGCTTTTCTGGGTGACGTCAATTTCTGCTTCGAGCATTTCGGCGTAGGCATCATTGCCTTCTTTTCGAAGTGCTGCGATTTGCTTGTCGATTCCTTGGAAGTAAGTGATCCGTGATTTAGTGAAATCGATGAGGTATTTGTTGTCGATTTTTGTTTGGTTGGCGAGTGCCTCTTTGTGAATGGGATTGATGGCCTTGAGCTCCTTGATGTCGGTGAGATCGATTGTTTCAGGGATACGTCCCAATTGCCTGAATTCGGCAAAGGCCGCAGTCGACTTGATTTCCATCGGTTTACGGATGTTGCGCTCAAGCTTTCTGAGCACGCGTTTGACATCGCGTTCGAAGCTATCGATGTTTTTGCTGAGGTCCTCATCGTAGTTGGAGAGGGTGCGTTTTGCCTGCCCTTGCATGAAGGTTCGAGCTTTTACCAGGTAAGCTTCGATGTCGAATTCGGGAGGTGCCGGTTGATCTTCAGGATCTTCTTGGGCTGAGTCCTCGGATTCGGGGCTGTCCGATTCCTTGTCGGCGAGTTGATCTTTTGCCTTTTCATCTTCCAGAGGGTCGGGGATGTCAGGTGTCGCATCGCTGTCTGGAGATATGTCCGTTTCGGCGGATGTTGTGCCCTCATCTGGTGATGTGTCGGCGTCCCGATTTTTCACCGGCTTGTGCCAATCCTCACCAAGCTCGGAAGTTTTTTGATCTTGTTTGTTTCTTTTTTCTGCTGATGGGGACGAACGGTCGAGGAAATCCGGTTGAGCGTTTGGCTGAGGATCGGGAGTGTTCTCTTTTTCTGGAGAGGATGATGAATTAACCGCGATGGCGATGATCGCGATGACAACGACCACCACCAGGATTATGATGAGAGGCGCGGAGCTGCTCGAGCTATTGGCGGAAGAAAGGGTGGACGCCCGGAGTTGGGGGCCACCTAAGCCTGGCTGACGTGAAACGGGAGCCGCGGCAATGATTTGCGGAGTTCGGGGCGTAGTGGTTTTTTCCAGAATCGTTTCCAGAGCGTCTGCCATATCCGATACCGAGTTGTAGCGTTGCAAGGGGTCCGGTTGGATTGCCAGTGCGACGATGTTATCAATGTCGGGGGAAAGTGACTGTATCGATGAGGGTGGTTGATACGGGTTTTGTGGAAAAACGCCGGTGAGCAAGGTATAGAGCATGATGCCCAGCGAATAGACGTCACTCGATGTCGAGGCCTCCGTGTCCGCCGAAGCAAGTTCGGGGGCGAGGTAGGCCGCCAAGCTTTCATCCAGTTCCCCCTCATCCAGATTGGAAAACCCAAAATTGACAATTTTTGGATGACCATCGTTGTCGAGCAGGATGTTCGACGGGTGCAATCGCCCATGGACAATCCCTTCGCGATGAGCCAGGCTTAATCCTCTGCAGATGGCGAGGACCAAGGTGAGGGCTTCATGTTCCTTCACATAGTTGCCATGGGTCGTTTCATGCAGTGTTCTCCCTGGGATGTGCTCCATGATGATGTAGAGCATGTTTCCGGAAATTCCAAAATCGAACACGTCCACCAGATTGGGATGTTTGAGCTTGGCCATGCTCTTTGCCCCGGTTTCAAAGGCTTGGCGAAGGTCGGGAGCCTGTGCGATTTCAGGGGGCAGCACCTTGATGGTGACGGCTCGATCCAGCGAGACCTGATTTGCTCGGTAGAGGGCACCGTGTTGGTTGAGGGAAATGAGCTCGTGGACCTCGTAACCGCTCAGTAAATCGGACAACTCCTCCGTGGTTGGGCATGTGGATTCGGGATAAGGCGTCATGGTATTGACTATCATTCAGCGCCATTGCTTATGTTGCAAGACGGGGTGATTCGGACCTTTCCGGCGGGTGGGCCGGGCGGGGCCTCATAAGGATGATACCTGATGAGATATTGTAATGAGCTCAGTTCGGAACCGTTCCTGACGCTGCCGAGTGATTGGAGGAATCTCACATATCAGCACCGTTGATGTGTAATTCAAAACTACTGGCTGGAACCCTTGCGGGGCAAGGCAAAAACCATAAAAATACGCCATTGTTGATTGTATGGGTTATTGAAAGGTTTTCAAACAATCATGGGGTTTGAGGGCCTTATGAAGATTCTAGAATGTAGTCAACAAATGAAGTCCCTTTGGTCTTTGTATTTTCGAGTTCTTTTTCGACCTCTCTGAGACTGGAGGTCAGCCCTTTGGCTTTGAGTTCCTCGGCGGTTTTAAACAGGCTGATTCTGTATTTTTCCCGGATGGTCTCAGTTTCGTTGTAGTAATCTGAACTGTGGCGCGTTTGTTTTGCTAGCCGGGAGTCCAGGATTTTTTGCAACTTGGCTGGCATGTTGATGCGTGACAGGTCATCGGGGATGCGGTTGTTCACGTAGCGACTTTGCATTTCAAGAATTCCGGCAGTGTAGGCCGTTTGTTGGCTTTTTGGTAGGCTGCGTTGGAAGGATCTGAGGTCGGCCTCGTATCCTTTGATGTTAGAAGTGAAGAGCTTCTCGTATTTTTTCTTGATGGTTTCAATCAAGACGGCGCACTTTTTTTGTTTGGGGGCGAGGCCCGAAGTTGGCTGGACGTTTGTCTTCACTGCTTTGTGCCCTTGGTTGTCTTGGCTCCATTCGATCAGGAAAAAGGGATGTTCGGTATCGGCCGGAAAGTCTTGCCATTGTTCGTCACGGGTCACGCCACATGCCGCATCGTAGGATGTATCGGTGTCGGGTGCGCCCGGGGCCCAATGTGCGAAGCTCCATGGTTCGCCTGTCGCCCATTGCCAGGTTTTCCCCGATGATCGGAAGCCGCCGATCCAGCATGCTTCGTCGGCTCTGACCGATTTAGCTGCAAAACTCAGCAGCCATTGGTTTTCATCGGCGTTGGATGGGACTGCGAGGACTCCTCCCGCCAGTTGGGCCAGTCTGCGGGCATTTGTCCAGTTGCCTGGTTCTCCCACAAGCAGGTAGTTGCGTCCGTCATAAGTAACGGTTCCTGCCGGAAATTCAGGCGAGCCAGACGGGATGGAATCGGCGCAGCGTTTGAGCTGACTTTCGATCGTTGCAGATTGTTGGCTTTGTTTGTTCCACTCGATAAAAAAAGAACGGGTTTCGTCCATGCGAACAGGCATGAGAACTTCGGTGTCATCCACGGTGACTCCAACGGAGTTAGATGACGATCGGGTATTGAATGTCCATGGGGATCCATCGATCCATGTCCATTGCTTTCTGCCCGCGCAGCCAGCACCTAACCAAATGCTGTCGCCCGAACCCAGTTGGGAGCATAACCAGGCTAGATCGCTTTGGGCCGGAGTGGTTGCCAGGTGACCACCGTGGAATTCGCAGAAGGCTCTGGCCGCGTGCCAGGTCATTTTTTCTGAGACAAAGAAATAGGAGGATGTGTCGCGACGAAGAGACCCTTTGGGTAGAGCGTTGAAATTTCCTTGTATCAGTTGTGGGCGCAGGCGGCTGAGTGCTTCGCGCGGGGTTTCGACTTTGACGGGTGGCAGTGGGGTTTTTTGTGCAGCCTTGGCAGCTTGCGCGGCGGCGTCGGCTCTGGCCTTGGCTCTGGCCGCGGCTAGTTCCTTGCGTTGGCGTTCTTTTTCCAGTTTCTCTTCTTCTTTTTTCTGCTCCAGCTTTGCCTGTTTATTTGCGCGATGGATTTTGACTTGTTTGAGTCCTTCCCAAGCGACCACGATGGCGGCAAGCAGCGCGATAATAATGATGATATTTCGAATGAATGGGACGTTTGACCCTACTTTGACCTGTGGCATTGGGGTCGCCGGTCCATTGCCCGTGGGGGCAGAGCTTCCAGATTGGGTCTGCAGCGGGGCATTGGATGTAGTTGCCGTTACCAGAGACTTTGGGCCTCCAGCGGATCCTGCCGGCTGGTTTGCTGTGAGTAGGGGATTGTTGGTTTTATCTTCCTTGGTTAAGGGCTCGAGGGCATCGGCCATGGCTTCAGCCGAGCGGAAGCGGAGCGCAGGGGTTGGGTGAATCGCCTTGCGGATGATTTGGTCGAATTTAGGGTTGCAGTGGCAGCGTGTTGCAACCGGGGAATACGCACGTTCCGGGAGTTCGCTGGTGAGTAGCTCGTAGAGTAGAATCCCGACGGCATAGATGTCGGTGCTTTCGTCAACAGCCTGAGGATTGTGCAGGACTTCGGGCGCAGTGTATCCTGGGGTTCCAAAAGCGGAGTCTTTTTCGTGTTCTCCCACTGGGCGGGCCAAGCCGAAGTCTCCAATTTTTGGGGAGGCTGATGGATCGAGGAGAATATTGGCAGGTTTGATATCACGGTGGAGGATACCGTGTTTGTGGGCATTGGACAGCCCTCTACAAATATCACGGACAATGCGGGCAGCTTCTGCCGAGTCAATGGTTTTGCCGTAGGCTGAATGATACAGGGATTTTCCCTGAACCATTTCCATGATGATATAGAGCATGCCGTCAACCTGACCAAAATCGTAGATGCCAATCAGGTTTGGGTGGTTGAGCTTGGCCATGCTTTTGGCTTCAGCCTCGAAGGATGCCCGGAATTCAGCATCTTCACCAAAGTGGCGGGGCAAAATTTTAATGGCGACGGGGCGGTCCAGGGATTTTTGGTTTGCCAGGTACACTGCACCCATCCCTCCCTTTGCGATAAAAGACAGGACCTCGTATGCCGGTAGCAGCTTGGAAATTTCCTCTATGGTCGGCGGTGTAAAATCAGAGGGAGATGGATCGGAACTCATGGTGTGCAGGTTTGAGAAGGCCTCTAACGGAGGTTTGGATCGCGTGCAATAGCAATGTAACGTTCGGGGCCGTAAAATCTTGGGTTTTTTATTGTGTAGGAATGAGGTTTTTTATTCGTTGTTGATTAAGCTGCTCATCCAGAGTGGTTTGTAGGGGGGCGGCATAGAACGCATCTTCGATTAAACCCCGGTATTTAGCTAAAGTTTCATTCGGATTTTGCCTGGTGCCTGGGGACGGTCCATAGCCATAACCTATGTGAGAGCTCGAACTTTTCCGGATCTCAAAGTGCAGGTGAGCCGGGTAGTTGAGGTTGGCCGTTCCGACGGTGCCAATGGTTTGCCCTTGGTAAACAACATCTCCGTAGGCAAGGTGGAGTTGGTCCAGGTGGGCATACATGGATTGAATGACTTCACCTTCCGGTGTTCGGTGGGCAATGATCAGGGTGTTTCCCCAGGCAAGTGATGGTTCACCACGGTAGATCACGAGGCCGTTGGCGATGGCGTAGACTGGGTCACCCAGGTCGGTATTCATTCCGCCGATCCCATTTAAATCATCTCCGGTGTGGTGGCCGCCGCGTGCAGGGTTGTCAGCCCAAAATGGCTGCGCGTTGTAGGTTAACGCTCCATGCTCGGTTCCCATGGGTTGGCTCATCCGTGAGACCTTCGGTATGAGTGTTCGTTCAAACCCACTAAGCTGGATAAAGCGGGAGTCAAAAGGTGCCGGTTGGTCGTTTACTGGGAAGCCGAGTGGGGCATCGGCATCCTGATGCGAGGTGAGAGATTTGATCGGGCGCTCGGTATCGACGGCAGGTTTTAAAAACTCACGGGCAATCAGCACTGCTATTGCAACAAAAAGGAATGCGACTCCAAAATGAATGAGGCGTTGTTTCATTGGTGGCGGCGGGGGTTAAAAGTCGAGGATGATTTCAGCCCGGCGGTTGGCCCGGCGGCCGTCATCCGTGGTATTGGGTTGCCGGGGTTGGGATTTGCCGTGGCTTGTGATTTGCATTTGTTGAGCGGGCACTCCTACTTCGGTGAGAAATTGGACAACGGCTTCTGCTCGTTTGCGCGAGAGCTTGAGGTTGTATGAATCCGATCCCAAAGCGTCTGTGTGGCCGGAAATCGTGAGTTTTTTGTCTGCAGAAGCTTTGAGGAGCTTGGCTACGATTTTGAGCTGGCGCTTCGTTCGACGGGTTAACTCGTTGGAATCCAGTTTAAAAAAGAGCACAATGGAATCTCCCCCGCGTAGGTTTTTGATCAGAGGGACGTAGTGGATATCACCACCGGAGAGGCGGCTGGCATAATCTGAGAGGAGTTTGTCGAGGTTGATTTCGGTGACCTTCCAAGGCTCTTCCTGGGATTGGCGTTTTGAGCTGAGGGCAAACATGGCACTTTTTTCCTCATTGGGAGGTTGGATCCGAATCATCCAGCCGGCTGCGTTGTTGCTCAGAAACATGTTCCGGATCGCTTTTTCTTGGCGCAGCTGGTATTTGCCCTCTTCGAACAGGATACAAAGCCCGGCAAGGGTGGCATAGGAAACCTGGCTGGCATCGACATGTTTGCTGGCTTCTGTGGGGTCAAGTTGGAGGATGGCATTTAGAAATGCTTGAACCGTGGCGGTGGCCAGCTCCATTTCAGGATTGGGTTCGGGTGTTTTTGGCTGAGGGTCGGTATCGTCCTTACCAGCGGCTTTCGGCGGATCGGCCATTTGTTTTTTTAGGGGCAGGGCAATGCCATCGACCTGCCAGCTGCCTTGTGGGTTTTTTGCCAGTTTGAGCAGGATGCGTTCTTCGTCTGCGAGGTTGAGAGCCCAGTCGTTTCTGGAATCATCCACCGGGGAAAACGGCTGCTCTTGATTGAGTTGAAGTCGTGATTCTCCAGCGAGCGAGCGAAGCCGGGTGATTTGTTTCGGTGTGAGGTTCTTTTCTCCGATTAAATCGATGAAGGGTGTCAGATCCCCGGTTTCGTTGGCTTTGATGACAATTTCGCTGATATACCCGACCAATTCCTCCGGGGTCCCCCGGTAGTTGGTTTCAGTGTCGTCGACGTGTTTGCCGTTGACGGTCATCGACATGGGATCCTTTTCCTCTGTCGATGCCTGCGTTGAATCACTTTGGGATTCGGCATCACTTGAGTTTAAGCGATACAAAAGAACAACCACCGCGATGATCGCGACCACAGCGATCGCGAAAAAAATAAGAACGGGCGTTTGAGGTCGTGACTGCGGCATGCCTGAACTTTACGCATAAACCGATGAACTCCAATCGAAAAAGCGACTATTCCGGTGTAGAATACGTTAAATTTGCTGTCTTTTAAGTAGGGCCGCTTTGAGTGGATCACTTGCTGTCAAATGGGCCACTGCGATGGCGATGGCGTCCGCAGCGTCGTGGGGGGGCGTTTCGTTTAGTCCCAGCAGAGCTCTGACCATGAATGCCACTTGTTGCTTGTCGGCGGAACCATTGCCGGTGACCACTTGTTTTACCTTGCGAGGTGCGTATTCGAATATGGGTAAGCCGGCTTCTGCTGCGCTGATCAAGCTGGCTGCCCGAGCGGCCCCCATGGTAATGGCGGTGCGGTGTGATTGGACGTAGATGATGCCCTCGACAGCGACCTCATCGGGTTGCCACTGGGAAATCAGATTGTTGATGCCGGTGTGAACGGCTGACAGAGCCGCAGACTGCGGAATTTTTGGCGGAATGGAGATGACTCCGAAGTCGAGTACGTCTTGCTGTTGATGGTCCCCCTCCAACAGGGCATAGCCTGTGTTTCGAATGGCGGGGTCGATCGCGAGAACTTTCATCCAGTGAAAAAATGAGCGGGCCTAGGCTATCAGCTGGGTTGGAGCAACCCGGGGTCGTGACTAGCGGCGGCGGCGGCGTGGTGCCGGCGGGCGTTTGCGGCGGACAGGTTTTGCTGGAGAGTCATCGAGCAAAGCTGTGTATTTGTAATCGAAATCTTCGAGTTTACGCCGCTCAATTTTTTTATTGATGAAATTTTCAACGGAGGTGGCGAAGTCGAGTTCGTCCGCAGTGAGGATGGTGAAAGCATCACCTTCAGCTTCGGCCCGACCGGTCCGTCCAATCCGGTGAACGTAGTCTTCCGAGTTTTCCGGCACCCGGTAGTTGATCACATGGGTGACTCCCGAGATGTCAATCCCGCGTGCTGCAACATCGGTGGCAACAAGAATGTTATAGGTTCCTTCCTTGAAGCCCTTGAGAGCCTTCATCCGGTCGGTTTGTTTAATGTCGGAGTGCATCGCAACCACCTCGTCGTGGCCGGTGCCTTTGATGAGGCCGGTGAGGGCGTCTGCTTCTTTGCGGGTGCGGGTGAAAATCATGACCGAGTGAAAGTCTGTTTTTTCCAGCAGTGCGAGCAGGAGTTCGTCGCGTTGGTCCATCGAAACCGGGTAGAAAGCATGTTTAACTGTGGCTGCAACGGCGCGGCGGGCGATTTCAACTTCCTCCGGGTCTTTGAGACACCATTGGGCAAAACCTTGGATGGCCGGAGGCATGGTGGCCGAGAAAAAGAGCGTCTGGCGCGATGTCTCTTCGGTATTCCATGGGCAGAGGCTGACAATTTTTCGAACGATGGGTAGGAAGCCCATGTCGAGCATGCGGTCGACTTCATCCAGAATCAGAATTTCAATTTTGCCGAAGCGCATGGTGGCGCGGTAGAAGTGGTCGATCAACCGGCCTGGAGTGGCGACGACGATATCGGCTACTTTCATTTGTTCGTCCTGGCGTCCGTAGCCGACTCCGCCGTGAAGCAGGGCGACCTTGCATCCGGTATGTTTGCCGTAGTGCTCAAACTGCTCTGCCACCTGATGGGCAAGCTCACGGGTGGGTTCAAGAACGAGGATCTGGGGTTTGCCCAGAGGTTTGATTTTTGAAAGTGATGGCAGGGCAAAGGCTGCGGTTTTACCTGTCCCTGTCTGAGATGCCCCAATGACATCCTTGCCCTCGAGAATGAGAGGGATGGCTTTGGCTTGAATGGGGGTTGGGTTCTCGTAGCCGGACTCAGTGACGGCTTGGAGAACGGCTTCGGAGAGGCCGAGATCGGTAAAAGACATGCGCCTACCTAGGGCTTTAGCTGGGTTGTGTAAAGAAGAACCTTTGTCTGTGGGGCTTGGCGGAGTCAAGCCTATGGGCTTAGCCTTGCTTGGCATCGTTGTATCGGGTGAGTGTGAGAGCCGTCGTGATGGTGATGGTTTTTCCTTTGCCTTATGGAGAGATTGCCGATAGGTATTTTCGTTATGGTTATTTGTTTGAAGATGCGGGCGTTGGTGATCTGTTTGCTGCTCGGGAGTTTTGTTGGAATGGGTGCAGTGGTTCAGGCAGATGAATCGACTGCTCCAAAAATCCGAGTCTTGGTGGTGGATGGGTTCAGTAACCACGACTGGAAGCAAACCACAGCTTGGGTGAAGGGCTTTTTGGAAAAGACGGGACGCTTTCAGGTGGATGTTTCCACGGCGCCTGCAAGCAAGGACTCGAACGGGTGGGACCAGTGGCGGCCGTCGTTTGCAGACTATGATGTGGTGGTTCAGAATTGTAACAGCCACGGGGGACGACCGTCATGGCCAAAGGAGGTGCAAACAGCATTGGAGAAGTATGTTCGTGATGGTGGAGGGCTGTATATTCTGCACTCGGCGAACAATGCCTTTCCCGAGTGGAAGGAGTATAATCAGATGATTGGTTTAGGCTGGCGAAAGAAGGATTTTGGTGTGGCGATCACGATTGACGATAAGGGGGGCGAGGTCCGGGTTCCCGCCGGGCAGGGCGGGGGCACGAGTCACGGAAAGCGGATGGATGCTACCATTATGCGTATCGGGGAGCATCCTTTGCACAAAGGGTTTCCAAAGCAATGGAAGGCGGCGGACTTGGAGGTCTACAGCTATGCCCGGGGACCGGCTGAAAATCTCACGGTATTATCTTATGCCCGGGAACCCAAGACAGGCTTGAATTTTCCGATCGAGTGGGTGGTGAAATATGGTAAAGGCCGAGTGTATAACTCCACCTTCGGTCATGTCTGGGCAAACGCTTCCAATCCCCCGGCGATTCGCTGTGCCGGATTTCAAACACTCTTGCTACGTGTGACGGAATGGCTTGCGACCGGAAAGGTCACGACTCCGGTTCCCGAGGACTTCCCTACGGCCGAAAAGGTGAGTTTGAGGGATTGAATCAGACAGTTTTTGAAAACTTCGCCTTGCCCGAGTCGAGATAGGCATCGAAGGCCATGGCGATGTTACGTATGAACAGGCGTCCTTGGTTGGTGACCAGCAAGGCGTCATCATTGAGTTCAACCAGGCCGTCGTCTTCCATCGGTTTGAGTGACTCGATGGAGTCGGCAAAGTGGGAACGGATATCGATGCCGTGTTGTTTGGATTTGGCTTCGTAGTTGAGCTCCAACTGGCACATGATCGACATGATCAGATCTCGGCGCAGGACGTCCTCATCGGTGAGAATGATCCCCCGGTCGATCGGGTATTGGCCCTCACCAAGGGCTTGGCCATAATCTGTGAGATCTTTGAAATTTTGGCGGTATGAGCGGGATGTCTGGGAAATGGAGGACATGCCAAAGGCACAGATTTCGACTCCGCCATGTGTCGAGTACCCTTGGAAGTTGCGTTGCAGGGTTTTGTTTTTCTGGGCAACGGCCAGCTCGTCATCCTGCTTGGCGAAGTGATCCATGCCAACGTAGTGGTAGCCGTTGTCGGTGAGGATGGTAATGATTTTTTCGAGCATCCTGAGTTTGGCTTCGGGGTCCGGCAGGTCTTTTGCTTCGAGGATTTTCTGGGCTGGCATGATCCACGGAACGTGGGCGTAGGAAAAGACGGCGAGTCGGTCCGGATTGTATTCCAGGATGTTGTAGAGCGTTTGTTCGAATGACTCCGGGGTTTGTTTGGGCAGTCCGTAGATGAGATCGAGGTTGCAGGAGCTGATGCCTGCCTCGCGCAGCCACTGCAGGGCGTTGCGGTTATGCTCATCGGTTTGAATCCGGTGAACGGCTTGCTGGACTTCGGTTTTGGTATCTTGCACTCCCATGGACGCCCGGTTGATACCAAGGCGGCGAAAGGCATCGATGTGTTCCGCCGTCAGGGTGCGAGGGTCGAGTTCGGTCCCCAGTTCGGCATCCGGGTGGAAGTCAAAGCGCTCGTGAAGAAAGGAAGCAAAGCGATCGATTTGGGATGGGCTCAAGTAATTCGGAGTGCCTCCTCCGAAGTGCAACTGTCGAACTTTGCGTCCGGCTTTGATCCTTGGGATAAAGAGATCGATTTCCCGCTCCATCAGGTCGAGGTAATGATCCGCCTGTTCCTGTTTGGTGGTGATGATCTTGGTGCACCCGCAGAACCAGCAGAGTGAGCGGCAAAATGGGATGTGGAAGTAGAGCGACAGGTCGCTGTCCTCGGATTCTGTTTGATTGGCCAGCTCGGTTTTATCCGTATCATGCGAGAAGTGGGGGGCCGTCGGGTAAGAGGTATACCTGGGGCCTGGTTGGTTATACTTCCTGATGAGGTCGAGGTCGGGAATGAGCATAAATCAGTGTGATATGGAGCCTGCGGAGCAGACAGGATGAACAGGATGTTGGGGATCTTGACTCTTCTATCTTGTTGTCTTGTATCTTTTAGAAATTCGCAATCGTATCGCAGAGCACTTGCATGTTCTCCGGCTTGGCGCTGGGGAGAATGCCGTGTCCCAGGTTGAGGATATGGCCGTGGCGTCCTTTCATGGATTGCAGTAGGCGGGATGTTTCTTTGCGAACGACGTCGGCAGAGGCCGTGAGAATCAGGGGATCCAGATTACCTTGAACGGCTACGGTTTCGGGTAGTGTGTCGTAGTAGCTTGGTAGGTCGATGGTCCAGTCAATGCTCAGGACACTGGCCCCGGTTTGAACGAGATCCTCTTTGCGGTGGGCCATTCCCTTGGCGAAGATAATGACGGGGAAGTCATCGGGGAGCGCTGAGGTGATGCGTTTGATCCATTGCAGCGACATGGCTTCGTAGTGGGGGGCAGGGCAGAAGGCTCCGGCCGAATCGAAAATCTGCACGGCATCGATCCCAGCATCGATTTGCATTTTAAACAGGTCGATGACCGCAGTGGTGACCTTCTCCATGAGCTGGTCAAAGAGAGGACGATCCGAGTAAAAGAGGGATTTTAGCGCTGCACAATCTTTGAGTGAGCCACCTTCGGTCATGTAGGCTGCGAGAGTCCAGGGAGATCCTCCGAATCCTAACAATGCCTTTTCGTCGCCGATTTCTTGTCGGGTCATTCTGAGTGCGGCGGGGAGATAGGCGAGTTTGGTTTCGATATCGGAGGCGTCGAGTGCGTTGATTTTTTCGGCGGAGTCGAGCAGGTAGTCCATGGCGATACCTCCGCCGTCTTTGAAGTGATACGGCTGGCCGAGGGCTTCGGGGATAATGAGGATATCGGAAAAAATGATCGCGGCGTCCAGTGGGAAGCGTTTGAGTGGTTGCAGGGTGACTTGTGTTGCAAGCTCAGGAGTTTGGGCCAATTCGATGAACGAGTATTTTTTCTTAAGCTCGCGGTATTCAGGCAGGTAGCGTCCGGCCTGGCGCATGACCCAGACCGGGGTGCGATCGGTGGCTTGACGGCGGACAGAGGCGAGAAAGCGTTCTTTGGATGTCATGGAATGAAGAAAAGAGAGATTGGGGATGAGGGATCAGGGCTGAGGAGTGGGGGGAACTTGTTTGGGTGCCCTTGACTGGTCGCGGATGAAAATGGCGGCTGACGGGATGAAGGTCAACACCACGATGGCTCCGCAGGCAATCGTCAGGTTACGAGCCGCACCTTCCGTGAAGCCGTAGTTGTGCAGACCGACACTGAGCAGGTTCACCCCGAACCAGGCAAGAAGCACGGTGATGTTGGTCAGGGAGAGCATGGTGGCAATGCCGAGTTCCTTAAGTTGTTTCCCCCATTTTCCGTGCAGGATGATCAAGAGCCACAGGCAGATCAACAGAGCTCCATTTTCTTTCGGGTCCCAGCCCCAGAAACGGCCCCACGACTGGTCACCCCAGATGCCACCGAGGATCGTGCCTACGATGCAGAGCAGAAGGGCAAACAGAGTGATGCCAATGAAGGCTTTGGATATTCCCTGGTAGAATTTTTTATCATCCGGTTTGATGAGTCGGATGTAGAGGTAAATGTTGGCCAGTAGTCCAGCCGCGGCAGCAAAACCGTAACCTAAGGTGATCGTCACCACGTGGGTGGAGAGCCAGAAGTTGGAATCGAGCACGGCGACCAGACGTCCCATGGTGTCACCATCGGAGGCGTATCTGAAACCGACGAAGTGGAGAATGGCCCCGGGGAAAATGGCGATGATCAATCCGAGACCGTCGCGGCGGATCCATTCAAGGATCAGGCCGATGAGGACACAGGTGAATCCCACAAAGATGACGGATTCGTAGATATTGGTGACGGGGGCGGGGCGTCCACGGATATACATGCGCAGCAGAATGCCAGCAGTGTGAATAAGAAGTCCAAGTAAGACGAGGCCCCAGCTCGTCCAGCGCAGAGGCTTGCCTGCGAACATCCAACTGGCGCAGAGGAAGAGAAATCCAAGCAGGTAGAAGGCCAGGCTGCGCGTAAAAGCGTCCATCCGGTTGTAGACCAGTTCGGCTTTGGTCAGGGATTGGATTTTATCAGATGAATAGGAACGAATTTTTTCGGCGAGGGCTTTGTTGTCTTGGTCTTTACCCGAGATCAGAGAGTTGACGGTTTCCTGCAGGTCTTTGAGGTAGGCGATTTCGTGATCTTTGGCTTGGCTATCAGTGGCGAGAACCTGCCATGGTGTTTTCCATTCGTCATGGATTTGGTCATCCTTTGGCGGCACAATGCTGAGTGATGCCAAGGTTCCTTCATGTTGCTGCATGTCCCGGAGAGATGCGGCGAGTGAGAATACCGCATTGTGATACACATCACTGCGGTCGAAGTCCTTGTTGATCTTGTTGACGATCTCACGGAGTTGGTCCCAACGTTGGTAAAGCTCGAAAAAACTGAATTGCTTGTCTTTAGGAAGATTAAGTTCTTTGGCCAGTTGCTCGTTGTGGATGGTGAGTTCCGGAGTCAGACAGGTAAACGAGCGGCTGACGGAAAAGTAGTGGCGGACGGCTTCGTTGAGTTTGAGAAGTTGGGACTCGATGAGCGAGCGGCTTTCTTTTGGGCGGGCACTGATATCCATGATTCGCTCCCGCTGGGAATCGATGATGGTGCGCAGGTCGTTAAAGCTGTAGACGTGTTTGTGGTCGGGGCTCGGGGTGAGCCCGAGGTCTTCGATCAGGTCTTCATTTTTCAGACGGAAGCATTTGACATCGTAGGCTGTGTCAGGGTCGAGCAGGAGTTGGGCCATCCAGTTGGCGGCACTCATGTCTTCCATTTTCGATTTGTGATAGCATGCCAGCAGGGTGAAGCGGGCAAAAGAGTCGAGTGGTTTTGGTCGTCCGGCATTTTGAACCGGAATACTGGACAGGGTTTTTCCTGCATCCGGAGACAAGCTGCGGGGAGTAGGTTTTTCCTGCCCGAGAAGAACCCCGGATAGAAAAAGAGAGATGAGAATGGAAAGTCGAAACATGGAGGTCATGGTTAGATGGAATGTTCGGTCGGCTTTGTCGGTTCTTTTGGCCCGATCGTTGGTTTCTGGGCGGAGGCACTGAGTAGCTTTGGTATCTGGATGCAAAGGTGGACGAGCAGGCCGAGGGTGATGACGGCAATAGCGATGTAGGGCATGTATCGTCCTTTGTTGTAGACCACTTGGAAGACACTGGTTTCGATGCCGCTTTGGTTAGGTTGGATGAATGACGCTTGATAGAGCGTGTAGCCATGGCGCCGAAGCGGGTGGTTCATGTAAATCTTGATGTCATCTTTGGAATCTCCATCGGTGACGGTGACCTTTGAACTGTAGGCTCGGGCCATCATGGTTCCGGCATGGTCAAGTTTTTCAAAGTCCTTGAGGTGAACGCTGAACGGGAGTTCATACTGTCGGGGGCGCAGTTGGATCGAGTAGTCCTTGCCATCGTTGCCTTGGATGGTGGTTGCGATGCCTCCACGACGAGGGTCGAAATAGAAGAGGTAGATCCCTTCGGCTTCGGCTGGGACGCCGGTGATTTCGACTTCGATACCTCCTGCGTTTTGGTCTTGTTTATCTGGTGGCAGGGCTTCGAACTGGTAGCGGGTGGCGTGTTGTTTAAGGCGGGGGCTTTGTTTACCCTGTGTGCGTTCAACGGGTTCGCAGTTTTTGTGGTGCTTTTGTACTTTGAAGGTGAAGGGCACCTTGCTGTCGGAGAAGGTATTGCCTTCGGTGAAGAAGCCTTCACTGAAGGTGGTAACGTGGTCGAATTCCGGATCCGAGTGGTCGGTGACGGCAAGTTCCAGTTGGTGGAAGTCTTTGAAGACCGATGATGATTTCCCCTCTTGGATGGCGAGGTTGCCTTCGATCGTCGTGTAGGCTGTCATCACACCGCCGATCATGAGAATCATCACACCGAGGTGGGTGATATTGATCCCTGCCATTTTCCATTTCCATTTGGTGGAAAACAGCATCTTGGCTGTCAGGTTGACAAGGATGAGCGCCATGGTGAATCGTCCACTGGGAAGCCAGATCGGCATCTCCATGGGCTGGATGAACCAGGCGGAAAAGTATTTTTCCAGGCTGGCTTGCAGGCCGAAGTATTTTTGTGCAATCGTGCCCACCACGACCAGCGAGACCAGCCAGAGTGTGGTGTAGTAAAAAATGGCGGCCGATGCGAGCGGGCGCAAGGTTTTGGCGATAGGGTTCATGATCGGGTTATTGGCTGATCGATTGGGTGAACTGGGTAAAGGCCGGGGCGATGCGGTTCAATGTTTCGGCATCGGAAGATAGTTTGACAAAAACCGAGGTGCCGGATGGACGCGGAATGATTGCAGCAAGCATCGCCTTTTCCGGGCTGTCTTTGTTTACCAATTGGGCAATGTAGCCATCACCGAGCCCGGTTTGGACTTTTTCGAGGCTGGAGATCACTTCGGCTTCCGGCAGTGGAGTCATGCCGAGTTGTCCACGCCAGCGGTTGATATTGCCAGCGAGGTCTCCACCAAACTCGGTGACGGATGCTTCAAGCGTGGAGCCATTGGCCGGAATGACGATGGTGGCGAGTCGCATGCCGCTGGCAGGTTTCGCAGACCATCCGGCGGGCAGTGTCCAAGTATAGGGTGCTTGGGCGGTTTGAGTGACTTCCACTGCGGCGTGAGGGGCGGCTTTGGTTTTTTCAACCTGGTAATGGTTTACTTCACCTTTTTTCTGGCACGAGCTAAGGGCGCAAAGGGCGAGGGTGGATACGAGAATGGATACTTTCATGGGATGCGTCAGGCAGGTGAGTGACGGTTGAAGCGTCTGGAAGGGCAAGGCTGAAGGGCAAGGCTACTTGGGAGGCTACTGGTGAGACAAAAGGAATGGGAATCAAGGGCTTGGGGCTTGAAGCGATTGTTTGAGCTCTTGGGCCTCTTTGATCCCTTGTGCGTCTTTGCTTGAGTTGATGTAGAGTTCCAGATGTTCCAGAGCCTTGTCTTTTTGCTTCAGGCCATCGTAGCATTTGGCGATGGTGAGGTGCAGATCGGTGAAGCTGGGATCCTGCTCCAGGATTTTCAAACAGTCATCCAGCGCCGGTTGGTATGACTGACTGAGAAAATTGGCCATGGCCCGGTAGACATAGGCCTTGGTTAATGCGGAATCGATACCGATGGCTTTGTCAAAGTCAGCCAGTGCTTTCTCTTTTTGATTGAGATTGAAGAGGAGGTAGCCGCGCTGAAGCAGGTAGTCCGTGTTCTTGGGGTCAAGCTTGATGGCTTGATCGAAGTCGACGATCGCGAGCGCTGGCTGGTGGTTGGCGATGTAGGCATTGGCCCGGTCAGCGTATCCGTCGGCTTTGTCAGGAGCTTCCTCGATCGCCTTGGTGTAGATACCGAGTGCTTCTTTAAAGTCGGGGTGGCCATCGGGCATCTCCGATGGTGATGCTGCCGGGTTTTGGTCCGAAGGAGAGGAGTTGGTGGCCTTATGCGGTGTGGGTTCTTCCGGTTCGGGCATTTGTTTTACCTCCTGCATGAGGTCCAAGCCGAGAATAACAGAGCCAAGAAAGATGATCGAGTAGAGTGCGAGCCTCATGCGTGGAGCTTAAAAGCGGGTTTGTGGTTGATTGTCAATGGGAAGAAACGGGTGAAGTGTCAGCGTCGAAACGTCTATACGTCGCTGGCGCGGGGAATATAGCATGAGTTTGCCACGGCGCCAGACTTGGGAGCGGGTTTAGTCACTATATCAGTTTGGCTGCGATGGGGTCGACGAGCATCGGCCCTTCGTGGATCAGCCGCAGATGGTGGTTGTCGATTTCCGCCAGCCGGTTATCCAGTAGTTCCTGAACGGATCCGGCTGGTGAGTGCTGTAAATATTTCACCGGGACGCCCTCCCGGGTGCGAAGCAGCAAGGCGATGCGTTCGATCCGGTAGGCTTCCTCGTCGATGGTTTCGCTGTCTGCCATGGCGTGGCCGACGCTGGTGATGTTCTGGATGTAGCGGGCGGTGTCGGGCAGGTTTTGCCATCGGCGCCCTTGAATGGTTGAGACTGCGGATGGCCCGAGGCCCAGATAGTCGTGGCCGAGCCAATACGAGCGGTTGTGTTGGGATTCTTTACCGGGCTGTGCGTAGTTGGAGGTTTCGTAGTGAAGGAATCCGGCGTCGCTGAGTGAGCGGTCGGCCAGAGAGTAATATTCGGCATTGGTGGCCTCGTCATCGCGGAACTCGCCGTGGGTGAGTCGTTGAATGAACTCAGTGTCTTCTTCGTAAGTGAGGTTGTAGGCTGAAATGTGATCCGGCTCGAGGCCGATGGCGGTGTCGAGTGAGTGCTGCCAATCTTCTTCGCTTTGGCCGGGGACCGAGAACATCAGGTCGATATTGATTTCCTCCATGCCGGCATCGCGGAGAATGTGTACGGATTCCCGAGCTTGTTGCGGGCTGTGTTCGCGTCCGAGGGTTTGTAGGACATGGGGGGAAAACGATTGAATTCCGAGTGATGTTCGTGTGACTCCGAGTTCCTTGAAGCGTTTGGCCTTGCTGTGGTTGAAGGTGGCCGGGTTGGCTTCCAGAGTGATGTGGGTTTGGCTGAGGTCGAAGGCCTCGTTGAGCCCGCCAAACAGCAGATCCAGGTGTCTGGGTGAGAGCATGGAGGGTGTTCCGCCACCGAGATACAAGGAGGTGATGGTCCCGAGCGTTGCCTTGTGTTGTTCCAGCGACTGTCGCTGCCACTGGGCCTCGTCTGTAATGGCGGCGATAAAGGCACGCAGGTCAGTATTGCCCGGAGTATGTTTATAAAACGAACAATACGGGCAGATGCGATGGCAAAAGGGGATGTGGACGTACAGGATCAATGACCGGAGGAAACAGGAAAAGGGAAACGCGCATTCCGATTTGCGCTCAGTGGTGCGAATGGATCTCCGAACCCGGATGTCGTTTAGATGGTCATGGAGGAGAATCCGCCATCGACGACGATTTCGGTGCCGGTGATGAACGATCCCATGATGTTGGATGCCAGCAGCAGCGTGGCTCCGGTGAGTTCCTCGGCATTGCCAAAGCGTGACATGGGCGTATGGCGGAGGATTTCCAGAGCCCGGGATTCGTCACCCTGTTTGGTGGCTTGTCCAGCGGGGAAGAAACCGGGAACCAGAGTGTTGATGCGAATATCGTGTTCGGCCCATTCGCGGGCCAAGTTTTTCGTCAGGTTGTGCACGGCGGCCTTGGCTGCGGAGTATCCGTAGAGTCCCGAAACCGGTAGCATGCCGGCCATCGATCCGACGTTGATGATGCTGTTGCGTTCCAGACTGTGGATGAAGTATTCGCCAAAAATTTGGCAGGCCATGAATACGCTGGAGAAGTTAATATCGACGAGTTGTTTGTATTCTTCGTCGGTGATTTTGAGGAAGGGCGTGCTGGAGCCGGCTCCGGCACCATTGACTAGGATGTCGACCTTGCCTGAGCGTGCCACCACTTGGTCGAGCAGTTTCTGAAGCTCATCCCGCTTGGTGACGTCGGCCTGGAAAAACCAGGATTTTCCGCCAAATTCGTCAATGGCGGCCAGTTTGTCGATGGCACTTTCCGGGTTGCGGCCAACGAGTACGACTTCGGCTCCTGCGCGGGCCAAGGCAACGCCCATGCTGCCGCAGAGGTGACCGGTGCCACCGATGATCACGGCGACTTGACCTTCGAGAGAAAAGAGGGATTCGAGATAAGACATGGTGTGTTGTGTGTTAAAAAGTGAAGTCTGAGCGACTAGGGGGGGAGATTAGATTTTGATATCGATCATGGCATTGCCTTTGAGGCGCTTGATCCAGCGGTCTTGTTTGGCTTTGTTCTTTTTGGTTCGGACGCGGGCTTCAATGTTCTTTTTGACTTTGCTCAGTGCGGGGGCCGGGCCGTAGTATTTTTTATCGACTCGGACAATGGTGAACCCTCGAGCATCTTCGAGAGGTCCGAGGATCTTGCCGATGTCCGTTTCCATGAGAATGGCTGCAAATGCGGGAGAAAGGTCCGTCCGAGGAGTTTTTTCCACTTTGCCACCGGCATCTGCGTATGAATCCGCAGAGTGCTTGCGGGCCAGTTCTTCGAAGTCGTCTCCCTTTTTTAATTTGGTGACAATATCCTCTGCCAGAGCCAATTGAGTCTCCGGGGTGGCGAGAGGGTTATTGGGGTCCGCTTTCGGGATATAGATCTTGTGTCCTTCCAGAGCATCGCCGGTGATGTCGCGCATTTTCATTTTGTGCTCGTTATATTCGGCTTGGATCTCGCTGGGAAGCGGTGGCACGGCATTGGCAAACTGCTGGGCGCGCATCGCCTGAACGATGAGTTTTTTCTCGGTCTCGCGGCGGTGCTGTTGTGGGGTCATGCCGGAGGCCTTGAGGGCTTTGACATACTCACTGTGGTTATTGTTATAGAGTTCTCGGATCTGGCGCTTGATTTCACCGTCAATGGCGTGGGCCGGAATGCGCCCTTTGATTTTGTGGTGGAACTCTGAGAGAATCAGCTCCCGCTCGATCAGGCTGTCGAGAATGTCTTTGGTGGCCTCTGCCATGAATTTTTCATACTGGGGGCCTTTACGTGGCATTTGGGCATCCAGTTGTTGGCGGTACGGGGTGAGGTGGTAATTGATCTCGTTTTTGGTGATCACGCGTCCGTTGACTTTGGCGGCAATACCGGTGACTTCACGGGCCTGGCTGATGGTTGTCAGGGCGACGAGGGAAAGACCGAGGGTGTACTTGAGGAGAGACATGAATATGCTGATGTTGACGATATATCTTTGTGACAGGGAGAGCTGCTGAGTCAAGGAGTTTTGCCTCCCTTGAAGGCTGTTTTGTGACAGCTCCAAGGGATGGAGGATACAATATTCCAGCGCTGGAGGGTGGGTGTTTTGTGTAGGGCTATGAATCGGATGTCAGGATTTCAGCCCCTTTGAGGAGGATCTCTTCACGGGAGAGTTCGCCGGCCTCGAGTTTTGCTAGAATCGCACGCTGGTTTTGGTAGTCGGGGTTGTCGATGCCGGCACGCGATTGGATCATTCGCCAGGATTTTCGGCGCTCGACACAGAAGAGGACGAGTTGGCGGCTGATGGAGAAGTGCTGAACCTTGCCGTTAAACTCGGTGCGGATCATGACTTCGAAATCGGGCACGTAGGCAGGAGATTCTGGGTTGGCGAAGTGTCGGTGGGTGACGTCCAGCTGAGTGATCAGAGGCAGGATGTTTTCCAGAGGAATGAGCTTGGCGGCTTCTTCTTCCGAAATTGCCTTCCGGTGTTGACGGAAGCGGGCCTCGGTCATCGCCCAGTGAGCCGTCGTGAATGCATAGGTGAGGCCTTTCTCGAGTTTTGAGCGAACCTGTTGCCAGTCGCGGGTGTTATTCGGGTTGCCTTTGATGTCGAAACATTCTTGCGCGGTCTCTCCAAGTGAGGAGTTGAAGATGAACTCGGGCATGGCGCGTGAGTCCCGTGAAAGCTTGGCCTGGATGGCGGAGGCGTCGTCTCCGACCCCGTGTTCGGGTTGGCAGGTGGTGAAGCACTGGTAGAATGCGGCCCCTCGGTATTCCAGACCTTCGAACAGGCTTTGGTAGAGTTTGGCTGCATTGGCGATGGAGATTTGAGCGACGTACGGGGAGCCGTGGCCGGCGGTCAAGGTGTCAGCGACTGATTTGCGTTCGGTCATTTTCCCTTGGGTGCCTTCACCAAATTGGTTCATGTCGTAGCCTCCGGGCATGAAGGATGAATCGGAGTTTTGGCCACCGGTGTTGGAGTAGACCTGGGTGTCGAGCATCAGGAACTTGATGTTTGGTCGCCCTTGAAGCACGGCTTTTGAGAGGTTCTGGAATCCGATGTCGCCGAGCGCACCATCTCCCCCTACGCACCAGACTTTCGGCAGTTCGCGCAGTTCCAAATCTGTCATTTGCAAGTCACTCAGGTGGGTGACGTCGAAATAACCTTGCTCGTTCATGACGGTGGCGTCGGGATTGTCGGCAAGTTGCACCAGTTTGCTTGCAAGTCGTTCCGGTGCGACGGAACGGCGGCTATGGCGCAGGATCAGGGATTCTCCCATGAGCCAGGAAATGGTGGCTCCATCCTGGAACAAGGAGTTCATCCAGGGATAGGGGTGCGGGTTGGATGGTGGTGTGGATCCGTAAACGGTGTTGCAGCCGGTGTTGGCCCCCATGAGCATGACGGACATACCGTTGGCGAGTCGGCCATCGACACTTTGGAGGGAGTTGTGATTGTAAGCGTCCACTCGCATGATGGAAACCAGAGCTGAAATGATGTCCTCATCGGTGATGATGCCATTCTGTTTCAGGCGCAGGTCGGTATCGGCGTCGTTTTCACCACCGAGACCCATGATGACGTGGGCAACGGCGCGTTTGAATAAAAGGTATTCTTCTTCTGACCGAGATTTGAGTTGCTCCAGGAGCTCGGCCCCGGTGGCTTCAATCTGGTCGGCTTTCTGAATCAGTCGGTCCGCTTTTTTGTGGTAGATCGGGCGCATGTAGGCCTCGGTGACCGAGGCGATCGCACGCAGGATGGATTTTTCACCACAACCAGCGCAGGCACCGTCTCCGGAGACCAGGGCTTCGTAGTTCCGGCGTACCATCAGGTGGTTGCGCAGGGCGGCCGGGCGTGAGTCTTCCGGGGTGTCGTCGTTGTAAAGTCCGAGGTATTTCTGCGGGGTGTCCGGTAGCATCCGTGAGAACAGCTGGGCGGAGGCAAGTTTTTGGTTGAGCTCGGGGGTGTCCTCGATCATTTCCAATGCTCCGTGACCGCACTGTTCGACGCATTCGCCACAGCCTTTGCAGAGGTCGGCGACGAAGATGGAGAAGAGTCCACCGTCTCCGGTCTTTTTCTCTTTGCCCCGGAAAATGGCGGCGACTTTGGTGTAGGCGATGGGAACAACATCGAGAATGGCGAAAAATTCATCTTTGGCTTTTTCGGAAACCGAGCCGTTGAGTGCGATGACTTCGTCTTTGATGATATCCTTGAAGGGAGTGCTTTCCTTGGCAGCGATGGCGTCTGCCATGCGCTTGCGGGCCTTGGCCTCGACCTCTGGAAGATGATGCATCAGAGCCTTGCTCTGATCCGGGTCGGTGACGTAGGCCTTGGCCGCTGTGCGTAAGACTGTGCCAATTTCCTGGGCTGTGTTGGGAAGTGCGGTATCCGGGCAGGCGGTGATGCAGTCCATGCACTGAGTGCAGTTTTCCGGGATGAATTTCGGGGTCATCCGGCGGGCCACGTACTTGCTGGTGGTGGCTGCTGTGGCCGCTGCCATCACGCCAACACTGGCGAGGGCACTGGCCGGCTGGTGGTAGCCAAGGCCGGCGCGGAATTCGCCGTCGAATTTCGATTGCATCTGAATCGGGGAGCGAGGGCGCTGGTCTTCCGGCTGGGGGATATAGCATTCCATGCCGGTGCAGGAAATCGTGGGTAGTACCGGTTCGGGGGCGTGGGTCGGGGCAAGTGGTGGCAGGCGCAGCGAGGAGGTGTCCGGCGCGTCAAGCTCACCGTATGGGATTTCCTGGACCCGGGCGGCTCCTTCGCGCATCACCGTCATGTTGCTTTCAACGACGGCATCGCCGAAACGGCCGAATTTTTTGACGTATTGCTTGCGGACGATTTCGAGGAAGGCTTCTTCCGAAATATCGTTGTCTGAGAGGAAGGGGGAAACTTTAAAGAACGCCCCGAGGAAGGAGTTCCCTTGCATGCGCATTTGCAGATCTTCGCGGTGTGTTGCCTTTTTGGCGATATCGAAGCCGGGGAGGATGAAGATGCGGATGTTGTTATCGCGGATGAATTGCCGGTGCTGCTGCGGGATGGATTCCCAGGCGCTTTTCGGATCCTGATGGGACTCCCAGACCAGACAACCGCCGGGGTTGATTCCAGCTAGAGGGTTGGAGTGGGTGAAGGCTTTTGGATCGCAGCACAGCACGACGTCGACGTGGTTGAGTTCGCAGTTCACGCGGACCCGCTCCGGTGCGACCACCAGGAAATAGTTGGTCGGGGCTCCTTTTTTCTCGGATCCGTATTTGGGGTTGGCTGCGATGTGGAGCTTGGGCAACAGTTGTCCGGTTTCGGCGTCGTATTCCGGGTTGCGTTCCGCGAGCATACTGCCGAACTCTCCCAGGATATTGCCGAGGTTTTTGCCGGTGGTGATCATGCCCCAGCCTCCGATCGAGTGGAAACGCACTGCGATGGATTTTTCCGGTAGGAGTGACGGCGTGTCGTCGGAAATGACCGAATAGACATGGTCAACGCCGAGCGTGAAGAACGTTTTGCCGTCGGATGCTTTGCTTCCGTCTTTACGGGCGATTTTATTTTGTGAGAATTCGTAGGCTCCGAGCACGTGTTCCGGTCGGAAATCCCGGGATCCGATCCCATAGACACCGCGGAAGAGTCGCGGGGTCTCCTCAGGGGCAAGTGCGGGGATGTTGCCGGCCCATTGGCGGGCGTCGCGGGATTTTCCGATGGCTGCACGGATGTCTCGGGACAGTGGGTTGTCACCGGAGAGCCCTTCGTCGGTGCGTTCCAGAATGATCAGTGTTTTTTTACCCCGAATGGCTTCAATGAGCACGGCTTCGGGGAAGGGGCGCAAGACGTTGAAATGGATGGATCCCACTTTCTCGCCACGAGTGTCACGGATGTAGTCACAGGCGGCTTCGATGTTTTCCGCAGCACAGCCGATGCTGATAAAGACGGTGTCGGCATCGTCGGTTTTATACTCGGTGAGAAGCCCGTATTCGCGACCGGTGAGTTCGGCGAACTCCTGGTAGGCATCTTCCAGCATTCCGAGGATCGGTTCGTTGAAATGGTTGCGACGGCCAACGACGCCGTTCATGTGATGCTCCTGGTTCTGCACCGGTCCGACCAGAACCGGGCTACAGAGGTCCATCATTTTGGGCACCCGGCGGCGGGTTGCTCCGAAGAGTTCCTTCTGGGCATCAGTCGGGCAATCGATGATGTCGTCTGGGGCTCCGAGGAATTCGCGTAGGAGTTCGGCTTCCGGTTTGCGGAAGACACGCTCGGCGTGGGTGGTGAGCATACCGTCCTGGATGTTCATCCCAGGGTTCAGGCTGAGCTCGTTGACTTTACGCAGGATAAGCGCTTGGTCAGCGGCTTGTTGGGCGTCCTTGGCGCAGAGCATCGTCCAGCCTGTGTCGAGGGCGGAATAAATGTCGTCGTGGCCGCAGTGCACGTTCAGGGCGTGTTTGGTCAGGGCCCGGGCTCCAATTTCGAGCACCATGGTCGAGAGTTTGCCCGGAGCGTGGTGGTATTGCTCCATGGCGTAGAGGATCCCCTGGCCGGAGGTGAAGTTGACTGTGCGACGGCCGGTGATGGCAAAGGCAGTGGCTCCGCCTTGAGCGGAGTGTTCCCCCTCGGTTTCGACCGCAATTTTTTGTTGTCCAAAAACGTTGAGGTCCCCCTGAGCCCAGGATTGCTGGTAAAGTTCGCCCCCTTCGGTTGATGGCGTGATGGGGTAGAAAATACCGCCGTCTGTGATGCGAGCCTCAACATGAGTGGCCACCAGTTGGTTGCCGTTGCAGGTGATCGGGATGCCCGGGTATTTGTGGGCTGTGTGTTGGGGCTCGTTATCTTCTGAGTTGATGGAAGCGGCAGGCTCTTGAGAATGATCGGACATGATTAGGGAAAAATACGGAAAAAATGCGGAAACGTATGAAAAATCGTGGGGTCGAAGAAATCGACGGGGGCTAAAGGAAGCTTATGCGAATCGGATGCAATGTCAAAGGGGATCAGTGTGCGAATACTGGAATCTTTGTCTTTAGGCTCCGAAGAACAAGTAGGCGATGAAAATGGCGGCGGTGATGCCGGCGGCATCGGCGAGAAGACCACAGCCAACAGCGTGCCGGGTTCGCTTGATGCCGACGGAGCCAAAATAGACCGCAAGGACGAAGAATGTGGTGTCGGTGCTGCCCTGCATGGTGCTGACGAGGCGGCCGACAAAGGAATCGGCTCCGTGGGTTTCCATGGCGTCGATCATCATGCCTCTGGCTCCCGCTCCACTGAGTGGCTTCATTAGCCCCGTGGGCATGGCCTCCACCCAGTCGGTGGGGAGTCCGGTTGCGGCGACCCCCGTTTTGAGACCGTTGAGCAGGATGTCCATAACGCCGGCGGTTCGGAAAACGGCGATGGCAACGAGGATGGCGACCAGATAGGGGATGATGCGGGTTGCGACGGAGAACCCGTCTTTGGCCCCATCGATGAAGGCGTCGTAGACGTTGACCTTCCGGAAGAGGGCGAGTCCGATAAAGCTGCTGATCAGGGCGAAAATGATGAAGGCGGACCAGGAGCGTGACAGCGCGGCGATTTGGTCCTGGGGGAGTTGCTGAAGTCCCCAGAGTGCTGTAAACAGAGCGCCTCCGATACCAAGGAGCCAGGCCATGATCACGGGGTCGTAAAGTTTGATTTTCTGGCAGAAGGAGACAGCGATCAAGCCGACAAGTGTAGAGAAAGCTGTCGCGAGCAGAATCGGGAGAAAGACGTCTGCCGGGTTGCTTGCCCCAAGCTGGGAGCGGTAGATCATGACGGAGATCGGGATCAGGGTAAGTCCTGAGGTGTTCAGGACGAGAAACATGATCTGGCTATTGGTGGCCCGGTCTTTTTCAGGGTTAAGTGTTTGAAGCTCTTGCATGGCTTTCAGCCCGAGCGGCGTGGCGGCGTTGTCGAGCCCCAGCATGTTGGCGCTGATGTTCATCAGCATGCTGGCGTGGGCTGGGTGGTCTGCTGGAATCTCGGGGAAGAGTCTGCGGAACAGGGGGCGCACAAGTCTGGCGAGGATGTTGACTGCGCCGCCTCGCTCTCCGATTTTCATGATGCCCAGCCATAAGCACATGCCGCCGGTCAGAAAGAGGGAGATCTCAAAGGCTAATTTTGAGGTGGTAAAGGTCGACTCCAGCATCGCCGGAAAAATCTCCTGATTGCCATACAGCGCCCATTGGCAGAGGGCGAATAGGAAACCGGTAAGAAAAAAAGCGGCGAAAATAAAGTTGAGAACCATGGTGCGGGATGTGGTGGGAACCGTTGGGGGCGATCTGAGGGGGACTCTATCTTGAAATGCATGAGGAACGCATGCAAAAAAAATACCTTTATAAAAAAGGGTGGAAAGGGGTGCTTGTTCGGGTGGATCGCGTGAGTTTGAAGTGAGAAATATGAAAATTGTTTAGCCTTAGGAGGTTGGGATGAGGAAAAGTGTCTAGCGGTTTTGGAAATGAGTGCGCCGTGTGCCTGCTTGCTGAAAAAGAGGGTTGAAAAAAACATGAAAATGCACAGTCTTTGCTCGTCACCTATGGATGTAGAGAGCACGCAAACCAGCAAGCAACCTGTCATTGAAATGCCACTCGGGTTAAAGATCGGGTACAAGGAAGTTTTGGCAGAAGTTGACAAGGGGATCACCCTTCGGGCCGGGACGCATTACTTATTGGCTAGGAACGGTCGGGGAAAAACCACGCTCTTGAGGACTCTTGCCAAGGTGCTGCGTCCTCTTGGAGGGAAGTTTTCCTGCGATGGCCGATGTCAATTGTTGGGTGAGGATCTCGTTTTTGACCGCGAGCTGCCGCCGAAGCTTGTCCTTCGTAGTTTGCTTCCCAAAGCATCATACCAGGAGGCGCTTGATCTCGCTGATCGTCTTGAACTGGACGTAAAAAAGCCATACGGAAAACTATCCACAGGAAACAAGCGTAAGGTGGCATTGCTTGTGGCCGAGTTCTCAGTTGTCCCCGGTCAGGCTGAAATTCTCTTGTTGGATGAACCTTTCACCGGGCTCGATGCTTTTGCCCGTGAGATTTTTCAGGAACTATGGGCGGACCGTCGCGATGGCGTATTGCGATTGGTTAGTGCGCACCCGGATTTTGACAGTATGGTGATGAAGAGTTCGGTGCTGATTACCGAAGGAAGAATTGTTCACCTGATGGGGGATGAGGCGCCAAAGCAGTGGGGGGAGTTGAAAAAACAGCTAAGCTGAATGGTCGTGGAAATGTTTGCGGACGAATCAATCACAAATTACGAATAACAGAATTACTAATTTTATGCGTCTCTATCGGTTATCATTAGCAACTATTATCCAGAGAAAAGTCTGGGTGGTGGCATTGTTGTGGTTGATTCTGCTTCCGGCAGTGTTGCCCAATATTATGGCGGCGACCAATGAGTCTTTGGTCCAGCCAGCCCGCGCACAGGCTGTGTGGGTTAGTTTGTGGGGGATCACCATGACCTGGGTGTTTTTTCAGGCGGCTCGTCTCGGGGATGATGTGGCTCGTTCGGGGCTGGGGTCGTATTTTTTAAGTGCGGGTGATTCTTCTTTTCGGCAGCTGCTCAACCTATGGCTGGCATGTATGACTTGTTTGCTACCATTGTTACTGGTGACTGTGGCTGTTTGTTTGATTGGGGCAATGCCTGGTGACTCTGATCAGGCTCGCATGTGGGTGATCTTGAATCTGCAGTATTCGATATTGTTCCTATTGGTGACGATGCCTTTATTGTTTCTGGCGATTGCCTTGGGGAGTCGCTTGGGTGGTGCGGTTGGTTACATTGTGCCGATGGCGATGTTGCTATACGGTTTGTATGGAGTGGATCATTTGGCGACGATGGCCAGCTCGGGGCAGGCCGCTGTTTTCAATTGGCTGTATATCCTTTCCCCGCATTACCATTTGGCTGATTTGACAGAGCGCTTGATCTTCAAACATGGGAGTATGATCTGGGGTGAGCTTTTTCAAATTGTTGGATATTTTGTAGGTTTAGGGATGGTGTTGAGCTCTTTTTCGGCCTTGTACTTTCGGGCGAAATCCGCAGTGTAGATAAAGATATGAGGTCGATGATCAAGAGTGTTGTTTGTGCTATGGGTTTCCTGCTTGGGGGGGCGTTATGGCTTGGTTTTGCTCTGCGCTTCGACGATCAGAAAAAATTGGATTTTGATCCTAACATTGCAGCCCTCAAAGGGAGTCCTTATGGTAAGGTGTTGGTCCTCATGATGCAGGGAAAAATTGAAGTTTATTTTCATGAGGGGGAGCGGCACGAGGATATGGAGTTTCTTCGTCCAAATACAGAAGATGGACATCACGAACATGGTGAAAATTGCGGCTGTGAAGTGGACTCAAGCGAGGGGGAAGTGGATGAAAATGCGCTGCATGTTAGATTGAGGCGATACTTCAAGCGTTTGGATGCCTTTGCCCACCGGAAAACGGATGGCGGGGAATTGTCCCCAGCCCATAAAGCTTATTTGCAAGGGGTGATTGAAGAAAAGCTTCGCTTTGCCTATGAGTTGGATCCGGCAAACTATCAAAACTATGAAGGTTTGTATCTCTATCTAACATCCAAAGGTTTGGGGCATTCCGGTGCCGATGATGATGCGGCCCTGGATTTGTCACGTCGGACCTTGGCGTATTGTCGGCAGGAAGAGGTGGACCCTTCTGTCTGGTTGACCGGTGCGGCGGCGGCTCACGACATTGCTTATTACATGAGTCAATACCCTGAGAAATTTACGATGGAGGAAGCTGATAAAGCGTTATCCGACTTTGATTTTTGTCTTAGAAAATACGAAAATCTGCTTGACGAATCTCATGAAAAAGGGTTTTTAGTCGACGAAGAACGGCTTGTTTTAATGATGGAGCGAGCATCCCAGTTGTTAACCCGACTTAAGGCCCAGCAGGTCTATGTTAGGAGAAGTATCAGGGAAAGTGAAGGAGTTAAAAAAAAGAATCAAATCACCCCTGATAAGCAATAAAAATTAAACTGAATACCTCAATAGATTTCAATTATAGATTCTCCCACAGTTAGGTTTTTTAGTATTATATATTTAATAAATCATTCCATATGACCGCATTAACGATAGAGGCCCCGGGTTTGGCTGCCCCCCAAGCTGGACCTCCACCGTTTGGATTTCAGCCAGGCATGAGCGCGGCTGAGCATTTGGCCGTGGTATTTCAGATTTGTGATTCCATGGGTGTGTCGGATATTCAGATTCGATCTGATATGCCGGTTTACATCGAAACCAATCAAGGCATGGAATGTCTTCAAGGTTTGGGGAAGTTGGAGGGGAAGGAGGTCTATGAGGTTTACCGTGAGCTTCTGCGCCACAGGGAAGTGGGGAGCCATGGTTTTGGTAAAACTCAGGATGAGGTAGAGGGTGAGGAGAAGATTGATCAATTGGTCGAAGTTTTCAATGAGCGGCATGTGGATGATTTTTCCTGTAATGGTATTTATGTCGCCACCATTGGTAAACGCTCAGGTCGTCTGCGTGTGCAGGTTCACTTGTCTGCGAGCGGGATCGGGGTGACGATTCGTATTTTGAATGATGTCATCCCCACGATTGCTTCTTTGGGGATCGACCCAGATACGGCGGAGATGTTGAGGATTGCCGTGCAGAAGCGTGCGGGTTTGTGTCTGGTGACCGGGCCGACCGGTTCAGGTAAATCAACCACCCTCGCTTCGGTGATCGATTGGTTGCGACAGAATTTTTCCAAACATATTGTCACGGTTGAGGATCCGGTGGAATACCAGTATCCGTTTGATATGGATGATCCAGCCACGCCGGGGCAAAAAATCCAGGCTCCGAGTATTGTGACCCAGCAGGAGGTCGGACGTGACGTAACCTCTTACCGTCAGGGCTTGAAGGATGTGTTGCGGAAAGCTCCTCATGTGATTCTTCTTGGTGAGATTCGTGACCGCGAGGCGATGGAGACCTGTATGGAGGCTGCTCAGACCGGACACTTGGTCTTATCGACGCTGCACACGACCGGTGCGGTGAAGACGCTGGGACGGATATTGGAGATGTATCCACGGGAGAACCACCCTGCGGTATTGAACCGCTTGAGTGAGGTGCTTATTTTTATTCTTTCCCAAGGATTGCTCAACGGGATCGACAAGCGGGTGTTGACCTATGAATTTTTGCAGAACAATGAGGATGCCGTGACTTCGGCCATCGGTGGTTATGACCGTGGAGCCCGGGCCTTGGAGGATGCGATCAAACGCGCAGGCAATATTGCCTGGGATGACAAGCTGCTCAGTATTTACCGGGAGGGTAAGATCTCCCAAGACGTTTTTGAAAATGCCAGAATGCACCGTGAGGATAATGAATATCTTTGATCGATTGTAATCTGGACTTTTCAATCCACCGTGGCAGGATGCCACACCACGTGGTTTTCAACCACGAACAACAACAACAACAACAACAACAACAACAACAACAACAACATAACTAATACCATGAAACTGACTACAAAAGCAAAAGCTAACCTGAAGCCAGGGATGACCCTGATCGAACTCACGGTTGTGATTATCGTTCTGCTCACCCTGATCTCGGTTCTGTTCTTCGCAGGAACCGCCTACATCAAGTCCTCCAACCGGACTGCTTGCCTTGCCAACCAAACAACCTTCCAAAAGGCTATCCGCGGATATGCTTCCTTGAAGCAAATCGAAGCTGGTAAAGCTGTGGTGGATGGTGCAGGCATCGCTGTGGGCTGGGATACGCTTACGACTGATGGCTTCATCGGAGATACCGCTGCCATGAGTTGCCCGACAGCCAAGACTCTATATGTTTTGGATGCTGCTATCACTAATCCACCACAAGGTGCTCAAGTGGTTGTCTGTCCAGATGCCGATTATAAGCCAACAACAGCTGCAGGAGCCGTGGCCGCTGCAGGTGTTGCCAAGACTGATGCTGACGGTGGTCTGCACACACCAGCTGACATTGGAAACTGGTAATCCGAGAGGGTTTGATTTCAATCAAACCAATTGAAACTTCGTTGCGCTGCCGGTCATCCGTGGCCGGCAGCCAACCAATCAGGTAGGTTTTATTGAGGGGGGGAGAAGAAAGGAAGGCCATGATGACTATTTATCCAGATGGACGAATGATCATGGAAAGATCGGTTTTTGGGGGGGCTATTCAGTAACCTCCAACAAAGAACCCTTACACAAAATTTATGAGCGAGGAGAGCGATTCGGCTTCGATGAATTTGTTCCAGCAGTACCGGCATACGGTCAAGGTGGACAAAACCACGAGCCGTATGAAAAACAAGGACTGGTATCGAGGTGCTCTTGAGCTGAATGTGCAGTTGCACGCTTATGTGCATGATGATGTCCACATGGATTGTTATCTGCATGTAAAATCGCGACAAAGCTATGAAGCGCTCGGGCGTTTGGATTTGCGCCAGCTTGAAGATGATGCCGCATTGGATTCCTGGATTGAGGAAGTGTTGGGGCATCCGATCGTCAAAGCAGCAAAGGCCAAATCGCTGGGCTGCGTTTTTTACCTTGCGGATGAAATTTCTTTGGCGGGTCTTGGGCCCGAACATCAAGATCCAGCAGAGTTACCTAGACTGCGGGAATTGATGGAGGAGGACCCAAGAGAGGTTCTTGAGGATAAGACGGCGACATCGGACAGTCATGCATGGCGACTGTTTCCGTATTTTGGTGGTGGCGGAGAGTTTGTCACCGCTGTGGCGGTTTCGAGGGCGCTTGACTCTATTCTGGAGCGATGGCGCGAGGTGGGAAATGAGAAGAATTTTCCAATCAGGACTTCGGCCTTGAGTGCTCCCTTATGTGCGGTCGCCTCATTACCATGGAGTGCTTCCGCCAATCCGGATGGCACAGTTGCCGTGTTTAACTACCAAAAATTCACTTTGCTGGCCTTTTTTAATGCTTCGTGTGAGTTGATGATGCTGCGGCATCTGGCGCATTCCCAAGGGGCAAGTTTGCCTCGTAATCTAGGCCCTCTGGTTTTTTCCGGGGCGACCTCCTTTGAATTGGAGAATCCGGAAATTTACGTCTTGCCGATGACGGGTGTGGATGTCGAAAATGAGGTGCTGAGTCTGCAGACTGCGATGAAGCAATCTCCGATTATGCTGGTTGAGGCTGCCGATATTCTTCAAAGCCGTGGGGTTGAAACCTCCATTCCTCTGGAGATGTTGACCTCAACCCAGGAGCTGGATCCCGGAGTGTATCCGCTGGCAGGCAATGAAACGTTTTCTGATTTTGCCGGTCAATCCTGGCCATACCAAGATTTTCTCTCTCCTTCGGCCGAAGAATTGAATCAGGTTCCCGATGCCCAGGCGATGCGCCTGTTAAAGCTCAGCCGGTTTGTTAAAATTTGTGCGGCCTTGGCTTTGGCTGGACTCTTCGCTTTTATGGGGCTTGGTATTGCTGAAAAATTGTCGAGCGATGTGTGGCATTATCAGAAGGGAGGTAATGGGCTCGGTGAAAAAACAGCCTTGCAACAAAAGATTCAGAAGTATCAGCGCTGGGATGGCTTGATGAAGGACCGCTCCAAGGCATGGGTATGCCTGGAAATGCTCAATGTTTTGGTTCCCGATGACGGTTCCATGGTGTTGACTGATGTGAATCACGATGTGAAGATGAAGGCTCAGGGGCGAAATAAAGCACGCCAAACTATTGAGAAAACGTGGGAAGTTAGTGGGCTGACCGATGAAGCGGGAATGATTGCACTTGAGGATTATAACGCACTGGACGGAAAGAAAATGAAGGCCTTGTTTCGTGAGGTGGCAAAGCGTACCGGAAATGGGGCGTACTGGCCGGATATCAAGGATCGCGATCTTACGGTGAAATTTGAACACAAGGGAAAAGCAGCCCGAGGAACAGGGGGCACCCCCGCCAAGCTTAACCGGGGTTTTACCCTGAGGATCATTCAGAATTTTTCTGAATACGATCCGTTGAAGCTTCAATAATTGAGAATAGCTACATTGATGATGGAACGGAATTATAAACAATCTGTAACGGTTTTTGGCTTGGTGCTGCCGATGCTCTTTGCTGTCTTGTGCGCGGTTGGCCTGTTTATTGGTCTGAATTATGTTAACAAGACGTATCAGCTGAAAAACCGAAACTATCAACAGGACCAAGTGGTGCAACGCGAGATTTCGCTATTGAAGAAGCAGGTGGTAAGTCAGAATGAAACGCTGTCTGAGTGGGAAGCGCTCTTGGCTGCGGAGAATCGGAGAAGCTTTACCCAGCACTGGAAAGATGTTGGACAAACGTTCAAACCGAATGAATTCAACATGGATTTGCCCACCTGGCAAAACCAGAGCCGAGGCCTTGGAAAGGCGCTTCCCGATCAACCCGCAAGTCAGGTAAAAATGAGTTTCAATGCCACCTTTCGGGCAATGCAAACCGCATTGATGGAAATCGAGACCCGATTGCCGCAGTTACAACTCGATTCGATGAAGATGAAGCCGTCCGATAACGGGAAAACCCTTAACTTTGAAACCACCTTTACCCTATGGACCGAACGTTAATCATCCGAATGCTTGCTTTGTTGGCCTTGGCTTGCCTGCCGGTATCGGCAGCAGATGAAGCGAAGTTTGAAGCCGTTGAATCGCGCTACCTTCTCGATGCAGAAGGAAAAGAGTGGGTGAAAAACATGCGCTCGGCATTGGCGATTACGCAACAAAAAACAGGGCCGTTTGGTCTTTCTCAGGATCCGAGTGCGAAAAAAGTTACGCCCAAAAAGGTGGTTCAACAACAGGATGAACAGGCCTATGCCAAGGCCGTGGCGGCTATGCGGGTGCCGATTGTGATGGGAAATGTGTTTGTTATTGGATCCCGAGAATTTAAGAAAGGTCAAGTTTTTGTTCTTGAACGCAAGGGGATTAGCTTTAACGTAGAGGTTATCTCAGTTAGTACTGAGCAAATCATCCTGAAAAATGTCGAGACCGGACAGCAAGTCATCAAGCAACTGGGAAACAATAATGTATTGAAGCCCGACAAGGGTTTTGAAGTTGATGGGGTGGTGCCGGCCAATCAAAAAGATCCGGGTAAAGTCGAAGTGAAGGACTAAACGCGATGCCCGATCTATCCATACAACGAATCAATCACCTTTCTCTTCAGATTAACCACTGATATTTTCCAACCAAACATCATCGATTTTTGTTCATTCGCCTCTGGGCATCCTCCCGGAATGGACGACCCGGATACCCAAATACATAAGCAACCCCTGATAATAGAATAAGCAAAGAACAATACAACCAACACAACCATAATAAATTATGAAAAAAACCATATTCATGTTGATGGGTGGCCTGCTGGTCTCGCCCATGGTGAGTGGCCAGGATGGAGGAGCGGCAGCGCCTCCTGTGGTCGCACCTCCGGCCGAAGAACCGGCAGACGCACCTGATACCCCGGTGGCCCCACCTGCGGACAACGCAGCAGGAGATACTCTGCCCAACACCGGGGATCCGGTGACTGCGGATGGAGAGGAAGCTGCGCCCAATCCGATTGAAGAAGCTGATGGTGGATATATGATCAACGATGCCAAGTTGAACGATATCTTCCAGCTCCTTGCGAAGCGGGCCAACAAACAGTATTTCCACAACAATAAGTTGAACACGGAAGAATACAAAGTAACCGGTCACCTGAATGCGGATGCCAGTCCTCTGACCCAGATGGAAGAATTGGCATTCCAGTATGGCCTACGTATGTATGTGAAAGGCAATACCGTCTATGCCATGATGTCTGATCAATTGGAGCAATTGCCGGCCAAGGAATGGACATACTCTCTGCGTTATCTTCGTCCCACGGACATTGAGCAGATCAAGGCATTGGTTCAGCCTATGTTGACGGCGGGACGCGGCATCGTGAACTATGAGCCGAAAACCAATACGATTGTGGTGATTGATACCGCCCATCACATTGAGATGGTGGATCGTCTGCTACGTAAGATCGACAAGCCGAAAGGCCAGATCGTTGTTGAAGTGAAAATTCTTCGTGTGAACAGTGGTGTTGGTCAAAACTTCGGCGTGGACTGGTCCAATTCCCTAGGCTCCCAAGGTGTGTCCATTGACATCGTTCGCAGTCTGAACAGTGTGTTTGGCCTGCCTGGTGACTTTGCCGGTATTGCCGGAACTGTGACAGGTAACGAGACCGTTCCTTCTGGAACCGGAAATATCATTTTATCACCTGTGCAATTGAATGCTGTGCTGCGTGCTCTGAATGAAGGTGGGCTGCTTAGCCAGAAGTCCAACCCAGTGATCATCACCGAGGACAATGAAAAGGCCCATATTTCCTTGATCGACCGTGTGCCAATCATTACCCAGACAACTTCACAGGGAACGTCCACTTCTCAGGTGTCAGAGGAAGTTCGTTACCGTATCGACGAGTCGGACTCAACGGACCCTGATAAAACCCGCGAAATCGGTGTGACGATTGCACTGACTCCCAGTCTTTTGCCTGACGGAACAATCCGGATGAAGATGCGCCCTCGTAACGCTGAAGTGGTGGAGTATGTCGAAAGTGCTTTGACTGGAAACAATTACCCGCGGGTCAGTGAGGCCACCGTTGAGAATATTGCACGTATTCCTGACGGGAACTCCTTGATTGTGGGTGGCTTCTATAAAATTGAGGAGCGCAATGACAAAAACAAGGTGCCTCTCCTGGGAGATATTCCCGTGGTGAACTTCTTCTTTAAGTCAAAATCCAAGACCAAGGAACAGGCCAGTCTTGCCTTTGTGGTGACTCCCACTGCTTACAATCCAGCCTGTGTTGCTAGCAACCGCAAGCAGACCGAGCGGGTGCGTGCGAATCATTCGATTTCACACGACCATGATTGGATTGATGCAAATAACCCAGGGCCAGCCCATGAGGCTAACTGGGATCGGACTGTGCGTGGCATGAAGCCAAAAGGACCCGTTTGTTACCCTGCGCCTCCTAAGCAGGATTGCTACCCTCAGCGATAGTTTGAGGAATAACGAATTGATTCATTCATGAATGATCAAGACCATAAGGTGCAGGATGCGGCAACGCTTGCCGCATCCTCGCCAGATGAATCCGAAGCACCAGCTCCGTCAACAATGACGGCGGAGCCGGTGCCGATGGTGATGGAACTGGCTTTGATGCAGACATTGACGATGCTGCAGCAATTTGATTTGGCCGACCCCGAGGCCTGCACTCAGATCACAGCGAAAGTTCATGCCAAATGGTCGCAAGGCCTGGGAGCGGACCCCATTGACTGCCTGACCAGGATGCGTGCTGCGGAAGGTGCGATGTTGGATTCGATGGTGGAAATGGCCTCGATGAAACTTGCCCGCTCCTTACCTGAGGTTCCAGCCCGTGTTCCTTTTGCCTCACGGTTGATTCCTCCGAATGGTTTTTATGACAAACTGCCTGAGATCCATCGCTTGTGTAAACTGATGATGGTGCCGGTTGCTTTTGCCGAGGATTTTGATGTGATTGGCTTGGCCTCTATCAACCCCTATTTTGCCGATTCCTTGGCTGCTGAGATCAAGGAACAATTTAAAAAAGAGGGAGGGATCCAGCCGATCATCAGTATCGTGCGTCTGGATCGAATCAGCTGGATGAAGATGTGTGAAAAACACTTCCCTAGCTAAGGGCGAGAAAAAAGCTTGAACGCTTGATGATATGGATGCCGGATCGGGGCGTTTGATGCAGGCAAAAGAAAAGAGAGAACCAGACTCAAACCATCCCTTGGGATTAAGATAATGATAGAATTTGATGGAATCCAATTTAATGACTTAATCAGTCAGAGAATTCGGCAGGCACTTGAGGAACACGATGCGTCCTTAAGCGAGATTGATGATGCCCAGTTGGATGCCAAGGTCACCAAGAGTGTCTTTATGGCGGCTGTGGCCAAGGTGAACAGCCTGCCTTTTTTTCCAAAGGTTGCCGATTTTACTGAAGTCGCACTGCTTGAAAAGTGTGACCCATCGGTGTTGACCCGTGGAGGTTTTTCGCCGATTTGTGTGGACGAATACCGGATTATTGTGGCTGTGGCCAATCCGTGGAGTCCGGCTGCTGACGAGTATATCTCGATGCATTTTCCGGATCTTGAGATGGTCAAGATCGTGACTCTGACCTCCGAGGTGAGTCGGGCGGTTGAAACCCTCTCAGGGAATGTCGGTCCCAGCCAAGATGAGCTCGAGTCGATCGAAGTTGAGGACACAGGTGAGGAAATCAAGGATTTCGATGTTACCAAGGATTACGACGAGCCGATGGCGCAATTGATTGCGACGATTATGGCGCGCGCTGTGAAACAGCGGGCATCGGATATTCACTTCAAAGTGGAAAAGGAAAGTTTTTATTATTCCTTCCGTCTGGATGGAGATCTTGGCAGAAAGACCGAGATTCCGATGAAGCTCAAGGATCGCTTGGACGCTTTTCTTTTAAACTTGATGAAACTACCGGCTGAGATTCGCCACACGACGCCAGGTATTTCCGGTCGTTTCACTATTTCTTATTTCCGTCGGCCAATTGACATTCGTTATGAGCGCCACCGGACCTACCGGGGCTATCACATCACGATGCGTCTCTTGGATAAAGGGCACTTGAATGTGGCGATGGGTAAAGGTTCTTTGGCCTTTGATGACCAGACGATGTTGGCAATCGACAAGGTGATGAAAATCCCGGCTGGGATTATTGTGATGAGTGGTCCTACCGGCTCCGGAAAATCGACGACCTTGAACGCGATTTTGCGGGAAATGAATACTCCGGATGTCAACATCCTGACCTTGGAAAACCCAGTGGAGGATGAAATTCCAGGGGTCACTCACTGCGATTTGAAAAATCCAGGAGAATTTAAACCGATGATCGCCAGTTTCATGCGGAGTGACCCGGATATTATTCTCATGGGTGAGGTGCGTGACATCGAGTCCGCCGAGTTGGCGATTGAGGCTGCGGTCACAGGTCATAAGGTGCTGACCACGATTCACACGCCGCGTGCGTCCCAAATTATTGAGCGATTTGAGCAGTTGGGAATCGAACGCTGGAAAATTGCCCAGACTCTCAAAGCAGCCTGTGCCCAGCGTTTGATCAAAACGCTCTGTCCCTATTGTAAAATCGAGGTCGAGGGCGTATCTGAAAAAGACAGAATGATCTACGGTCTTGATGAATCCTGGGCCACCCAGACGGTGTATGAACATCCGGCCGACGGTTGCCAGGAGTGCAATCAGACGGGTTATTCTGGCCGGACGGCCATTTTGGAAATTATACCGATCACACCTAAAGTTTCGGATATGCTTTCCAAAGGAGAGATCACACCGTATGAACTGGAATTAAGGATTCAGGAGGAAGGAAAGTTACCGAATCTTCGAAATAACGGTTTGAAGCTTTTACGCGAAGGCAAGACGGACTTGGCAGCGATTAGTAAGATGATTGACATGAGCACTGACGATTAGATCGAGAATATTCTTTTTTTGCGCTGGCGAATCCCCCCTGGATACCCGTTATTGCACTGAGCCCCACGTATCAAGCACCAAGCATTGAGATGAGTAGCACGAGATCCAACACCCTAGCGGCGAAAGCTGGTCAGAAGACCCCGGCCAAGGCCCAGACCAAGTCGTCTTTGTTTACCCCGAAGACCAAGCCATTTGCCCGCAAGGAGTTGGTGCAGATGTTCCGGTCCTTGGCGTCCATGCTTAAGGCTCAGATCAACACCTCGGACGCCCTCAAATATTATGCTCATGGTCACCCAAACAAGGAGCTTGTTTCTGCGCTGACCCAGATCCATGACGACCTGAACAAGGGGGTTCCGATTCATACCGCTTTTAAAAAATCGAAGCGATTTGACGATATGATCGTCGGATTGATCCAGGCCGGTGGTGATGCGGGACAGCTGGATACGGCTTTTGCCGAGTTGGGTAAACGCATCAAAACCGAGATTGTGTTCCGGAAAAAAATTCGCAAATTAATCATGATGCCTTGTATTGTGATTCCCGTTTTGTTTGGTGCCTTTATTTATTCGCAGGTCAAGATTGTTCCGAAGGTGAAGGAAATGATGGGGTCGATCGAGCCCGAAGGATTTGTGGCTCTTTCGTTTAAATTGAGTCATCTGATGCAGCAGATTTGGCCGTATATGGTGGCGATTATCCTCGCCATTGTGATCGCGTTTTGGCGTTCCCTCAAATTGAGAAATGCCGCGACGAACCTTGCAATGGCCCGATTTCGGGTGATTCGTTTGATGATCATGAGCCTTCGGCAGATGTCGGTGCTCGCAACGATCCAGCTGCTCTACACCAACGGCATTAATCTGGCGAAATCCTTGAGGGTGGCAGCCAACAGTGTGAAGAAGACTCCTTTCTATGGAGAATTACGCAAAGCCGCCGATATGTATGAAAAATCAGGAGTTCCCCTTTCTTCGGCTTTTGATAAATACACTTCGGTTGACCCACAGGTGGTACACATGGTGGCCATCGGTGAAAAATCCTCATCCCTGGGAACCCAGTTTGGTTTGCTCGCTGAAATGTATGAGGAGGATGCCGAGCAGTTGATGGATGATTTCAGTCAGCTGGTTAGTTTTTCCGTCATGATGATTGCGGTGCTCCTGATTGCAGCTGTGTTCATTGGAACCTTTCTGCCGATCTTCATGATGGGGCCGCAGATGATGAAGAATGCGATGTAAATCCGAGATCCTGATACCATGCAGCAGACTAAATTCGATCAATGGCTGAAGGAAACGTTTCTTTATGAGACGCATATTCTGACGATGCGTCTTCCTGATGATCCGTTGCCACGCGGGGTAGTGATCAAGGAACTGGATCAGAAGTCGAAGGCGGATTATCGGTACTGTCTCGAGATCGCTTCAGGAAAAAAAGTGGAACAGGTGATCGCGCATTTGAAGGAAAATAATATGATGTATGCCACGCATGTGGTGGAAGTCCCGAAGAGTTATAAAAGATTGATTGCCCCTGAAGGGAAAAGCTTCAGTTTAATGTGGATCATGCGAGGGATCGGTCTGGTTTTATTACTGGGGTTTCTTTATGGCACGTTCAAACTGATGCAAAATCAAGGCCTGATGCGGGTTCTTGATGAGACGATGAAGGATTTCCAATAAACGAGATGGGCGGGTAGAAACATGAGCCGTTTAAATTTAAGTAATAACAAATCAGGATGAAGACATTATTAAAAACAAAGGCTTCAGGACAAGTGTCAGGATTTTCGTTGATGGAGCTCACAGTGGTCATAGCTGTTCTGCTGACGCTGTTGTCGGTGAGTGTGTACATCTATGGGGGCTACAGTGATTGGCAGGCTGGGTCTGAGGCTGGCACCCGCTTGCGGGCCGTATATTCAGCACAGCGAACATACCTTGCCGATAATCCTCAGAAGGAGGTCAAGGATCTGACCATGGCCGACATTATTCCCTATCTTGCCGATGGGGGTGGTTTTCTGACCGACACAAAACCAACTACCGATGACCTTGAAGAGGGTGACATCATTGTTTTTGATTTGGATGACAATGCGTTGCAGATCAAAGTGGACAAGTCGCCTCCTTATATTGAGGGGGATTACGACCCGTCCGGTAAGACGGATGATGGGCTGTGGGATGTGGGTACCTAAGGAAGTATGCAATTGATGAACATGGTAAAATTGACCTTTTTCTCGGTCCTGATGGTGATTGCCAGCGGGGCGGGGGCTTTGTGGGCTCAGGATACACCTCCGAACCTGCCAGCTGGGTTTCGATTGATTGGTCATTACCAGTTGAAATCCAAGATCAAGGTGGAAAATGGAGAGGCGATGCCGGTGGTGATTTCACCTTTAAAATACCGAGTCTACAGCGATGGAATTGACGTTCGGGTTTATTGCCGGACGGCAGGTGAGGAGAGTTACACGAGTTACCAAATTTACCGCTCTGATGGCATTGGAGTGGCCAAGCCGTCAGGCGAACTGCAGGTGATTGCCGGGGTGCAAGGGATCTGCAAAAAAGGTGAAATGATGCGCCAAATCAGTGTGACAAGAACCAGCCTGACCATGGTGAAAATGCCACCTCGATCTCATCGTGTTCTGGTAACACGCGCTATTTCTGTAGGCTCGACAGGAGCCATTCCCAAAACCGATTAAAATCACCACTCAGACTTTTATTTGACAAGTTGCCTCGCGGGAGGTGACGATTTAACGCTATGAACAATTCCAAGGAGCAAGACAAAACTGCAAGCAAACCGCATGGATCGGCGGGCCAACGTGCCTATCCATGGTTGCTTGCCCTCAGCGTGTGTTTTTCTGGCGTGCTGTGCTGGTTGTATGTGACCAAGCCCGTCATCGTCTCAAGCGGCGAAGTTCAAGCCCAAGGATCCTCGGCTCCAAGCAAGGGCGTTTTATCATCCGGGGGCGGGAGCGAAAACTCAAAGAGCAGCGGGCCGTCGGATCTTTTGCCTTCTGATGATGCCTTGCCAGGAATGGCAGGAAAAAAGGCTGCAGGAAAGGGCTCTGCCATATCTGGAGGGGCTGGCTCGCCTAAGCCGCTTGACCCCAGAAAGCTGGCAACCGCAGGAGACGGATCAGGTTGGGAGAAAACCAATGCCCGGGTGCAGCACATCTTATCTGCCGATGCGGGTGACGGGGAGATTGCTAAAATTGTTTTGAACGTTCCCGTGATCTACGAAACCCGCACGATGCGTTGGACCCAGACGGATATCCAGCAGGCTCGGGATATTTTGGGACGCTTGATGGTCTACGAGAGCAATCTTGCTCGTGTAAAGCAGGAGGGAAACGCCTTGCTTAGCGATTGGAACAAGCTCTTGGAGAAAACGGTTCCAGCCGGTTCGCTTCGAGCAGACAGCCCGTCTTTGCCGTATAACCATAGCCAACGCTCGTCCGGGGAGGGATTGCCGGACAGTGGCTCCACCATTAAAATCGAACCCTGAATCCACTTCTTTAACCCTTTAAGTCTGAAACGAGGATGAAAAAATCACCGATTATTATTACAGCATTGCTGGCTACGGCAGGAGTTCATGCCCAAGACGGCAAAGAGCCTTCGACGGCTGACGACACTCAAGCCGCTCCTCCGCGGGCTCAGGTGATCGAGGAAGATGAAACGTCAGCCGCGCCGGATCCAAAAACCGAAAAAACAGAAGAACCCAAACTGGTTAAACCGAAGGAGGGTAGTTCACCTGAGGTTGACCCCGCTGAAGCCGAAGGCGTGGATGCGAACGCGGAGGAAAGCTCTAACGATGAAACGGAACCGGTGGTTGTTCCCGAGCATGAGGGGATTCAGATTCAGGTGGAAAAAGTGGCATCCTCTTCCGGGGGCACCAATAACGGAGGAGAAATCAAGGTATACTCGCCCTTTCCAGCCAAGCCTTTGGATACGCCCCCTCTGGGGTGGAAATTTGTTCCAGCTTCTTCTGGAGTTGATCCTTACCGCACAACCGTTAAACTCTCAGACGAAAAGTCGGTTGATTTATCCATTACTCCATACGTTTTGGTTCCCGCCAGTGACGGGCGCAATGTGATCCGCATTGCAGAACCTGGGTATCGGCCGGAGCTGACCTACATGCAGAATGAGACGATCGGTGCGATCCTACAGCACTCGACCGAGGAAATTGAACACACCGAAAAACAAACGTCCCAGGCAATCAACCGCTTGCAGCAACTTCTTTCATCCTTACCACAAACACCACAACCATGAATACGCTAAACCTCATTTCGTCCACCATGGCGCTCGGAGCCATGATTGGTATTACCGGCACTCATTACCAGCAGGTCCAAGGCATGCTTTCCCATAAGGAGGCTCCGGTTGTCGCCCCTGCGCAGGTCAGTCCCAAGAGCAGTCCGCTGGTTTCGGATCCTTCCAAGAAAGTTTCGGTTAAACTAGTCGCCACGGAGCAACCCGGCCCCGCAATTACCCAACATGCTTCTTCTGCGGTGGCGGATCAAGCAGCATCCCTCGATGCCAGGGAGTCGGCTTTGGTGGAGCTTTTGAAGGAAATTCGGAAGGAACAAAAAGTGATGAGGGCGCAACTATCCGAAACGAACCGGGATATGGATGAGCTGACATTCCGTGTGGACTCTCATAGCACCCAGTTCCGTCCCCTGCAGGCTGAGTCCGGCCGGCCAAGGGCTTTGATTGTTCCGGATGATGAATTTGGATCGGCCATTGGTTCGGGGCAGTTACTCCCGCCCAAGCAGCCGTAGTTGGTATAAAACTGCCCGTAAGGTAGCAGGGGGCTTCTGTTGAGTGTGGTGGTTAGTTCCCCCAAACCGACCATCCCTCGACTCTGGAGTGGTATTATTTGGGTTTGAGAATGAGATAGTTTCTGACGGGTTTATTGAGAAACCCGCGATGTGTGTGGTTTCCATTTTCAACCTGAGAACCGACCCAGAGGTCGGAGGATCTGCCGCCGTCGAGATTGATGGCGGTGTGAATGGCAAAGCCTGCCGGAGCTTTGCCTGCCAGAGCTGCCGACAAGGCTTTGAGGCTGCAGTTTGCGGCATGGCCAATGGCCCAGTGGTGTTGGCCGTCCCAAGCGATGAAGCTGCGCGGTCTTTGGCTATTGGAGGAAAGTCCACTTACCGGTTGGCTCTGACGGCATAAATAGGGGCCGGTCTGGAGCAAATCCTGAACCTTGCCCCATTGGCCGGGTGAATGTTGGTAGCTTTGGCGGCTGACAATCCGGGATACTTCGGCGGTGCTGAGATAGAGCCCAGTGCCCAAAGAGGATTTGTTGACATACCCACCTTGTTTACCTCGACTAACCACGAGGCCGAGGGGTTTTCCTTCGGGGGTAAAAAAGCCTCCGTTGATGGCGGCGATTCCGTCATGGGCTGCGGCTGCGGCTTCCGAACTTCGCCAGATCGATCCAGGACCATTGGCTTGGTCTGCGACCTGAAGCCGGAACTGTCGGTCGTCGAATGAAACCAAAGAGAGAACGATGCCGTTGCGCGAGGTGTGGTGGTAGCGTAGTGGGCACCGTGCTTGTTTTGCAGGAGGGTATGCCGCAGGTTCGGGAGTGGGGTCTTCTGGTGCTGGAGTGCTTGCGGGTCTAGGAAGAGCCGTGGAGGGTGGTTGAATGTTGGGGGGGCGCTGTTGTTGCTGTGTGTTTGTCGAGCATGAAACCAGGGAAAGAAGGGTGATCACAGCCACTGAACCATAACGAGGGGTCATACATACACGCTAGGGAGAGCATACGCCCTGTCATCACAAAAAAGTATTTTTTTTCTGTGCAATATTTCTTGCGGCACTACGTTTATATGCACTGGGAAAGGTTTTTCCCCATAGCGAATGCATTTGTGCTTTAAACCGAAGAGGGGGAGGCAGTCCAGAGGTCTGTCTGTGGTGGGTATTATCTTGTTGCTTGTGTTAAGCGGGAACTCGTTGGCGGCGGCGGATCAGGCGAATCCACTCGCTCGGAAGGCTGCATCAGACACCGGTTCCACTCAAGCCTCCCGAACGTCTTCAGCTGCCAGGAAGGCTGAGGTATCGAAGTCAGATCACCGTGTTGCTGATCGATTGGTGCGACCATACGAAGGGGGCCGTGAAGTTCGCCCCACTCCAATCGATTTGATTGTTCGCAAGCAGCTGAAGCAGAAAGGGATTGAGCCCGCCCGCCCTTGTTCGGACGAGGTGTTTATCCGGCGCGTTTATCTGGATGTTACCGGGACACTCCCTCCATCCAAAGACGTGCTCTATTTCCTAAACAGCAGCGACGAACAAAAGCGTGCAAAGCTGATCGATGCCTTGCTGGAGAAGGACGAATTTACGGATTATTGGACCTTGAAGTGGTGTGATTTGCTACGGGTGAAATCGGAATTTCCAGTAAACCTGTGGCCTAACGGAGTTCAGAGCTATCATCGTTGGATTAGGGATGCGATTAAGGAAAACCGACCCTATGACCAGTTTGCACGCGAGTTATTGACGGCAAGTGGTAGTAATTTTCGGGTGCCTGCGGTGAATTTCTACCGTGCGGTGCAGGGGACGGAGCCGGAGGCTATCGCCGAGATGGTCGCGCTCACCTTCATGGGAGTTCGCATCGAGCATTGGTCGGATGCTGACCGCAAGGCCATGGCCAATCTCTTTACGAGGGTGGCCTACAAAAAAACCGTCGAATGGAAAGAGGAGATTGTGCACCTTGACCCAGCGAGTAACACGCCGCTGGCCGTCATGTTTCCCGACCGCAAAAAGGCGATCGTAGCGGTAGGTGATGATCCCAGGGTTGCTTTTGCCGACTGGTTGATCACGGAGAAAAATCCATGGTTTTCCCGCGCGATCTGTAACCGGGTATGGTACTGGTTGCTGGGACGCGGCATCATTCACGAACCTGATGATATCCGGCCGAATAATCCGGCCGCCAACCCCGAGTTGCTGAGATACTTGCAGACTGAGTTTGTGGGGGGCGGATATGATCTCAAGTCGCTGTTTCGAATGATCTTGAATTCCCAGACCTATCAGCAGTCGTGTATTCCACGTAGCAAGAGCCCTTATGCGGGAGCATACTTCGCGCACTACACCATGAGGAGGCTTGATGCCGAGGTTCTGATTGATGCTCTGAATGGCTTTGGAGGGACGCATGAAAAATACTGGAGTCCGATCCCTGAGCCTTTTACTTTTATCCCTGAAGATTACCGGACGATCACCTTGGCCGATGGGAGCATCACCAGCCAGTTTTTGGATATGTTCGGACGCCCGAGTCGGGATAAGGGGTATGAATCGGAACGGGAACACAACCCGACGGATTTCCAGCGAATGTACATGTTGAACTCAGCAGAAATGCATCAGCGAGTGAGCAATAGCCCGTATTTAAAGCGGGTTTTGAGAGAGGGGGGAGGAGACCGAAAGGGGATTGTCCGGAAAGTCTACTTGCGTGTTTTATCCCGTCGACCAACAGATCAGGAGATGAAGATCGCTCTGGGGTATTTTGATCAAAAAAGCAATAAGAGCGGGCTGTGGTCCGGAACCCATGACCTTGCCTGGGCGTTACTCAATACCAAGGAGTTTTTATATAAACACTAACACATTCGAATCATGGCAGATGGATCATTAGCGAACGGAATATCACGGCGAGAACTCTTGAAAACCGGGGCCGCCGCCGCAGTAGGCCTGCCACTGGCTCAGTCCTTGGGCGTGGCAGCCGAACAAAAAGCTGCGTCAGGCGACGCACCCTCAACGGGTGCCAAAGCGGTGATTGAAATTTGGATGTGGGGTGGGCCATCCCATCTTGACACCTTTGACCCGAAACCGAAAGCGGGATCGGATTATTGTGGCCCATACAATGAAGTGATCTCGACGGTTGCCGATGGAATGCAGTTGAATTCCCGTCTGCCATTGATGGCGAAGCAGGCGGACAAGTTTTCATTGATCCGCAGTATGACCCATGGCGTCAATGCCCACGAAACCGCATCCTACCTGATGCAGACCGGGCGCTCACCGGGGGATGGTCAGGTATACCCTTGCATCGGATCGGTGGTATCGAAATTCAAGGGATACGATCATGGGTATAAGGGACTGCTTCCCCCATACATTGTTTTGACTCAACCACATGGTCGTTTTTCCGAGGAAGGATTTCTCGGGCCAAGATACAAGCCGTTTTCCACGGGGGGTGATCCTAACCGAGATCCCTTTTCCGTACAGGGGATCATTGCCAAAGGTATTACGGACGCGCGCCAACAGAGCCGGCGTGATTTGTTGCACTCGCTGGATACGCTTGGTAAGGCCAATCCGAATTGTCGCGACTTCAAAAAGCTCGATGAGTGTGAGGAGGCGGCTTATTCGATGATTCTCGGGGATGCTCGCAAGGTCTTTGACTTGAGTTCGGAACCCGATGCCCTACGCGATCAATATGGGCGTCATACTTTTGGCCAGTCCTGTTTAACGGCTCGCCGTTTGGTCGAGCATGGAGTGAAATATATCACGATTAATTGCAAGGGCTGGGATACGCATAAAAGGCACTTCAATGAGATGAACCAGAAGATGCCACAGATGGACCAGGGGATTGCCACCTTGTTTGAAGATTTGGCGCAGCGTGGATTGTTGGACAGCACGATTGTTTGGTGTTCCGGAGAATTCGGGCGAACTCCCAAGGTGCTGTGGAAAGAGCCTTGGAACGGTGGGCGCGGTCACCACGGAGCTTGTTTTTCCGCCTTCGTTGGTGGTGGCGGTTTTACCGGAGGCCATGTGGTGGGGGCCTCCGATGACAAGGGGATGGAGGTTGCCGATCGCCCGGTCTATCCTCAGGACTTTCTTGGTAGCATCTACGATAAGTTGGGTATTAATCCCGAAGGAACCCTGCCAAATGGCCGGGGTGAGCAGGTGCCGATTACGATCGCCACCAAAGGTAAAGGTCGCCTGAAAGAAATCATGTAGTTTCATTTTATCATGCATCGATATACCTTTGTTTTTCTGCTATCGCTCTTGATTCCGTCGGCTGGGTGGTGTGTTGAGCCCGGTCAATCCGCGTCCCATATCGCGTATGTTTATCCGGCGGGGGCGAAACAGGGAAGTTCTTTGGAAATTACTGCAGGGGGTCAGGGGCTGAGGAATATTCAGGAGGTGTATGTTTCCGGGACCGGGGTAAAGGCCAAGGCGCTTCGAACCATCCCTAATTTTAAGAAAACCTACGGAGATTATCTCAGGGATTATACGAAGAAGGCAAAAACAGCGAAGGCGAAGGAAGACCGGGCCGCGAGGGCCGCCAAACAGAAAAGAGGCTCGAAAAAAGGGACAAAAGGAGGGACGAAAGAAGGAACCAAAAAATCGGAACCTAAAAAGAAAAAGGAGTCGACAAAAGAGGCTCTGCCTCCTGCTCCCGACCATCCTATTTTTCGGGATTTGAAAAAGCGGAGCTTACCTGAACTGGTTCATTTGCAGCAGCGTTTCTATAAGGAAAACCGTCAGCGGAATCGGGAGATGGATGAACGAGCTTTGATTCAGGTGACGGTCGATTCCGATGCCGAGCCGGGCATGAGGGAAATGCGCATTCGGACAAATCAGGGACTGAGTAATCCGATTCGTTTTTATATTGGGGATAAGCCGGAGATGTATGAACGTGAGCCCAACGAGAAACAGGCAAACAACCCTGTGCTCGAAGCTCCGCTTGTCTTCAACGGTCAAATCATGCCTGGCGATATCGACCAGTTTCGCTTTCGGGCCAAGGCTGGGCAGCAACTCTTGATACAAGGACATGCCAGATCATTGATTCCCTATTTGGCGGATGCTGTTCCGGGGTGGTTTCAGGCGGTGATGACCTTGTATGATGAGACGGGTGAAGAGTTGAGCTACGTCGATGATTATCGTTTTAGTCCGGACCCGGTGCTGTTCTATCAAATTGAAAACGATGGCATTTACACGGTGCAGATCAGGGATTCGATTTTTCGGGGAAGAGAGGACTTTGTGTACCGTATCACCGTTGGCGAAGATCCGTTTATTTCCCACCTTTTTCCCCTGGGGGGGCGTCAGGGGCAGGATCTGACCTGCCAGTTGTCTGGTTGGAATCTTCCCAAAACCAAAGCTGACCTGAGTATGCAGGGGGAGCCTGGGTCGATTCACTCATTTGCTCTCGATTTCTCCAATCAGGTTCCTTATGCGGTGGATGAGTTTCCAGAATGGAGGGAAGCTGATGACAATCATCGTCTGGCTCGTGCGCAAAAATTAAAATGGCCGGTGATGGTGAATGGTCGGATCGAAAAACCAGGGGAGGTGGATTATTATCAATTTGAAGGTCGGCCTGGTGACCGGGTTGTCGTGGAAGTGATGGCCAGGAGATTAAACTCACCATTGGATTCAAAGATTAAGGTGATTGACGAGTCCGGGACGGTGCTCGCATGGAATGATGATGCCGAACAGCTGAACCTTGGCATGCAAACCCACCATGCCGATTCCAAGCTCAGCCTACGCTTGCCGCGACAGGGACGCTATGCGGTGTCGGTCGCTGACACCCAGGGACAGGGAGGTCCGGAATATGCCTACCGTTTGAGGATCAGCCGGCCGCACCCTGATTTTGCAGTGACCTCCACGCCAGCAAGTTTGACTGTTCGCATGGGGTGCACGGTTCCACTCACTGTGCATGCCGTTCGCAAGGATGGTTACGATGGTGAGATTGATCTTGTATTGAAAGACGCCCCCAAGGGCTTTCACTTGAATGGAGCGACGATTCCGGCTGGGCAAGATAAGGTGATGCTCACCTTGACCGCTCCGACCGATACGAAAAACCAGCTGTTTCCGATTCGCCTTCAAGGTCGGGCCAAGATCGACCGTGGTGTTGTAACGCGGGAAGTGCTGCCCGGTCAGGCGATGACCCAGGCGTTTATTACACATCATGTGGTGCCATTTGAGCAAATGATGGTTTATGTCGGGGGCTGGGGCGAGGTTGTGGAAGTGGAGACTTCGAAAAATGCCCGGGTCCGCATCCCGAGGGGAGGCGAGACCTCCTTGAGGATTAAAAGGAAAAAGTCGGAGTCCCGGCTGGTGCTCAAGCTCTATCAGCCACCTGAGGGGATCACGCTTGAACAGATCCGGTCGAGTAAGAACTCGATGAGTGTGGCATTAAAAGCCAGTGATAAGGTGAAGGCCGGAACTTCAGGAAATCTGATGATTGAGGTCTTCCGCGAATACAAGGCGAAGAATAACGGTAAGGTTCGAAGCTCATCAATCGGAGTGATGCCTGCGGTGCCCTTCGTGGTGGAGTAATACCATTCTCCCGACACCACCCTCATTCAAATGGATTTACTTTTTGTCTTCCTGCCACAGCCCACGCCAATAATCGAGGCGCTCTTTGATCCTGAGTTCCAGTCCGTTTTGGCTTGGTTGGTAGTATTGCCTGCCTTCCGGTAGATAGGCTTGGGGGACGTAGTTTCCTTCGTAGTTGTGGGAATAGTGGTATTCGAGGGTTTCGTCGCTCGCTCCTGACCCCTTGGCCAGTTTTTTGCGGGTTTTGGTTCGTAGGTGTTCGGGCACGGCGAGGGTGCGGCCGGATTTAACATCCTGCATTGCTTCGCTGAGTGCGGCGTAGGCACTATTGGATTTTGGAGCGGTGGCGAGGTAAACGGTGGCGTGGGCGAGAGGGATTCGGCCTTCGGGCATGCCGATGAATTCGAATGCCTTGTGCGCATCCATGGCGACACGCAGGGCGTTGGAGTCTGCGAGCCCGATGTCTTCGCTCGCTGAGATGACGAGACGGCGTGCAATGAAACGCGGGTCTTCACCGGCGACTAACATTTTTGCCAGCCAATAGAGAGCGGCATCCGGGTCGGATCCTCGGATCGATTTGATAAAAGCTGAGATGGTGTCGTAATGCCCGTCGCCATCAGCATCATAGACAATGGCCTTTTGTTGGATCGACTCCTCTGCAATGGCCAGAGTGATCTGAATGCTGCCATCGCCATCCTCAGGGGTAGTCAGGGCTGCGAGCTCGAGGGCGGTCAGTGCCTTGCGGACATCTCCGTCGCAGATACCGGCAATGTGTTTGAGCGCCTTGGGATCGGCGGTGATCGATTGCCGGCCCAATCCTCGTTCCTCATCAGCGATGGCTCGTTCGAGGAGTTGGATGATTTCTTGTTCTGGGACCGCTTCGAGCTGGAAGATCTGGGATCGGGAGACCAGTGGTGAGTTGACGTAAAAATACGGGTTGTGGGTGGTGGCTCCGATGAAGCGCACGGTTCCACGTTCAACGTGAGGCAGAAGCACATCCTGTTGGGCCTTATTGAAACGATGAATTTCATCAATAAAGAGGATGGTGGTTTGGTCGCGGAGTTGTTTCCACTGTTGAGCTTGGCCGATTTTTTCGCGAATTTCGGAGACGTTTGACTCGACCCCGTTAAGGGCTTCGAAGCGGCTGTTGGTGGTGTTGGCGATCACGCCGGCGAGGGTTGTTTTGCCTGTTCCCGGAGGGCCATAAAAGATCAGGGAGGAAAAGCGGTCGGCCTCGATGGCCCGGCGCAGCAGACTGCCTTCGCCGAGGATATGTTGTTGTCCCGCCACCTCGTTGAGCGTTCGCGGACGCATCCTTGCGGGTAAGGGTGAGTTGCTGTGGCTTGTTGCTGGGCCTGAGGCCTCGGCAAGTGGCTCTGGAAACAAAGAATCCGTCATGACGTGTGCCGAGATTGAACCACGGAATGGGGCCAAAGCATACTGTGAAATTTACTCATTCGAGGTAAACGGGCGAGTATACCAGCGGTAGGCTTTGCCCAGTAAGCGCTTGATGTCTTCCGTGGCCAGATACGCGCAAGGAATGAGGAAAAGGGTGATGAAGGTGGCAAACATGATACCAAAGGCGAGTGAAACCGCCATCGGGATCAGGAATTGTGCCTGAATCGAGCGTTCAAAAATCAGCGGTAGCAGACCGGCAAAGGTGGTCAAGGAGGTCAGAAGAATAGGCCGGAATCGAGCTGATCCGGAATGAATGACGGCATCGTATGCTGATTTACCTTCGTTGCGCCTACGGTTGGTGAAATCAACCATGACGAGTGAGTCGTTGACCACTACTCCAGCCAGGGCGAGCATGCCGAGGTAGCTCAGCCATGAGGGGGTGATGCCGAGGGCCATGTGTCCGATCACAGCACCAACGGCGCCAAAGGGGATGGCGAGGAGCACGAAGATGGGTTGGCTAAGAGAGCGAAATGGAATGGCCAGCAGAGTGTACAAGGTGAAGATCAGGAGCGCGGCAAGCACAGCAAAGCGTTGTTGGTTTTCGGCATCTTCAGCGAGGAAACCGTCGAATCGCCATGAGGTTCCAGGGTGGGCCGCGGTGATGGCATCGAGTTTCGGAGTGATGGCGTTCCCGATATCCGTGATGTTGGTGTCCCTGCTTTTTGGCACGGCGGAGATGGTGTAATAGCGCGAACCATCGCGGCGGCGGATCGTCGGGGGGGAGTGGCCTTGGGTGATATCTGCCACCTCGTGGAGGTTGACGGTTGATTTGTTTGGCAACGTGATTTGCAGGTTGTCCAGAGTGTGGAGTGATTCACGTTGGTGTTTCGGGAGCCTGACCATCACACGCACGCTGTCTTCTCCACGTTGAATCCTTTGGGCCTGTTCTCCGTAAAAGGCACGGCGGACTTGACGGGCGAGACTTTCCTGGGTGAGGCCGAGATCCCGGCCGTAGGGAAGCAGTTTGATCTGGAATTCATTCTGGGCGTTTTCGATGCTGGTGGAGGTTCTTCTAACGCCTTCGGTGCTTTGCAGTGCTTCCTGCATCTCTCTGGCGACAGGGATCATGACTTCGTCGTTTTGTCCGCGAAGTTCAATTTCGACGTCGTCACGTTCGCTCATGAACCCTCCACCTGAGCGTTCGGTCCGGATGCTGAATGATTGAGCTCCTTGAACCTCGCCGACCAGATCCCTCCATGCGTCGGCAATTTCCTGGTTTTTTGGGCCGGGGGACTTGCGTTTGCTCGGTGGCAGGATTTCGACCAGGACATACCCTCGGGTATCCTTGGCGTGTCCCCAGCTTGGCCAGCCGCCGGTGGATGACATGACATTGCCAATCAGGCTGGGGCCTCCTTCGCCATCGGTGAAACGTGTTCGCAGTTGGTAGGCGGCTTCGGTGATCTCTTCGACTTTCTCCGTTGTTTGATCAAAGTTGGTTCCTTCCATCATCGCGAGTCTGGCGTAGATGTAATAGCGGTCAACGGATGGAAGCGACTGGAATCCCAGCATATTGCTAGAGAGGACTCCATAGGTTCCAAAACCAAGCGCACAGAAGATCGACAGGGTGACGTAGCGCCAGCGGACTGCGAAACGGAGCAGTGGTTGATAGACTCGGGCAACAAAGCCTTCGAGTAAGCGGGTGGCTCCTTGTTGGATTCTGGTGAGGGGAGCTTTGCTCGTTCGGTTCACCTTGAGGTGTTTAAGGTGTGATGGGAGGACGAGCTTGGATTCGACCAGTGAAAAAACAAGCACCGGGATGACCACAAAGGGGATTTGTTTGGCGAAGGTTCCCCACCAACCCGTGATGTAGGCAAGCGGGATAAAGGCGACAACGGTGGTCAGCACGCCGAAGGTTACCGGGACGGCGATTTCCTTGGCTCCGGTAACGGACGCTTCCAGCGGATCCATCCCGGTTTTGAGTTTGGAAAAAATGTGTTCACCGGTGACAATGGCATCATCGACGACGATGCCGAGCACGATGATAAAGCCAAACAAGCTCATGATGTTAGCGGTAATGCCCAGGGTTGGCATGAGCATTAATCCTCCGGCGAATGCGACCGGGATACCGATGATCACCCAGATGGCAAGAGAGAGACGCAGAAACACACTGAGGAGAATGAAGACGAGGACACAGCCTTGGAGAAGGTTCCAGAACAGGGTGGAGATGCGTCCGCGTAGACTGACGGAATCGTCGTCCCAAGTGTGGAGTTTAACCCCTTTGGGAAAGCGACTGGCTGACTCTTCCACGTATTGGTGGACAAGGTCGGAAATTTTCAGTGCTTTTTCATCGCCGAGACGTTTGACCTCGACGATGACGGAGCGTTCACCATTGAAGCGGGTGACCTTTCGTTGTTCGTCAAAGCTGTCTTTGATGTTGGCAACGTCTCCTAGCTTGATCTCGGCTCCATCTCCCCGGTGAATGATGATTTGTTCAAACTGGGATCGGTTCAGAGCCTGATTGGTCGAGCGGAGGAGAACGCGGGTGGCATCTGTCTTGATTGAACCGGCCGATAGGTCCATCGAGTTTTGTTGAATCGCGCGTGAGACGCTGTCGAGCGTCAACCCGTAATCTTGCAGCGTCTCTTGATTGATTTCGATCGAAACCTCCCGGTCCCTTGTGCCAATGACATCGACTTTGGAAATGCCGGGTAAGGCTGTGAGATCATCTCGCACTTGGCGGGCTGCCGCTAACAAATCCTTCTCAGACATGTCACCGGAAACGACGACGGAGATAACTTCCATCCAGTGGGCCGTATCCGGGATATAGATTCGTGGGGGCTCGATCTCTCTCGGGAAGGTGTTGATTTTATTGATTCTGGATTCGATCTCAGTTCGAAGCTTTTCCTGGTCCGCTCCCTCTTCGGTGCCGATGTGAAATTCGGCTTTTCCCCGGCGGGCTTCGGCATTGATGTATTTGATGCCGGAGAGGCCTTTCAGCGCATTTTCAATCGGGATGACCACCTTGCTTTCTACCTCGTTTGGCGTGCCTCCCGGGAGGGGGACATTCACTTTGAGAAAGGACATCCGGTAGGACGGGCTGACTTCGGTCGGGATTTTGAACAAGACGGCATACGCGCCAGCAAGTAAAATGGCCACCATCAGGAAGTTGGCGGCGTAATCGTTGCGGGCAAACCAGCGAAGCATGAGAAGTCAGAAGTGTTGGGCTGAAAGTTTAGTGGTTGAAGTGTGAGACTTACTTTGGCTTAGCGGCGTGGTTTCGTGCGTTTTTTGCCCACTTTGCCGGAGTCTCCGGCTTGTGCTTGCTGGGTTGGTGATACTTCACCGGAGCTGTCTTCTCTGGCATCTTCAATGATTTCCACGGGGACTCCTTCGGGAGCGTAAGGAAGGCGGGTTGTGCAGAGTAAATCCCCGGGTTCAATCCCTTCCCGGGTGATGATGTTCTCCGCGGAAGTCCAGATCGGCGTGATGGTTACGGATTTGAGTAAACCATTTCTCAGCACTAGAATTTCGTTGAGTTCCTTTAGGTGTTTTCTTGGCACGGTATAGACGTCAGACAGGGTTTTAGCTGGAATGGATGCTCGAACGGGCTGCCCAATAAATAGCGGGGCCTTGCCGTTGTTCAGGCCAAAGGGGTCATCGATTTTGGCGATGACAAAAAGCTGTTTTGAATCGGTGTCCAGCTCTCCTTCAGCACGGATGATGCTACCGACCCATGGAGGGGTGGCATGCTCTTCTGCTTGATTCAGGATGGATTCAAAGTGGATGTTATCCTTGTTTGTGACGGCCTCCGGTTTGTTTGGCGGGTTGTAGTACTGGAGGTCCCTACTGGTGAGCGGAAGCCGAACTTCGGCAAAGTCGGTGGAAAAGACTTCCCCGAGCGGTGTGCTGGCTCCCACTTGTTGTCCCAGGCCGACGTTGCGTTTGCGAACCCTGCCGTCGTAGGGAGCCTTGACCTGGGTGCGGGCAAGGTTGCGTTTGGCTCGTTCAAGTGACGATTTGGCAGAGTTGACGTTGGCTTCCGCTTCCCTCAGTTGAGGTTTGCGAAGGACCAGATCGCTTGCTTCTTCTTCAAACCCGGCATCTTTCCAGTTCAAGAGTGCTTGTTTTGCCCGTGCCTGTTCTTGGGCAAATGAGGCTTCCGACCTTGCGAGCTGTGCTTTGGCTGACTCGAGGTCCGTCAGGTAATCCGCGGTGTCGAGTTTGATCAGGATCTCACCTTTGCTGAAATAGGCACCATCTTCAAAGCTCGGAGTGATTTCTACGATGCGTCCGCTGACCTGGGAGGTCAGCGTTGTGGCATTGTGTGGGCGGACAACCCCTTGGCTGTGCAGGGTGATCGTAAAATCTTGGAGATCCATCGGCATCACCCGGGTGCGGATTTTTGGTTGTTCAACCGGTCGTTTTTGTTCTTTTGCCGGATCTTTGCGCAGCTTGTAGCCTTCCTTCTTGAGACCTTTGAGCTCGGTATAACCCCACGCTCCCAAGGCAATAATGGCGATGGGCAGGATGATGTGCAGTAAGGCTCGCATGGAATGAGAATGAATGATGTGGTGAATCTGGGATGAAAGTCGCTGCTGTCAAGTCGGCTTGGCTGCTTATTTAGCGGTTGAACGAAAATCGCCACCCAGCGCCAGATGAAGATTGATACGGTTTTGGATCCGTTGGTTTTGCAGAAGGATCAATGAGTTACGAGCATTTGATGCCCTCCGCTGGGCTTCGAGCAGCGAGATGATGTCGGTTCCTTCAACGCCTTCGGCATAGTCCCGGCCAGCTTGTTTCTCAGCGAGGGACGCCTGTTCGAGACTTTTTCGTTGGAAATGTTCTTGTTGGGCGAGCGATTCCTCTGCGGCAAGAGCCGATTCCACTTCACGGAAGGCTCGCAGGGCGACATTGGCAAAATCGTAGATGGCTGCGCGGTTTTGCGCTACGGCAGCCTCCGCTTCGGCCTTCAGGGCTCCCCCTTCGAAGATCGACTGGCTTAAGGATGCAGTAATGGATGAGACCAGCTGATCGATGTCGATCAGGTCACTGATGTCCGGAGATCGGCTACCGCTGCTACCGGTCAGGCGGATTGCGGGAAGTAGGTTTTTTTGTGCGGCTTTGGCTCGGTGGAACGATGCGTAGAGTCGTTGCTGGGCACGGACGAGGTCTGGCCGGCGGGTGATCAGGTCCGCCGGGAGGCCGGCGGGGACATCCTTGCGGACAACGGGAAGGGCTGTTCGGGCTTTGATTTCTCCCTTGGGGTATCGACCGAGGATAATTTCCAGATTTCGGCGGGCATCGTCACGGTCACGGTTGCGTGCCCGCAGTGTGCGTTCTTCGTTGTAGACGTTGTTTCTCGATAGCTGGAGGTCCAGGGATCGGGCGGTTCCGGCTTTGTAGTTGCGTTCGATGATTTTTTCCACCTTGCGGTAGCGTCCCAAGGTTTCTTCGGAAAGTTTGCGTTGGTTCTCGCTGGTGATCAGATTGTACCATGCGCTGGATGTGCTGGCTGCGAGCGAGAGCCGGGTGCCTCGGAAATCTGCGACGGTACTGTCGTAGTCTGCCTGAGCCGCCGTATGTAAATGACGTAATCTCCCCCAGAGATCAATTTCCCAGCTGGCTCCGATGTTGACTCCCTGGCTGCTGGTGTAGCTGGCACCATTGCTTCCGGGGCCTCCGTCTTCGAGTCGGGTCCGGCTTCCCGACGCGCTGAGGTTGACGCTTGGCATGCGGCGAGCCCGCGACTGAGTGACATTGGCGCGTGCTGCCTCCAAGCGTTCGGCCGTGGCGAGCAGGTCGGGGTTGCGTTGCATCGCTTCTCCCACCAGACGCGAAAGTTGCGGATCATTGAAGTCCTTCACCCATCCGGAGCTAATGGAGCGGGATGATGATTTTCCCGTAGCCTTCCAGGCGGTGGGTATATCGATATGGCTCGTGCTACTCGGCGTTCCCCCGGGTTGGCAGGACGCAATGATCCCGACCAAGCCAAGCAGGGTCAGATACAAGTGGGGGGACCTCATGCAGGATGGGTTGATCATGAACGCGTCAGAGTATTAACGGATTTGAGAGGAAAAGTTGCGAAAAAAATCCTCCCCTGCGAAATGAACGAGCGGGGGAGGAGTGAACCATGGCTCTCTGTCTGGACAATCCGGGAGTCATGTCTGCTCAGAAATGGCTGGATACAGGCAAATACGTTCGGACGTCCAGGCAGTTTGCCGATCAGGGGATCAGGAAATACTTGGAGGTGCTTTCGATGATTTTGCCCGTTTTAGGGTCTCGCCTGGCGGTGGACGGATCTCCGACGACATCCCCGGATTGGTATCCTTTGACGTCGATCAGGTTATACGGTCGAAACGGGCTGATCACCATATTTTTTCGGCCCAGTGGGTCAGGGCGACCGACCGGAACATCTTTCAGATCGGGGACATCGGGCGCTGGCACGGTGCCGGTGCCTGTTGTGGAACCACAGGAGGTGAAGAGGCAGGAGACAATGACGGGGATGAGAAGCAGGGTTGTTTTCATAATAGGATTGAGAGTGCCTTGGTATTGAGCCTTGGTTGGAGCTGTCGATAGAGCCATCGGGGCCTCTCTTGGGTTCCCTTGTTCATCTTGAGCTGCCTACAAGAATCGCTTGATTGTCCGAAGTATACAAAAACCAAGCCATTCGGCAAGCGCACACGCAGATCGAGTAAGGCATGTTACGGCAACATGGTTCGGAGTAAGATCAGGGCCTTGCGAAATTTCGATACCGAATAGCGTTGATCAAAGACTTTGAATTGGTCTCGACGCATCTTGAGCAACAAGGTGTGGTATATTTTCCGCATTGCTTCCGCTGCTTTGAGCGCTTTGGCATCTTGTGTGCGTAGATGGTCTTGGGCTTTCTGGTAATAGGCCTCAGCCCGATCTGCCAATCCGTTCATCATAGAGATGAATCGTTCGTCGTGGACGTGATCTCGTAAGTGTTGTTCGCTGAGGCCGGCTCGCTCCAAGTCTTCGGTCGGGAGGTAGATACGGCCTCCATTGTCGAGGTCTTCATGGACGTCACGCAAGATGTTGGTGATTTGCAGGGCGTGTCCGAGCGCGACGGCATAGGTTTCCGAATCCGGGTGTTTGCAGCCGAAGATGCGGATGGATACCAGTCCGACACAGGAGGCCACCTGGTAGGTGTAGCGTTCCAGATCACCCCAGGTTTGAAAGGATTGAGGCTCGAGGTCGGAGCTGCAGCCGTCGATCAGGTCGAGAAAGGGTTGACGGGAAATGTCGTAGTCTTCGATCAGACGGATGATCTGTTGTTGTAATTCGTCGGGGTTTTGAAAGCCTTCGGCGATGCCCTCACGCCATTGTTGAAGGCTCTTTCGTCGTTGCTCGATGGGGAGTTCGAGGTCATCGGCAAGGTCGTCAATGACCCGGCAGAAGGCATAAAAGACCACCATGTCCTGTTTGCGCTGCTCGGGTAAGCAGGTCAAGGCAATCGCCAGATTCGATTTGGCCTTACGGGTGATGTCTTGTGCCGAGGACATGGGAGGACGAAGAAGGGGGAGAAGAATGACCGTTGAATGGCCCGGCGTGAGCATTCGTGCTCTACTCTATGCCTATTTGATGATTCCCCAGTGGCCGCTGCCAAAGGGCCAGAGAGAGAAGGAGGCCGGGCCGATGACGTTGAACTCTTTAACGGTTCCCCAATCCCGGGAGTCGGAGGAATTAAAGCTGTTGTCTCCCAGGGCGATGTATTCATTCATACCGGGGTGTTTAGACCACTTGGCTTTGAAGGTGCGTCCGTGTGCGAGACGACCAATGGGTTTGTATCCGTAGTGGTATCCTTCCCGTTCGCTCATCACCTTGAGGAAACCGGGGTCCTGGGCACGTTGGCCATCGATATAGAGGTCGTTGCCCTTGATTTCCAACTCTTCGCCAGGGACGGCGGCAAGGCGTTTGATATAGTGTGAGCCCGGGTTGGCTTGGGCCCGGATCTTTTTGATCTCCCGGGTGTCGAAGACAAAGACTTCGCTGCGTTTTGGTTTGCGGAAGTGGTAGGACATCTTGTCCACCAGAATCAGGTCTCCGCTATCAATAAACCCTCGGGCAATGACGGTTCCGGCCTTGAGTTTTGGTCGGATAATGGGGTTTTTATTTTTACCCACGGTTTCGTAGGCCATTTCCGATTTTGGGGTGGTGTTGAAATCCTGTTGGAATCGGGTAAGGGCTTCCGAGTCGTTGGGATGGGGGGGGTAGCCGCAGATTTCGCCGAAGCCCATGCCATTGGCGCTCAACAGCGCTGTTTTGGGTCCGGGAAAGGTGACCGAGGTATTATCCGAGAAATGAATCTTCGTCCGGGTGAAGAAATGCATCGTGTGGATTTCTTCAATCGGGTCCTCCTTGCGGAGGGTTTTATCTTCTTCCAAGACCAAATCCACATAGGAGCGTCCATGGGTTGCCCACTGCAGGGTGCGAATTGGCAAGGCAGGAAAATCGTCGCTGGAGTCAACCTTGGTGGCAATGATCCCATTCAGCGTGGGCTGCATGGACCCTGTCGGGATGCGGAAAGGTTGAACCACATAGGCCCGGAGCCCCAGAGCCACCACGATAGCGACAAAAAAGACTTCGATGTTTTCTTCCACCCAGCCTTGGGCTTGGTAGCGGGGGAGCGCGGATTCACACGTGGATTGGAGCTGTTTCGAGGCTTCTGCCGTGCGCTCTTTGTCTCCTGACTTGACCGAGCTGCGGAGGTCGATGCGGCGGGACTCAATCTCGGCAATCTGCTTCTCTTCCAGCAGGTCGCGTTTGTAGTTGAGAAACTTTTTCGCCGCCTTATCGAGCAGCTTTGCTTCCTTTTTCCACTTGGGTGCAAACATGTCGCGTGCAAATAGCCTTGAATCCCCCCGATCCAGCAAGGGAAAAATGCGGGAGGGGGGATTTTTATTGATGTGCTTGATCTTCCTTTACCAGGTGAGAGTCACTCCGGCTACGGCGTGAAATCCGGGCTCGTTGACTCCGGATCCGTGGATGCGGTACTCCTCATCGGTCAGGTTTTCAAGGGCGAGGGTCAGCAGCAGGTTGTCGGTGGCCTGCCAGCCACCTCGGAGAGATGGAACCACGTAGGATGGAGTGCCTCCCGGGGGTATGCGGTTGGTGTCGCTTTCGTCACGGGTCGAGAGTTCGTCCGCCTTGGCTGCGGCATTGACAACGCCTTCCACCCAGATGCGACCGTCGGGGTGCATCCAGCGGACTCCGACGTTGCCGGTCAGTGGCATGGTCCGGTCGAGAGGTTCGGAGACTTTGACCGGGTCGGAGGTCGGATAGGTATCGACCTCACCATCGATCCAGGCAGCCTGCCCAAAGAGCGTCCACTGTGGAGCAAAGGTCCAGTCGGCGCTGAGTTCAAATCCCCAGACATAACCGTCACCGGCATTTTGCTTGGTGACCTCGTTGTCTCCGTCGATGACTTGCCCTGTCGGGGTGCGCACGATCATGTCGCGGATGTCCGTGTAAAACACCGAGGCATTGATGCCGGCGGTCTCGGTTCCGTAACGACCACCGATTTCGAAGGTGGTGAAGTATTCGGGGTCGAGTCCCGGGGCCGGGGTTTCGATTTCATTGGAGCGAGCCGAATCGAGACGTGACAGATCCGAGAGGTTGGGGGCACGGTATCCTTGGGAGATGCCGCCAAAGAGGGTCCAGCAATCGTTTGCCTGATAGAGGGCCCGGCCGCTGAAGACCAGGGTATCCCAGTTTTCATCGATGGAGATGACGCCGTCCTCTGTATCGACTTTGCCAATGTCGGCTGCGACGTAGGAGTAGCGGGCGCCTAAGTTCAGTGTCCATTGTTCGTTGATTTCCCAGACGTCCTGAACGTAAGCGCCGAAGGTGTCGTAATTGGCGTCGTCCCCAACAGGTCCCTGCACCGCGGATCCGGTGAAGTTGCCGTCGTCGTCGTATTTCTTGTTGAAGGAGTCAACTTGATCTTGATAGTAATCGAAACCGTAAATCAGGCGGCCGACACGGGTGTCGGATTCCATTTGCAGTGCCAGGCCGTAGGTGTCAACATCGAAGCCTTGGCGGTCCATCCCTTTGCCTTTGTTGCTTCGGTTGCGGTAGCGCTCTTCATCGAGCGTTTGCAGTGATGCGGTAAGTTGCCATGCATCCACCCAGTGGCCGGTGTCTTTTCCTTCGAAGCGGATATAGCTCAGGCTGCGATCCTGGTCGAAGGATCGTTCGAGTTCACTGCCGAAATCGGTCCCTTCCCATTCGAATCCGTAGATGGTTTTGTGTGAGCGCCAGACGTCGTCTTGATCCACTTGTTGGTGGACGATGGTCATGCTGGTGCAGTCGTTGAAAGCGTAGTCGAAGCGGAGGTCGGCTGCCCATTCGTCATAGCCGGTCTTTTCCATGGTTCCGACACCAGCGGAGCGGACGTCATTGAAATCCTTGAGGGTATAGCCGACTCGCAGTCCCCATTGTTCGCCTTGGCCGACGAGGCCTTCGAGCCTGAGCACATGAGAGTCTCCTGCGGTGTCGTAGCGGTAATCGAGGGTGGCTCCCCAGAAGGATTCACCTTGGTCGAATTCGAGGTAGCGGGTTCCTCGGGTCAGGGCGTTGACTGTGCCGCCGATGGCGTCGGATCCGTAGAGTGTGGATCCAGGGCCACGGACAAGTTCGACGCCTTCGAGCCCGTAGGAATCAATCGTGTTCCAGTATTGGTTGGGGCCGTCGCGGAACACAGAGTTATTGAAACGGATGCCGTCGATGAGCATCAGGTTGCGGAAAGAGGTGAACCCTCGAATATAGGGGGAGCCGTGGCCATAGGCGGTTTTTTGATTCATTACGCCTGGAAGGGAGCCCAGGGCGTCTGGAAGGGTCCGGTATTGCGGAGCCGTTATGGCTTCGGCATCGAGAGACTCTACACTGTAGGGGGTGTTAGTGAGGTCTTCTTGGTAGCGGAGCGCGGTGATAACGCTTTCCGGGAGTTCTGAATCAGGTTTGAGTGACGGTGTGTTGGCTGCTTCGGTTTCGGCATGGGATGCCGTGGTCAAGCATTGGCTCAAGAGCAAGGGGATGAGTGGAGCTGCCAGTTTTCGGTATCGGGTTGAATCGTGTTGATGCATAGGATCGATTGATGTGTTTGCTGTAGGGTTTACATCAACTATCCTGACTGCTTTTGCCGATCAATCAGACATCGGGAGAAACTGAATTATGGACAAAATTTGTTCATTCTTCAGACGCTTGCTTGAGTTTCTTTCTCAATGTGGACCTGTTGATGGACAGTGCTGCTGCGAGCCGGGACGGTTTGCCGTCGTAGCGATCCAGCAGGATCCGAAGCAGAAGACGCTCGAGACGTGCGCTAACTTGCTTGTAGTGGGCCCCGGTTTCCAGCTGCTTGTCGAGCCACAGTTTCAGGGCGTATTCTAGATCTTCGTCGTTGCTGAGCCGATGCGTTTGTGGCGTTGCGAGGTGGGGGGGGAGATGATCAAGGGTGATGCTTGCTTGCCCTGCACTGGTGATGATGGCATGTTGGATGGTATTCCTGAGTTCGCGCACGTTTCCGGGCCAGTCGTAACGACAGAGTGCACTGAGGCTATGCTCGTCGATTCGGGCATGGGAGCTTTTGTTGAGTTCTCCAAGAAAGCAATCGGTGAGTGCCGGTATGTCTTCGTTTCGCTCTTTGAGTGGTGGAAGTTTGACTTCAAGCACCTGCAACCGAAAACAGAGCTCACGGTTGAACGCTCCTTGTTCAACTTTGGTAAGGAGGCCTGTGTCATCCGATGTCACTACCAAGCGCGGTGCTTCTTGCTGGTCAATCGAGGATACAAGTAGATCTTGCAGGCAGGATTGCAGGGTGTGAACCGACTCGAGAATCAGTGTGGACCCTTTGGTTCGGTCGAGGGCTTGTTCGAGTTGGTGGGCTTCAAGTAGGGATGAAGCATGGATGGTTTCTAGTTTAGCAGGGGTGGGACCGCTTTGGGCGATTAAACCGGCGACGTGTGATTTCCCCGTGCCGGAAGCCCCGGTGATCACAACCGGCTGGGTGGAAGCACAGGCATGGGAGATTTGGCGAAATACCGGACGCATGACAGGGGAAGCTCCGACAAATGGCGTGGGGTGTGATTCTGTTTTTCCGGTGGGATTGGGAGGGGTTCTGGAGCCAAGTGTTTGAAAAAACGATTCCAAGGATTCAAAATCGACAGGTTTGTCGAGAAAATGTGCGATTCCCAGTTTGCGGGCTGCGATGGCGTTTTCAATTTCTCCATGGGCTGTAATCACGGCAATTTCAGGTTTGTGGTCCCATGCCCAATCATTGATGAGTTCCAAACCGTGGCCGTCAGGAAGCCCGATGTCGAGTAAGAGGCCTGCGAATCGATACTTGTCCAGTGCTTGTCTTGCCCTGGCCAGAGTGGGGGCAAGTTCAGCTTTTAAGCCTGCATTTTCAGCTGCCGCAGCCATGGCTACGGCTAAAGATCGGTTGTCTTCGACAATCAGGATGGTGGACTTGTTCATATTGCTGACGGTGATCGTTCTGGTTGCAGAGATGGCAGCCTGCCCGAGACGGTAGCCCCACCTGAGCTTTGGTTTTTTACGGTGAAGCTGCCTCCGTGGGCATGGATGACGCCGGCAACCAGGGACAGCCCGAGACCCATACCTCCTTCGCGTTCGGAATAAAACGTTTTTCCCAAGTTGGCGATAGCACTGTCCGTAAAGCCTGGCCCCTCATCGGAGATTGTGAATTCGACCTCGTCAGGGTGCTTGGATTCCAGGATGATCCGGATCTGACCACCTTCAGGCATGGCCTGAACCGCATTGTGGATCAGGTTGCGGAAGGCCTGCTCGATGCGTTGTTGGTCACATACCAGCATGAGCGAATCCGGGCTGGATAAGTTGAGAGAACAATGATGAAAATCGAGCAGGGCACGCATTTTTTCCTGCAGGTCGCGAAGCATACCGGCGAGGTCTGTGTTGGATGTGTTGGGGGGCTGGGGTTTGGCGACATACAGCCACTGGTTGACAAGGGAAACAATTTGTTCTCCCTCTTCACGGATCCATTGCCCTTGTTCGGAATGCCTGTGTTGTTCCAGGACCTTGGCATGCATAATGATGGCTGCTGCCGGGTTCTTGATTTCATGCGCCAGAGAGGTTGCCATGTTTCCGAGTAGGGCCATTTTCTCGGATTCCTGCCGGAGTTTTTGCTCTTCGATCAAGGCCGATCGTTGTTTATTGAGCGTGTTTGCCAGAAGTCCAATTTCATCCCGTCTATCGGTCAGGGTCGGCGGGAATTGCCATTCACCATCCGAGGTGTTCAGGGCGGGGCTGGTAGCCAATTGGGATAGAGGTTTGACCACGGTCCTTGCGGTGATGAAGGCCGAGGCGATCGCCAGCAGAATGGCCGCGATGAGAGGCGTTCGTTTGTTGCCTTCTGAGAAACTGATCAGCGGGGGGCGTGTTTGCATGGCCACGAGATGGGGGCCACCGGGGGCGGTTGGTGATGCCGCAGCTTGAGTCGTATTCCCACGCACAACTTCGCCACTGCTAGCGACTGCACGTTTAGCAAGCTCGATTTGTTCTTCATTCCAGGTTTCAGCTGAGATGATGAGATGCTCACTCGTGACGAAGCCCATTTGAAATCCGGTCATCGAGCTGAGGTGAGACGCCAGTCGTTTTGAGTAGGGAAGGTTGAGGCTGCGTGCCAGTTCCGCATTGGATGAGGCAACCCGAACCAGATGCTCGTGATCTTTTTTCGCCTGGGTGACTCCCGACCATAACATGCCGCAAACTCCCGCCAATCCGATGACAATCACTTGGGGGAGGATGAATTTTCGGAATAATCCTCCGCGTCCTGATGATGAATGTGATTGGCTGTCTCCCATACTCTTACAAAGACCTGCTTCATATCCTTAGCTTTGTAAAGCGTTTCAGTCGTTGGCTGATTTGCCAATATAGAAAAAGTATGACAGAAATGCAGATTAATACTTGCTATTGAGAATCATTCGCAATAGTTCTGGGCGCGTCAGCGGCTTCAGCGCTGCTCATTTGATTAATTTACAAGTTTATGAACAAAGCAATTCAAACAACAACGAAGGTATGGGCCATCTCCGTGATGAGTCTGGGAGCCATGGCGGCGCTGAGCGCGGCAGAGGAGGAGGGCGAACTGTCGCCGTTGACAGTGGTCGGCAGCAAGGATCGGGTTCTCGATCTGGTGGGCTCGGCTGTCTATATCGATGAGGAAGATCTCAAACAGCAGAACTACACGAGTATTAACCGTATTCTGGCCAAGGTTCCCGGAGTTTATATCCGTGAAGAGGACGGTTACGGCAATTTTCCGAACATTTCTATTCGTGGTAGCTTGGGAACACGCAGTGAGAAAACCACGATTATGGAGGATGGAATCCTGAGCTCACCTGCCGCGTATTCCGCACCTGCTGCTTACTATTCACCTAATGCAGCCCGCATGAATGCGTTTGAGGTTTTGAAAGGATCCAGTCAGATCAAGTATGGGCCACATACCACAGGTGGGGTTATCAATTACCTTTCCACTCCGATTCCTGATGAGCAGGCTTTTTACGCTAAGTTTACTTATGGTTCCGACAATACTTTCCTTGGTCACGCTCACTTTGGAGATACGATTCAAACGGAAAACAATGGAACCTTTGGTTACCTGCTTGAGATGTTCTACCATCAGACGGACGGGTTTCGTGACATTCAAGGGCTTAACCAGGACACTGGATTCCAGCGGATCGAACCGATGCTCAAGCTTTTCTGGGAGCCGGACACCGCACTCAAGCAGCGTTTTGAGTTCAAGTATGGTTATACTGAGTTTGATGCGGACGAAACCTACCTTGGCTTGTCGGAACGTGATGTGAAACGCAATCCGCACGATCGTTATGCGGCAACGAAGTATGATAACATTGATACCTTTCACCACCGGACTTATTTGAAATACACCGCTGAGCCCACCTCTGATTTCAGGCTTGAGGCTGCCGGTTACTATAACCGTTTTAACCGCAACTGGTATAAGCTGAACAAGGTGAATGGTTCCAGCCTTCACTCTGCGTTGTTGGATCCTGCGAAGGTGACATCTCTGAAAGGATTGACAGCGGGCGACATCATTGACGTCAAGGCGAACAACCGTGACTACCGCAGCTACGGCGCGCAGTTCGCCAGCACCTATGATTTTTTGGTCGGTGAGGTTGAGAACAGTCTGACAGCAGGGGTCCGGGTTCATAAGGACTATGTCGACCGTTACCAGTGGGTGGACACCTATGAGTCCACGGGAACCGGTGACTTCTTCCTTGATTCCAAAGGGGTGCATGGCTCGGACTCCAATCGCCGTCAGGAAACCGTTGCCACTTCGGTGTTTATTGAAGACGAAATCAAGTCCGGCAAGTTGACCTTGCGTCCCGGAGTTCGTTTTGAATTCATGCAATTTGACTATGACGATTACAACAATGGCACTTCTCGCTCAGATGATTTGAACACCTGGGCTGGAGGCATGGGCGGAACGTATGAGCTTTGTGAAACGGACCGTATTTTCGGTGGTATTTACCGTGGTATTTCCACCCCGAGTCCAAAGGGATACACCGACCCGGATCCTGCAGAGCAGACCGACGAGGAGACCTCCATTTCTTATGAATTGGGATGGCGTCACCAGAACACGGACAATGCTGTTGGTTTTGAACTGGTCGGGTTTTACACGGATTTTGATAACCTGTTAGCTCCAGCAGCGGGTGCCGGCTTGGGTGATCCGGCCAATGGTGGGGAAGCTGAAGTCTACGGGATTGAGGCGCAGATCACCTATGATCCAGCGGTCGCTAGCGGCCAGGCCTATCGGGTGCCGATGTATATCAGTGCCACTTGGACCAGCGCGACTTTACAGGAGAATCTAGCCACAGATACGGGTAATGTTTACACGGATTTCCGTGGTGGAGACGAAACCGGAAATGACATCCCATACATCCCCGAATGGAAACTCGCAGCCGGTGTGGGTGTTGATTTCACCCAATGGGGTGCGTTTCTTGACGCCACCTGGACCAGCGAGATGTATGGAACCGGAGGGAATTACTCTGACCAAGTGGTCTCATCCCGCGAAGGGGAGATTGATGAGATGTTCCTGGTGGATCTTTCCGCCTGGTATCAGATCAATGACAATTGGCGTCTGATCGGCGGGGTTTACAATATCTTCGATGAAGTGGGTGTTGTCTCCCGTTTGCCTGAAGGTCCTCGGACCAATCAAGGCCGTAATCTCTACTGTGGATTTGAAGTCCAATTCTAATGGTTTTCTCTGATTGATTGTTATCATTAGCGGCGTTTGCATTCTTGCAGACGCCGCTTTATCGTCTATAAGATTGCCCACCGGAGAGATTCATCCCTCTGGCTTGTTGCCACGAAATCCCATCTCATTTATGAAATATCTTGCGTTAATCACCGTGATCTCCCTGCCTCTTTTTGGTCAGGACGAGCCGAAAGCTCAGGACGACCCTGCGGCACAACTTGACCCAGCAGCTGTGCGTGAATTGATCCATCAGTGGGTGCAAACCGAAGGGTTGATCTCAGAGGAAAAAAATACTTGGCAGGTCGAACGCCAAAGAATGCAGGATTTGTTGGGTTTGTTTCAAAAAGAGCTGGCCCTCTTGGATGATGAAATGAATCAGGCTGGAAAATCAGCTGAACTCGTCGATGCCAGTAAGCAGCAACTGGAGAAGCAGATCTCGGAGTATCGAGCAGCCCAGAGAACCTTGGATGAATACTTGGCAAGAGTGCTGCCCCGAACGCGCACGTTATTGAAGCGCTTGCCTGAACCTCTCAAAAACAATCTTGAGACCGATATAGAGTTGCTGGAGTCGGATGAGGCGTTAGGGAAACCCCGTGAAACTCTGAAATCAATTTTGAGTGTGTTCGCTGCATGCGGTCGGTTCAACCGGACGATCACAGTGACCGAGGAAACCCGAGTGTTGGCATCCGGTAAAAAGATGACCGTGGATGTGCTCTATCTTGGGCTGGCGCGTGCCTTTTACGCAGCGGAACAAGGTGACACCGCAGGGCTTGGGACGCCGGGCAAGGATGGCTGGCAGTGGCAGGACCAACCAGCGTTGGCCGATTCGGTCAGGAAGGCCTTTGCTGTGTATCGCAAAGATAGTCCTCCTCAATTGGTCGAACTACCGATTCAACTCTCCAAGGATAGCAACGCTAACAATAAGTAAGGATGAACGGATTTAAAAAAATGGGAGTAGCCAGTCTGGCGTCTGTGTTTATTGGCGGGACAGGTTTTGCACAGGACGAGGCTGGGGGCGGAAAAGATCTTGTGCTGGCCCAGCAACAAGTGGCGGTCATTCATAAGGACCTCAAGGATGCCCAGACGAGGTTGGCGAGCCAGCGTGCAGCGATCGCTGAGGAGAAACCGGCATTGGCCAAGGAGTTTGAGGAGGTTCGCGTTAGACTGTTGGAGCAACGAAGAAAAGTCAGGATTGCCCGGATGGCAAAGGATGACCGGCAAACCCTGATCAAGGAGCTGGAAAAAAAACAGTATCAATTGGCCCAGGACCATCAGTTTGCTGATCGGCAACTCGGTGATTACGGTCTGATTTTGGAAACCTTTTTGCTTCCGGGTGAGGAAAAACAATATGCTGAAGCTCTGAAAGGTTTGCATCAATCGGAAGGGAATCCGGCTCAAAGGCTTGAACAGCGCTTGGCCATTGTGGATGCCGGATTGAACCGCTTAGAATCGTTGTTGGGGGGGCACCAGCTCCAAGCGGAGGCCGTTGCTCCAAGCGGAGAGGTGAAGACTGGCACCTTTGCGTTAGCTGGACCCGCAATATGGTTTGTCTCAGATGATGAACAGCTGGCGGGTTCCATTTCCCGGGAAAAAGGGAATCTGAGCCCAAGAGTTACTCCGGGCGAACGGGCGGCTATCCAAACGTTGATTGCCGGTGGCGAGTCGACGCTCAGCGTGGATGTCACTGGCGGTAAAGCCTCCGCTCTGGCATCCCTCGAAGCCGATAAACTAGACATCTTCCGGAAGGGCGGTTTCTGGATTTGGCCTATTCTCGGCATTGCATTGATCTCCGCACTCTCCGGAGTGGTGAAATTGATTCAGATTGTAAGGATCCGGACACCTCAGCCCGATTGGGTTTCACGGATTTTGACGGCTTTGCGTGAGGATCAGCTTGATGAAGCTGAAGCGACTGCAGCTAAAGCTATCCACCCGGTGGGTGACGTCGTAGGGCAGTGTTTGCTGTATGTGAAGGCTGGCCCTGATGTTGTTGAGGAGGTTCTTTATGAACAACTCATCGGGGTTCAAAATAAATTGCAAAGTGGCTTGCCCTTCATTGCGATCACGGCGGCGACAGCTCCGCTGTTAGGTTTGCTGGGCACCGTTGCCGGAATGATCCGGACCTTTAATGTGATCACAGTATCGGGAACCGGTGATGCCAAACCATTGGCCGGAGGGATTTCCGAAGCCTTGATTACGACCCTGTTTGGTTTGGTGGTTGCGATCCCGGCATTGATTATTCATGCCCTTTTGTCCCGTCGTTGTCAGGGGATTATCCAGAACACAGAAAAGCTGGGCCTGACATTGGTCAATGGCCTGCGGGGAGAAAAATTCAAATAACCATGGACCACCCAATGATGGGAAGAAATCGGGAATAAACGAAGTATGCTGACAGAATTACAGAACGTGTTGAACCAAGGCGGTGCCGTCTTGTGGGGTCTTCTGTTGTTAGGCGTCGGGCTTTACTCCATGTTGGCAGCTACCTGGTTTGGTTTGTGGCAGGTGAAAAAGGAGGTGCGTGTTGAATTGTTTACGCGTCAAGAAGGTGAGGGGAACCGAAGCCTTGTGCGTAAATTTGCCATTTTTGAATTGGATCGTCTTGCCTGGGTAGAGAGGCGCTTGCCCTTTATCGGCGTCCTGGCTGGCGCCGCGCCACTGGCTGGTTTGTTAGGAACGGTTTCGGGGATGTTGGTCACTTTTTCAGGTTTGGCGACAGCGAGTGAAGCTCAGCCGATTGATCGTATTTCTGTCGGAATCTCAGAGGCGTTGATTACGACCCAGGCAGGTCTTTTAATTGCCATTCCTGCGGCGTTTCTTTTGGCTCTTTTACGTAGTCAGACCCAGTCGACACACGCCCAGCTCCAGCAGCACCTGCATCAATCATTGGCTGCTTCTCCGAATCATTCGGGGTGTTCCGTTCCTCCTCCTCAGCCTGCTCTTTCCGAATAAGCACCAACCCACTTTCAAACATTATGCGCCGATTTCGACATTTTACATCGAGTGATTCCACCTCGGAAATCAATATTTCCCCCTTGATTGATGTGGTCTTTATTTTGCTGATCTTTTTTATTGTGACAACGGTGTTTGTCGATGAAGCCGGAGTGGAGGTGAATAAACCGAGAGCGGCTTCGTCTGAGGATTTGGAAAAAAATGCGATTCTCATCGCGGTGACGGCCAATGGTCGAGTCTATCAAGGAGGTCGGAATATTGGAGTAGGAGGCGTGCGTAGTGTGATTGCGGCACTACTCGAGGGGGATGAGGAAATGCCCGTGATTATCCAAGGTGATGCCGACGCCAACCACGGGACGATCGTCAAGGTCATTGACGCGGCAAAAATTGCCGGGGCCAAATCCGTAAGTCTCGCCACCGTAAAGTAAGACAAATCACAAATCACTAATCACTAATCTCAAACCATCATGCGCCTCGCTTCCATCTTTTTGGGTATTGCCATCACCGTCGTGTTATTAGCGGCGCTGGTGCTTACCCGGATGATGGTGCTTGTTTCACCGGAGGTGGAATATGAAATTCGGGAGGTGGATACCGTGACCTTGCCTGAACCTCCGCCTCCGCCTGCAGAGGAGCCAGTGACAGATGATGCTCCTCCGCCACCCCCGCCGGCACTGGCTGATTTAACCGCGCTGCCGGACGTGCAGTTGCCTGCGGTGCCAGTATCTCAGGTGAAGATCGACCCGACAACCGCGGTGGACGCCTTTTTTACCGATCAGCCACCCTCGCCCTTGCCTCAACCGACAGCTCCCCGCAAGCAGGTGAAAGGGCCAAAAAAATCAGCACGTCCGTCACCGCAGGTGAATGTAAGGCCGAAAGTGAAATCCCAGTACTCCTTGGGCGAGCTCGACCAAAAACCTCGCCTGCTGCGTAACCCGTCGGTTACCTTTCCCCGAAGCATCCGCAACGCCTCAAGTGGTCGTGTCGTTGTTCGGGTTACCATTCTACCTTCCGGCAAGAGTCAGTTTTTATCTGTCGTTTCTTCGACCCATCCGGATTTGATTCCAGCGGCCCGGCGTATCGCCAACGGCTCACGTTTTACCAATCCCACCCGCCAGGGGAAGGCTGTTAAGGCCGTTATGACCTGGCCTATTACGATTAAGAAATAAGATGAATATTGTTAGTTTTCTATGTTCCGTATTCAGCCTCGCTGTAGTCTGTATATCCGTTGCGGCTGAGCCTCTGCCATTGTCCAAGGAGTATTGGAAGGATGAGGCGTTTTTAAAATCGTTTAATGGATCTTATCAGATTAATGCGAGGATCGAGCCATCGGTGAGTTCCGAAGAACGAGGCTTGCTCGTGTCTATCCAAAAGCTCATGGCGGAAGGTAAGCGGGAAGACGCCCTGAAAAAGCTTCAAGCAAGTCCCTTGCTCAAGACCTCTGCAGCCTTGGCTTACAATGCCGGGAATATTCAGTTTGAACTCGACCAGCTTGAGGCGGCTGAAAAGAGTTACCTTCAGGCATTAGAGCGTTTTCCCCAATTCAGGCGGGCTCATAGAAATCTGGGGTCCTTGTATGCCCGCATGGACCAGTGGGATAAGGCCATACCTCGCTTGGAGGAGGCCATTCGTTTGGGTGACCAGGATGGCAGCACGTATGGTCTGCTGGCTTATGGACGACTTCAAGACGAGCAGTATGCTTCAGCATTGCAGGCATACCGACTCGCCCAAGTGACGCAACCTCAAGCAATCGACTGGAAAGCGGGGGTGGCCCAGTGTTTGCAGCATTTGGATCGCAACCAAGAAGCCATGGTGTTGGTTGAGGAAGTGATCAAGGTGCGTCCCTTGGAGCCGTCGTATTACCTGATGCAGGCTTCGATTCATTTGGCGATGGATCAGAGCGACGAGGCCATCAGCAACCTGGAGTGGGTCCGACGGATAGAAAAATTGGATGCGGAGAACCATTTACTTCTGGCCAGTTTACATTTGCGCGCCGGGCGGCCACTGTTGGCGCGACCTCTGATGCTGGCTGCGCTTGAGATGGAGGGGAAACCAGATGTCCAAGCGGCGGTCAATGCTCTTGAGTTTGTCACTCGGGTGAGAAATTGGGAGCTGGCTCGCGAGTTTGCCGATGCCTTGGTCAACGCCTTTCCAGATTTACCGGATGGGAAACTCAAGCAAAAGCAGCAACGGTTGGGTGCTCTCATCGATATTGATTCCGGGCAGAACCCCTCACGAGGAGCCGGGGTGTTGGCCTCTCTCATCAAACGCGACCCGTTGGACGGGGAGTCATTGCTTTTATTGGCAAAGTTCAGGGTGTCGGAGAAACGGTACCAAGAAGCCGAAATGTTGTTGAAGCAGGCCTCACAGGTTGAGGACGTTGCTTATGACTCCCATGTCGAGACGGCCAAACTGTGCGTGACGACCAAGCGTTACCGTGATGCGTTGGATCTCTTGGATCAAGCGTTAGAGCTTCGTCCAAGTGAACACCTTGAGCAGTATCGTTCAGCAGTCCAAGGACTGGCCGAGGCCTCGGAGTAATACCACTACGCCAATGACTACTTGGTATTAGACCATTGCTGACATCCATCTCGGCAATCGGCCCATCTGTGTTGGCCCTTGGTATAAATCTCAGGTGAAGGCGCAAATCGGGCTGTCAGGCTCAGGGTTTTGATACCTCCTGGATACTGATATTGCGCAATTGCATTGGCAGTCCGTGGTCTTGAAAACCGATGTGTCCGTTGAGGGGGCGGTTGTTTAACTCTGTTTTGTCTAGCTGTAGGTCTTGGATCTTTTCTCCATTTAGCCAGACTTGCAGGTGGCTTTTGACGCAGCGCACAGTCATTTGATTCCATTGATTGGCCGGTTTGGACATATTTTTGGCCGGGCCTTGGGTGAAGATCACCCCTCCGCAATCGTGGTGGGTGAGTTTGCCTTTTTTGCCAAAGGAATCGAGAATTTGGATTTCGATACCCGTCTCTACGGGATTGTTTTTGTCTTTTACTCGGAAGTAAAAACCGCTGTTCCCCCCTTTGGGGTGGAGGTATTCAAATCGGCAAATAAAATCAGCATAGCTTTGTCTTAGCCAGAGGTAGGAACCATATCGTTTCCATCCTTGTTCGCCATGACGCGGCTGAAGTTGGATGATACCCTCGTCGTTTACCTTCCAATTGCCCTCGGTGACACATTGGGTCAGATGAACCCATTTCTCTTTTTGCTTGTCGGGGTCTTCAGCAAACAAGTGGCCGAGCCCAAGACTCGTCGATAGCAGGATAGCAATGATGTTGGACATGATGTGATCGATATGGGCTTATTCCGGTGCTCCATTTTGAATCCATGTCTCAAGCGCCTTTTGCATTTCAGGTGCTACGGTTGGCATGGGGAAGGGGGGCATACTGCCGGTTTTAAGCATGCCGAGGAGGTGGCTTTTTCCGGGGTTTTTAAGATCGACGCTTTTCATCAGTGACGCATAGGAGGAGAAGTCGTGTTGGCTTCCGGGCCCATGGCACGCAATGCACGTGTTTTTCATGATGATGTTGTCTTTGACCCATGCGTAGTTGAGCTCTTTGGATTGGTACTTCACGACTGGCCCGACAGGGCGTTGGACGCCGGCTCGTCCGGCGCGCTTGTCAAAAAATCCGGTGATGACGGCGTAGGTGTCTCCGTTGCTCTGGTAATAAGGGACTTTGAGATTTCTTATCTTATCTTTGCTTGCCAAGTCTCCCTGTCCATTGTCCACGGAAAGTTGATTGATTGTGGCAAAAAGGTTGAGTTGAAGTGTAGCCCCGTCCTTGGACGTGAGTGATCCATAGAGCTGGGAGCACATGGCCGGGAGGAGGTCGGGGGCATTGATAAAGATGGACTTCCTGTCCTCTGAAAGGTGAATGGACTGAATTTTCACTCGATCGTGTCCGATCTGTTCAGGCTGGCGTACTGAATACTCCGCTGATCCGTACGTATGGTGCGAGTCCCGGTAGTTCCATTGTTGCAGGAAAAAACGTTCTGGCTTGATGCTTCCCGGATCAATGGCTTGGTTGAAACCGATGAGTAATCCGTTGTATTTGGCTTTCCAGCTTACGGGAAGCAGGCTCTTTTTACCTGTGTATCTGATCCGGGTAAAACAGCCTTCGTTCACCGCGAAGTCTCCCCAACCGTCCAAGCCGACGACATAGACCTGCCCATCCTTCGGGTTGGTTTCCAGTCGGGCCGTACCGCTTGAAAATTCTCCAGGGAGCATGTGCATGGCTGCCTGAGGGGTTCCGTTGTTCGTGTCACGTATGATTTGATAGATGCGGCCGGTGCCGTAGCTGAGGCCGAGAATGCTGCTGCCAAGTGGGCCAAAGCGCTCGCTATGGGTGAAGATTCTACTGCCCGGTGAGTTGTCCACACCCCGTGGCAGATAGAGGATTCTCCGGTTCTTTGCCACCGTCTGTTCATTTTCGGGATGAATGGATTCAAAGATGCTGCATGTGCCGTTGCTTTGGTTTCCCTCGGAGGAGTCAGAGAGCGCGAGGCCATCACCACGCACTCCCATGCCGAGTGGATTGCGGCAGGGGGTGGAAACAATGGAGATGCTTGATCCGTCCGGGCTGATTTTATGAATTCCACGGACGTGGGAGCAGTAGAAATTTCCATCGTCATCCCTGGTTAAGTCATGGAGTCGCCCCGGTGGAAGTTTTATCTGGGTGAAGGGCTCAATGAAGTCAGCCTCTCCATCGTTGTTTAGATCGTGTAGTTTGAGAATCTGGTGTTGGGTGAGGACGTAAAGAATGCCGTCGGCCATTTCCAATCCGAGCGGAGAATTGAGTCCGGAGGCGAACCTCTGCCATTGAACTTTTTCGAGTGAATGATTCAGCCCGCTGACTTTCCATATATCTCCGACGAGGGTGGAGATGTATGCGCATCCGTCATCTGAAAACGTCAGCCCGCAGGTTGTCATGGGAACTCCGTAAGGATTATTATCCGGAACCGGTATCTCATCAAATTCATACGCTGTGCCACTTGCCGCCGGGTCAGCGTTGAGTGTTCCTTTAACGGTGATACTTTGGGTGAAATAGCGCGTTGCCCCTCCCAGAAACTCAGACAAGATGGCCGGCTCCGACGTCTTGGGGGTGAAGTGGGAGTCCAAGGTGCCAAGCCAGGATTCCATTTTGATCAGCGTGCCTTTTTTGACTTCGGGGAAGATCACCCAGATGCGTCCGGATTGATGAACCAAAGAGAGGCTATTCGCAGGCGCTGAACTTGTGATTCGGTGATTTAGTTTTTTGTTGCCCGCACTTAGTTCTGCCAGCCAGCTGCTTCCGTCCCGACGGATGGATACTTTGGCATTCTTCATCTCCTTTCCTGAAACCGGTAACAGAAAACGAAGCCTAGGCGCATCATCCAGCCACTCCCATTGTCTGGTATAAACCGCAGTGTCTTCATCACGGGAAACCGATGGCCAGTCGAGGACCTTGTGATTGTCGATTTGCCTGCGGAAGATCACCTTATCGTTGTGTAGATGGTATCCATGGCTTGTGACTTTGACTGCTTTTTCCGATGCATTATACCATTCGAAACGGTCGCCTATAAGGTAAAGGTCTCCCTGGGCCTGCATATCAAAGCCATAGCGGTCAACCTGGTGGGCAAAGGCATGGACGGGAGCCCGCAGTTCGGCATTCAACATGACCTGGCTCATGCTGGGCGATGAAGCTTTAAAAAGGCATACCGATTGGGATGGCTCTTTCCCGATACACACATACTGATCCCCATGAGGTCCTCGGTTGAGCAGTCTATGATATCGAGGTTCTTGAGTCCGGTTCAAGACAGTGCTGGAAAGTTTTTCATTGGTGTTTCCCCAGTGACCACGGCGTCCTCCTTCCAGTCCGGGATAAGGGAGGAGGATTTGTGGTGCGTTTGTTTGACCTAATTGATACTCGGCCTGCCTCGTATAAAAATCATACAAACGATAGCGATTGATTTCAGCATCAGCAAATCGGTGTCCTTCACGGCCTTGCGATGTTTGGAAGTGGGGTTCGTTTGCCAAGGGGGCACGCAGGGGCAGGGCGTCATACTGGCTGCACTCACCAAATTGGAGAGTCAGTAGCATGGGTGATGCAAGAAGGAGACGGTGCAAGGCTGACATGAAAGATGGTGATGCAGGGGCGTGGTGGGTGAGGGCAGGTTGAGGGCAGGTTGAGGGCAGGTGTAAGTCCCTTCAAAGATAACCCCTTTGAAGGAAGCAACCACCACATTGTTGTCAATATACTGATGCTCTCGTCTCATTTTTGCGTAGATCGAGCGCATAATTATCCTTTGGTTTCGAAAAATGAGTCGAAAGTATCGAATCTTGATACCTAGAGATGTAGCCAGTTGGAGTGGAGCCTTGATATACAGGAGTCGCTTGAAGTGCGATGACGCGGCCATGCTTCCTTGTTGAAAACGAGGATGCCGCGACAAGGAAACCTTTTCATCTTGCCGACGATAAGCCGAGAACCGAACCCGTATTGGGAAAAAGGCTCTCATTTGTAGAAAATTGAAGACCAAATTGAGTGATGTATTCTGAAAAATTAGTGAGTGTTGTTTTATGGTTCGCCTGCCTGTCCTCCCTTGAGGCCGCTCCCAAGTCATTGAGTTATGGAAGCAAGGAATCTTTGCGTTTGGCCGTCGAGGATTTGATTCAAACCTATGGAGATCAATATCCCAAAGGGCCGTCCTATCTTCGCCGACTCGAGACCGTCAGCAGTGAGGTCGAGCTCGCTCGGTTGAGGAAGGAAGCTTTGATGGACAACCCGCTGGTTGATTTTGATCAAATGATCGTCGTGGAACGGTCGGGATCGACCCGTTGGCTTCCGGAGAATTATCAAAGCAATGCCAGTTTACCGAAAAAAGGTCATCAGAACAGGGTCGCGAGCTTGTCGCTGAACGACGGAGAGTTAAAAACCATCTATCAGCCTGAAGGCGGACAGTTTGTTGGAGATCTTGAACTGCATTTTGATGCCGACCGACTGATGTTTTCTTCGATCGGTGAACATCATGCTTGGGCGGTGCTGGAATTGGATTTAGGGAAGGAAATGAGCAAGCCGAGACAGCTGACGCCTGCCATTTCGGATATTGATTGCATGGACCCGTGTTACTTGCCAGACGGAAGAATCATCTTTGCGTCGACATCTAGCTTTCAGGGGGTGCCGTGTAACAATGGTGACGATTATGTAGCTCTGCTGCATTTGATGGATTTGGAAACCAGTCAAGTACGACAGCTTTGTTTTGATCAGGACAACAGCTGGCATCCCACGGTGCTGCCAAATGGAAAGGTTCTGTATTTGCGTTGGGAATATACGGATTCAGCGCATTATTTCAGCAGGATTCTGATGCATATGAACCCGGATGGGACGAATCAGAAGGAGTTTTATGGAAGTAATTCCTATTGGCCGAATTCTCTATTTTTTGCCCGCCCTATTCCGGGGAGTTCAAATAAGTTCATCAGTATCGTTTGTGGTCATCACGGCATTCGCCGGGCGGGAGAGTTGGTTTTATTTGATAATAACAAAGGCCGTTTTGAAGCGGACGGAGTCATCCAACGGATCCCGGGGCGAGGAAAAATCGTGAAGCCCGTGTATAAGGATTTTTTGGTGAACGATTCCTTTCCTTTGTTTCTACATCCCTATCCTTTGAGTGAGAAACATTTCTTGGTTTCCATGAGTCTGGATAAAAAGCATTACGGGCTCTATCTCGTGGATGTATACGATAATATCGTGCCGATCAAAGTGGTTCCCGGTAAGTCGATTGTCGAAGCCATTCCTTTGCGTAAAACACCCAAACCTCCGCTGAAACCTGACCTTGTTCGACTCGAGCAGAAAGAGGCGACTTTTTATATTCAGGACATTTATGAAGGGCCGGGTTTGCGTGGAGTTCCCAGAGGTTCGGTCAAGCGACTCAAGGTCTATACCTATGAATATGCCCCAAGGCGCCAGGGGAGCCACCAGGCAATTGGTATTGAAGGGCCGTGGGATGTGAGGACCGTGCTTGGGACTGTGCCGGTTCACGCTGACGGATCTGTGATGTTTAAGGCTCCGGCAAATACTCCGATTGCATTTCTTCCTTTGGATAAAGAAGGTAAGGCCATGCAATTGATGCGTTCCTGGACGGTGGGTATGCCGGGTGAGGTGGTTTCCTGCATCGGTTGTCACGAGTCCCAGAACACGGCTCCGAAGCCGAAACCCACGATGGCTTCATCGATGCAACCGTTGGCGATTGAACCATGGTTAGGTGAAAAGCCGAGGGGCTTTAGTTTTAAGAGAGAGGTTCAGCCGGTGTTGGACCAGTTCTGTGTCGGTTGCCACACGACGGAGTTGGCAAAAAAAGATGGTCGACCAGATTTTCAAGACATGCAAAAATCGTATTATGAATTGCATCCGTATGTTCGAAGAAACGGACCGGAAGGTGACTACCACATGCTGACACCTCTCGAGTTTCATGCCGATACCAGTGAGTTGGTTCAGATCCTTCAACAAGGACACTATCATGTGAAGCTGGATGACAAGGCATGGGAGAAATTGATCACTTGGATCGATATGAATGTTCCTCAACACGGAACATGGACGGAAGCTCCGAAAAACAAGAACTATGATGCCAGTGGCTATCTGGCCCGGCGGGAGGAAACCAGGCGCGAGTATGCCAATGTGGATATTCAACCGGAAGTCGTTCACTCCCCTTACTTGAAACGAAAGGCGTTTGAGGCCCCGGATGTTCCAGAGACCCACGAAGTTGAGGTGGAAACCTTAGATGCTTGGCCTCTTGCAGCAGAAAAGGCCCGGGCGATGCAAGATGACAAACCACCAGTTGAGTTGGATCTTGGCAATGGTCAGAAGATGAAGTTTGTTTACGTGCCCCGTGGTGAGTATATCAATGCGACAGGGAAGAAGGTGGCCATCGACAAAGCTTTCTGGATGTCGGAGACCGAGGTGACTTTTGCTCAGTATCAACGTTTCAATCCTAAGCATTTGAACGGTGTCTATGATATGCATTGGAAAGATCAATGTGACCGTGGATACTATATGAATGATCCGGCTTTCCCGGTGATTCGTGCGAGTTGGCATGATGCCCAGAAGTTTTGCGCATGGCTGGAACAACAATCAGGAAAAACCATTCGGCTTCCCGATGCCGCACAGTGGGAGTGGGCATGTCGTGCTGGATCAGACAGCCCCATGAACTATGGCGACACCACGAGTGACTTTGGCAATCACGCGAACTTGGCGGATGTGCAGTTGAAGAAAATGGCGGTATATGGAATCGACCCCAAGCCGGTGAGGAATCCGTCGCCTCGTATGGACTTTATCCCTAAACGGACGGATGTGGATGATGGCGTTCTTCATCTGGCTAAAGTAGGCACTTACCAAGCGAATCTATGGGGGCTTTTCGACATGCACGGCAATGTCGCGGAGTGGGTGTCAACTCGTGGTGCTGATGGGAAAAAGCAGGTACTCGGAGGTTCCTGGAGGGATCGACCCCATCGTGCAGCCGCGGGCTATGCTTTGGAATTTCCCGCATGGCAAAAAGTCTACAATGTTGGGTTTCGTGTGATCATTGAGGAATAGGTTCAGTAAGTGTTCTTGATCGTGCTAAGTAAAAATTACTAGGGAAGCACGGTAGCCAGGCGTCGATCATGGTGAATCTGTCTGAGTATGCCCGATAAAGGGTAGAAATTCATCGGGATTCGGTTAATATCCAGACATGGAAAAGGAGATCATTCCATCCAATTTGTCACAGTCTTTTCGTTTTTTTTCATGGAAAGATAGCTTGGAGAATGTTGTTCAACACGTTGGGCAGGGGGATTCGATATCGGTTTCCGGGATGGGGAACGTTTGGCATTACCATCCTGAAGTCGAGCTGACCTTTTTTACCGAGGGGGAGGGGTTCCGCTATATCGGGGATGATATTTGTGCTTTTGAAGCTCCTCAGTTGGTTTTGTTGGGATCGAACCTTCCCCACCACTGGACCGTGAAACGTTCATCGGGTTTTTGTATTCAGTTTCCTTTTGATGCGGTCTCGCCCCTGGCCAATCTACATGAAAGCATTTATTTTCGAGATCTCCTGCAGGAGGCAAACCGGGGGCTTGTGTTTTCCCGTGAGTGCAGGGATGAGGTTTTTTTGTTACTTCAACATTGTGTGCAGTGCGATGACCTTGAGAGGTTGGTTCGTTTTTTTCAAATCATGAAAACCCTCTGTGATGCTCCCGCTGAATCAATTTCCTCGTCGGAACCACAGGCGATCAGTAAGAGCCACAGTGCCATGATGAAAAAGGCCGTTCAATATATTGTCGAAAATGCGACACAGGAGGAGATGACTATTCAGAGGGTTCTGAGTTATGTGGGGATGAGCAGGGCTACCTTCTCCCGCCATTTTCAACGGGCTGTGGGGCAGAATTACACTCAATTTGTACATTCGATTCGATTAGTTACGGCGCGGAACATGTTGATCAATACCGATGATCCGATTACTCAAATTGCCTATGCTTCCGGGTTTTCCAACATTTCTCATTTCAACCGTCTGTTCAAGGAACGCTGGTCCATGACCCCCCGTGCCCTCCGCTTGTTGACCAGAGAGGCAGATTTGCTGGTGTAAGCGGGCAACGTTGGAAGTTGGAAGTTGGCAAGGGGGGGCATGGTGGATTAAACTTCGGCCATGAGCGAACATGCGATAGGAATCATTGGCGGTAGTGGATTGTATGCAATGGACGGCTTCGAAAAATTTGAAGAGCGAGTGGTGGAGACTCCCTTCGGATATCCATCCGACGCCTTGGTCGGAGGGGAGATTGAAGGTCGCAAGGTTTGGTTTTTACCCCGTCATGGTCGCGGTCACCGGATCATGCCTCATGAGATTAATCATCGGGCGAATATCTGGGCCTTGCGTAGCGTGGGGGTGCGTTGGTTAATATGTGTCACCGCCGTGGGAAGCCTGAAGCAGGAATATGCGCCCCGTGATATCGTTTTACCCGATCAATACTTTGATCGAACCAGTCGTCGGGAACACCATACTTTTTTTGGTAATGGGATTGTGGCCCATATTGGTTTTGGTGATCCTGTTAGTAGTGATTTGCGAGCCGTTTTGTTGGATGCTGCTGTCAAACGTGGGGCGCGTGTGCATGACGGAGGAACCTATGTGAACATGGACGGGCCGGCATTTTCCACGCGTGCGGAAAGTGAGGCGAATCGTCAGTTAGGTTTTGATGTGATTGGTATGACCAACCTGCCTGAAGCCAAGTTGGCGCGTGAGGCCGAAATCGCATTGGCCACCTTGTGTATGGTGACGGATTATGACTGCTGGCATGAAGAGGAGGATGATGTCAGTGCTGTTTCCGTCGTCAGTCATCTCAAGGCAAATTCCGAGATGGCACGTGGAATCCTGAGGGTTGCGGTTGCTGAGATTCCGGGGACCCCGACCTGGCCGGAGCACGATGCCTTGAATGGTGCGGTTATGACGGATCGATCATATTGGCCGGATGAGACGATGGAAAATCTGAAACCCATCCTTGGGAAATACACCTAAAGGGGGGGCTTATCGCTTGATCCCAAGCCGCTGTTGGCATTGGTTGACCAGAAATCTCAGCAACAGCGACCAGCACAGGACCAGGCCGAGGAAAAGCAGGCTGGTCCAGAGAGAGGTCCACCAATCTTGTTGTTGCTGTGCCCATCCAATCAAGGGTCGCCTGAGGTAGCCGTTGCAGAGGAAGATGTAGAGTGAAAGTTGGCCAATTTGAGTCATCGAAACATCCAGCCATGGGATGGTTGCGATGTTGGCAGCGGTGGTTCGAAGCAGAGGGATCAGGATCAGGGTGATGCTGACACCCGTGCTAATCCAAAGTGTGGCATGGGTGTTTCCGAGGATGAAGAGGATGCCGGCGGCCGTGAGGATGGCTGGGTGAAGTTCGAAACGTTCTTTGCGGGCAAATAAGATGCCGAGAGCGCAGACATCGAGGTGGCCAAGAATGCTGTGGTTGATATTAAAATCAAATTGTTTCGCCAGCACTGGACCAAGCAAATATTCGCTGAGCATGGAGAGACCGATGATGATGTAAAGGGTTCGGTTTCCGTGCCGGCTTGTCCATTTGAGGATGAGGGGTACCAGTAGATAGAACTGGAGGATGACGCCGATGAACCACCATGGCCCGATCGGGTGATAGATGTTGTCAGGGATGAAATTGGAGACTCCGATGATTTGCCGGATCAGGTTGAGGCCTTCAGTTTGGATGACGGTGGAGGGGTCGAGTCGCAGGCTATCGTAGATGAGGTAGCCGAGTGCCGCGACGAGGATTGCGGGGTAGATCCCTGCCCAGCGACGTTTTTGGAATGCCCACCAGGAGGACGGTTTTAGCCGGTATTGGATACTCAGGCCGTAGCCGCTGAGGAAAAAGAAGATCTGGACACCGTAGTGGCCGAAGTAGGATGCCAGGATCCTGAAGCAATCCCATGGAGTATCCCGGAGGCCATGGATCAAGGCCTGTGCTTTTTCAGCTCGGTAATTGAATTCATTTTCTCCGGGAAGGGATTCCACCAAGTGGAGGTAGTTGTGGAAGACAATGGCCAGAATAGCCAGAGCTCGAATCAAGGTCCCTTCCTTTTTGGAGATCGGGGACCATTGATAGCTGTGCATAAGCTTGGAGTGATTGAAAAAGAACGCTAGGAGCCGCCTTAGCTTGGTGGGGTGTGAGGCTCGAAGGTGGTGCTTCGTTCATGGGCGCTGGCTCTCGCTGCCGTTTTTGCCTGCTGCTGCAAGTATTCCTGAAGACGGAAGCGCTTTTTGCCTTTTGTCCGTTCGATTCTCTTGGATGTGCCGTCTTGGAGTATTTCGTGAGCGTTGCAATTGTCCTTGAACGCGGCCTCGAGAATGCCGAGTAGTCGCTTGCGACTGGTTTTATCTTCGATCGGGATCATCAACTCGACTCGCTTGTCAAGGTTGCGGGTCATCCAATCGGCCGAGGCAATATAGACGAGTGGCTGGCCTCCGTGGTGGAAGGAAAAGATGCGGGCATGTTCGAGGTAGCGGTCAATGACGGATACCACCCTGATGTTTTTTGACTCCTTGCGTTTGCCGGTTCTTAAACAGCAGAGCCCTCGGATATTTAGCCGGATTTTGACCCCGTCTCTGGATGCCTGATAGAGGGCGTCGATGATTTCCTTGTCCTGTAGGGAGTTGACTTTTGCTGTGATGCTCGCGGGCTCTCCTTGTTTTGCCCGCTTGGCTTCTGCGGCAATCAGATCCAGTAGCCTTGGCTTCATGTGGGTCGGGGCTGGAACCAGTTTGGCAAAGCGGGTGAGCTTTGATCGTCCGGTCACGGCATTGAAGATCAGTGAGGCGTCAGCACCGTAGGCCGGCTTGGACGTCATGTAGGAAATGTCGGTGTAGAGTTTGGCCGTGGACTCGTTGTAATTACCGGAGCCCAGGTGGACGTAGCGTTTGAGTTGTCCATCTTCATTGCGGATGACCAGGGCGATTTTTGCGTGGGTTTTCAGGCCTTTGACCCCATACACAATTTGCACGCCGGCACGCTGGAGTTCATCTGCCCGCATTAGGTTCCGCGCTTCATCGAAGCGGGCTTTGAGTTCGATCAGGACGGTCACTTGTTTGCCATTTTCGGCGGCTTTGATAAGCGCGTCAATGATGCGTGACTGCGATGCCGTCCGGTAGAGGACTTGTTTGATAGCGATGGTTGAGGGGTCGGCGGCAGCCTCTTCGAGGAATCGCAGGACCGGTTCGAAACTTTCGTACGGGTGGTTGAGCAGGATGTCACGTTCGGCAAGCACATCGAAGATGGAGGCTCCCGGATCAATTTGGGCTGATGGTTGGGGTTCCCAAGGCTCATCCCGGAGGTGATCGAATCCGGAGGCAAAGGCAACGGACATAAAGTCGGTCAGGGCAAGAGGGCCTGGAATACGATAGCACTCGGATGTTCCGGCTTGGAGAATTTTCCGGACCGCTGATTGAAGTCGAGCGGGAGTGCGGTGGGGGAGTTCAAGGCGCACGGTGTTGCTGGTGATCCGCGCGGCGAGGACCTCTTCCATTTCCCCGGCGAGGTCGATGGCGTCCTCCTCTTGAACGGCAATGTCTCCATTGCGGGTAATCCTGAATGGCATCGAACTGATGATTTTTTCATCCGGGAAAAGCTCTCCAGCAAAAAGGGCGATGATCTCTTCTACAAGAATGAGGTGTTCTTCCGAAGCCTGGGAATTGGTCTGGGATGCCGGGATGTGGTAGAAACGAGGCAGGCTTTCCGGAACCGGGATAAAGACAATCCGGGGGGCTTCCTGGTCCGGGGTTTCCAGTTCGAAAGCGACAATGATTCTGAGGGCCGGCAGGAATGGGGGAGGCGTCTCCGGGGTGTATGCCAGCGGGGTAAGCAATGGTGCAATGGCCTCTTCAAAGCGGCTCGCCAGCGTTTTGTGTTGTTCCGGGGTGATGGCCCGACTGTGACTGAGAAGCAGCCCTTCTTCTGCCATGGCGGGAAGCAACTGCTTATTGAAGAGCTGATACTGATCCTCGATCATGGTTTGGGCTCGTTCGCGGATGGCTTTGAGCTGCTGGTTCGGGGTCATGCCTGTGATCCCGCGTTTGCGAGCACCCGAGGTGCGCATGAGGTGAAGACCACCCACCCGGACCTGAAAAAATTCATCCATGTTGGATGCGGTGATCGCCAGAAATTTGAGGCGCTCGAGGAGTGGCAAGTCGGGGAGCAGGGCTTCATCGAGAACACGTTGGTTGAACTCGAGCCAGGATAGTTCGCGGTTGATGTAGGACATGGTGGAAGTCGGGGGCGGGCTAGCGGGATTCGTGGAGCGATACGGTCAGGCCGTAGATGTCTTGGAAGAGGGAGGCTTTGGAGCGCATGGCTTGTCGTTCTGCCGAGGCATCGGTGATGCCGAGCAGGTCAATGTGCAATTTCTGTTTGTCGATGCGGATCCGAATATCTCCGATGCGTGATGAGTGGCTGCGGTCGAGTGCGTCAGCAATTCGCAGGATGGCTGCGAGTTTGGACACCCGCATGCGGTCTTGAGCATTGAGCGATCGGTATTCCTGATGGCTGAGGCGGGGTTCGGATTTCCGGTGATAGCGGGCAATCAGGGCGACGAGGGTGATATCTTTTTGGGCCAAGCCGAAGATTTCGCTGTGCCGGATGATGTAATGGGAATGTTTGTGGTGGGCGCGGGTGCTGATGTGGTTGCCACACTCGTGGATGATGGCTGCGCATTTCAGTAGCAGGGCATCGTGTTCGCCGAGTTGGTGAAGCTCCCTTGTCTGGTCGTAAAGGGTTTCGCTGAGGCGGGTTACCTGAGCTGAGTGGGACCGGTGGACTCTGAATTTCCGGGCCAGGCTTTCTGCAGAGCGAAGCACTTCTTTTTGAAAGCCGTCTGAAAGGGATTGGGATGTTGGGAGATCGAGGAGCAGGCCTCGTTCGTAGTCGCTTCCCGGGACGCGCAGGGTTTCCACTTGCAAGGTTTCTGCGATCGCGAGATTCATCTCCAAAGCGGTAATGACTGAGTGAGCGGTGTGGTAGTCGAGCTGGTAATTTTTGACACGATTTTCTTCGGTCATATGACTGATCTCATGAGAGAGATCTGCGAGAGCCCGGTAGTTGCTTTTTGTTTTTCCCGGTTTCGCGAGTTCATGAGCCAAATGCTGGATTTCGTAGCCAATGATGACGAGTTCTTCGACTCCGGCATCGATGTAGTCGTGGTGGATTTGACTGATTTGGCTACGGATGTGCTCACGGATGAGTTTGTTCTGGCTGATGTCGCTGTCTCCATTTCCCGCCAAGGGTTCACCTGTCCGGTACACTCCGAGACGGTAATTGCTGTAGTCGGAGATGCGTCCGTTTTTGAAGAGTAGCGCCCGGGTGTTTCCGGGGCCGACGTGCACGACCAGTGCGGTGCGTTTTTTCATCGACGGGGTGTCGCGCAGTCGTCGCCTGGTTTTGAGGTAAATGAGCCGCGTCATTTCCCCTTCGTCGATGGTTTCCACATTCAAGTCGCAACCGATCCGGATGCGGTTCAGGAAGGTGTCGCTGTTTTTTGCCTCGGATAGGATGTTGGTGGCGACGGCTCGGATGGGTGTGTCTTCGGTGGCTCCGAGTTCTTTCAGGGTCTCCCGGTAGCCGTTGAGAATTTTTACGCAGCGCTCGATGGTATTGCGCCTGATGGCACCGCGGCGGAAGATGTCGCGCCCCAGAGGGATGGATTGTTCGAGAAAATCTCCAGGACCTTCTTCGACATTCGGGTGTTTTTCGACGACGAGGAGGGAAACTGAGCATGCTCCGATGTGAATCGCGGCTTGGAGCGTTGGAGGTGGGTTTTGCGTCATGTGGGTGGACTGGGATGAGGGTCGGTCGATGGTGGAGGCTGGGGAAAGAATTAAAGCGTTGGCGTTGCTGGCTGGGATGGCCGGTAGGGTAAGCTTGGCCCTGAGCGTATCTGTGGATGCATCAGCCACCCTTGAAGGATCTCTGGAGTCGATTTTCGCCCAGTGGGCCGAAGATGAATCAATCTAGCATAGTTGTTGGAGAAATGTCTTGCTTAAAATCGTGACAATCAAGCATTCGGCAGAGATGCCGGAGGGGTGATTGAAGAGGCTGAAAATTACACGAATTGTGATTTTTGCATATATTACGCTTGATTTTTTGGTTGAAAAATGCTTTCCACTGCGTCCCGCGATGTGTCTTCTCAAGGCACTTTCCTTTCCGACCATCACATCGACCACCACATTCAACGGTAACCTGATATGGAAGAATCAAACATTATTCCGTTTGATCAGTCTGATCAGGCTCCCCGGTTCTCAGCAAAACCTATGAAAAACAGTCTTATTGTCCAAGCTTCCGAGATCATTGAAGATCCCCAGATTCTTATCAACATGGTCTCACGACGTGTGGCTCAGCTCAATCAAGGGCGGGCACCACTGATCGATACCGTGCCCAGTATGGGTGCTGCTGATATCGCTTTGACCGAAATCATCGAGGGGAAAGTGGTTCTTGCCGCTTCGAACGATGATGCGGACAGCGAATAATTGAGTATTCCCGGCTGGAGGCTGAGAATTCCAAGGCCGGCTGAAAAACGACGGATTTTAAGATGAGCGCGGATATTGCCACCAATCGGAAGGCTCGTCGTGATTATCATATTCTGGAAACCTACGAGTGCGGTATCGAACTCAAGGGGACCGAGGTTAAATCAATTCGCGAAGGAAAAGCGAATATTGCCGATGCTTACGCCCGGATTGAGAACGGGCAGGTGTTTTTATATGGATGCCATATCCAGCCGTGGCAGACGGCGGGTGAGTGGTTTCAGCACGGGGTTACCCGCCCGAGACGCTTACTGCTGCATAAAAATGAGATTTTGAAGCTGGGGGAGGTTACCTCCCAAAAAGGTTGCACCTTGCCATGCTTGAAAATGTACTTCAAAGGTGGCCGGGTGAAGGTTCAGATCGGAGTGGGTAAAGGTAAGAGCCATGCCGACCAGAGGCAGGACCTGAAAAAGAAAACCGAGATGAGGGAAGCTCAGAGGGAAATGGCTCGGTTTAACCGGCGTTAGTCGCACGTCCCACTATGTTTGATCTCGGCGAATTGCATCGACTTGCCCCCAGATGGAGCCGTTTGGTTCATCACTATGAGCAGTTGGAGTCGACGAATGATACCGCTCGAGATCTAGCTGTACAAGGAGCTGATCATGGGACTGTGGTTCTCGCTGACCTTCAGCACTCCGGTCGTGGGCGGCGTGGTGCGGTTTGGGCGTCGGCCCCAGGAGAGGGTTTGCTGTTTTCGCTGATTTTACGCCCGGACTATTCAAGGCGTTACTGGAGCCGTTTGGCGCTTGCTGCAGGTCTGGGTATGGTTGACTCCCTGAGATCTGCATGGGGGATTGAAGCCTCAATCAAGTGGCCAAATGATGTTTACATTCAAGGTCGAAAATGTGCGGGGATATTGGTTGAATCGCAGGATGGCTTTGCGGTGGTAGGGATCGGGTTGAATGTGAGTTCTTCTCCGGAAGGGGGCGATTCCACGTCACTGCATGAGCAAGTGGGAGTGGAGGTCTCGCGCGAGGAGGTGCTGGTGTCAGTTCTCGATGCGGTGCTTCAAGAGTCGAAAGGCTGTGCAGATCAGTTTGCCAGCCAGGTGGTCAGAATGCGGTCTTATTGTTGGTTGACTGGAAAGGACGTTTCTTTTGTTTCGAATGGCGAAAAGATTCATGGGCATGTGACCGGGATTGGGAACGAAGGTGATTTGATGGTTCGTGTCGCTGGTGTTGAGCGTTCTTACCAGCAAGCTGAGTTGATTCGGGTGGTCTAGAGGGTTTCGGGTTTTAGGTTTCGGTTAGGTTGGGTTTGGAGGGGTTGGGTGCTCTGTATTTATGTTAGAATCTGTTAGTCTTGTTTTTCTTTAGGGCTTAATCCTCAGTGGGTTGGATTGCGTTTAATGGGGTTAATTTGCGTATGGTAGGATATGCGTAGTATTGGGTTGGCTGTGGGCAGCACTGTTTTCTGATTTCAGGTTAAGATCAGCTGGGGGAGAAGTTCGGTGTTGGGGTGAACCGAAAATTAGACATGAATTATGATAAACCAGACAATAGAATTATAGAGTTATGAATGAGAGAAACCTTTACTTACCGCTGGTGCCAGAGAGTTTGGTAGCATCGATGTTATCGCCGGAGGAGTTCGGAGCCTACCTAGCGGTTGGATCCACTTCACACTATAGGGGGCAAGCGATCTTCTTTGAAGTCGACCCCAGTTTTAAGTCGGACCATTTCCCGATGCAATTGATTGAGGAACAATGTGTTCCGCACGCTGACGGACGTCCGAAAAACTCCTTGTATCTATCTATTTACCGGGTGCTTGAGCATGTTCCGGTTAGTGCTCTCGGAAATCTTCATCTGGCGACGGATGATGGTCGGGTGTTGACCTTGGAGAAGCAGACTTATGAGCCTGAAGCAGATCGCCAGTTGCATTTGTATCAGGAGTTTGGGCCCGTGCACCCCACGGTGGCCAGCACACTCAATGCCGTTGATTTCTGTAAGAAGGTAACTTCTCCGGACGCGGCAGTGCAGTTGCCTCGTGTTGTCTTTTCCGAGTTGATCCTACGTGACTTTGCAACGGATCCGGAACACGGCAGAATTGGAGAGCTTCCATACAATCACATCGACCATTTGCGTTCAGGTTTGATGGAACTTGCGGGCCAGGATGAGAAGCAGAACAAGATCATCTTCAGACGGATTCAGAGGGACTTTTTCTTCCGAACCATTCGCAATGGTTTCTTTGTCGGAGATCAGAATGAGATGAGCTATTACCCCATGCCTTCTCAAGAGTCTCTGAACAGTGAGCACTACGATTGGTGGCGCTCCGCCCAGACAACCCATCTTTAATCCCCATACATTTTAAAGACTAACAATTATTATTAAGAAATTATGATGAATGAACAACTATTTTGGGTCGCTCCGGTTGCCTCGCTGATTGCGCTTGCGTTTGCGGCGTATTATTTCAAGCAGATGGTGAAGTGCGATGAAGGCACGGACTTGATGCGTAAGATTGGTCAACACGTTCGCGAGGGGGCGATGGCCTACCTCGGGCAGCAGTACCGGGTGATGCTGGTGGTGTTTGGTGTGGTGGCGATTTTGTTTGCTGTGCTGGCTTATGGCCTGGGCATGTTGAACCAATGGCTTCCTGTGACCTTTATTTGTGGAGGGTTTTTCTCGGCTCTTGCAGGTTACTTTGGAATGCGGACGGCAACATTGGCGTCTACCCGGACGGCAGCTGCAGCGCGTGAGTCATTGGGCGGTGCATTAAAAGTGGCATTCCGCAGTGGTGCGGTGATGGGCTTGGTCGTTGTTGGCCTTGGTCTGCTCAATATTTCCTTCTGGTTTTTCCTGGTGCGTAAATTGCAACCGGATGCAGATCTGGTGATTGTTACGACCACGGTTTTGACCTTTGGTATGGGCGCTTCCCTGCAGGCATTGTTTGCTCGAGTGGGTGGTGGTATTTTCACCAAGGCTGCCGATGTCGGAGCCGACCTTGTGGGTAAGGTGGAAGCCGGGATTCCCGAGGATGACCCGCGGAACCCAGCCACGATTGCCGACAACGTCGGTGATAACGTCGGTGATGTTGCCGGTATGGGGGCTGACTTGTTTGAGTCCTACTGCGGATCGATTCTTGCTGCTGCCGCTCTCGGTGCTGCCGCTTATGTTGGGAATGAGGCCATGCAGATCAAGGCTGTTGTCGCTCCGATGATTATTGCCGGTATCGGTATTTTGCTTTCCATCGTGGGCGTTTATTTCGTTCGCACCAAAGAAGGTGCCACTCAGAAGCAACTTCTGAAATCGCTCTCTCTGGGGATCGACAGTAGTGCGGTTCTGATTCTCGTTGCCGCTGCAGGTATTCTCCATGTTTTGGGGATTGATAATATTTGGGGCGTTTGGGGTGCTGTTGCCTCCGGATTGATTACTGGTATTGTGATTGGTAAGGCCACGGAATATTACACATCGAGTTCCTACAAGCCGACGATGTCCATTGCTGAGCAGGCCAAGGGAGGAGCCGCTACGATTATCATCTCCGGGGTATCCGTGGGTATGATTTCGACGGCCGTTCCCGTGTTGGCTGTCTCGATTGGAACCGCTGCCGCATTTTTCTGTGGTGCTGGGTTTGACATCTCCAATCTGGCAGATGCTGGCACCTTGAGTAAGGGATTGTATGGTATCGCGATTGCTGCCGTGGGTATGCTATCCACACTGGGTATCACCCTTGCCAGTGATGCTTATGGCCCGATTGCCGATAACGCAGGCGGTAACGCTGAAATGAGCAACCTTGGACCGGAAGTGCGTGAGCGCACCGATGCCTTGGATTCGCTTGGAAACACGACCGCTGCTACCGGTAAAGGGTTTGCCATTGGTTCTGCTGCATTGACAGCGTTGGCCTTGCTTGCCTCCTACATCGAAGTGGTTCGTATCGAGCTGATCAACGGAGGCACCAAGATGCTTGAGTTCAGCAATGGAATGGAAGCTGTGACGACCAAGGATGCAACCTTGATGGATTTTATGGCTTACTACAATGTCACCCTGTTGAACCCGGTGGTGCTTATTTGTGTCTTCATTGGGTCGATGGTGGCCTTCCTGTTCTGCGGCCTGACCGTGCAGGCTGTTGGCCGCGCTGCTGGACTGATGGTGGAGGAAGTTCGCCGTCAGTTCCGTGAGTCCGATGGTATCCTGAAAGGGACGGTTGAGCCTGATTACGCCCGCTGTGTCTCCATTTCAACCGTGGGGGCTCAGAAAGAAATGATCGTGCCTTCGATCATTGCGATCATTGTTCCTATTGCCGTTGGTTTGATCTTCGGTGTAGGCGGTGTGATTGGTCTGCTGGTTGGTGGCCTTGCCACCGGCTTTGTGTTGGCTGTCTTCCTTTCCAACTCGGGAGGGGCCTGGGACAACGCCAAGAAGTTCATTGAAGAGGGAAATCACGGTGGTAAGAGCTCACCGGCCCATAAGGCTTCGGTGATCGGAGACACGGTTGGTGATCCTTTCAAGGATACTTCCGGTCCGAGCTTGAATATCCTGATTAAACTGATGAGCATTGTGGCTATCGCCATGGCCGGTGTGACCGTCGCCATGAGCCTGATCTAATTTAAAAGTGATCCATTTCATCCCCGCTTGACGTTATCGTCAGGCGGGGATTTTTCCGTTTAGGCGATGGTCTGTCGGGCGGCCATGCTGCTGATGGCAGATTTTTAGTCGGCCATGCCTGCGGCCCATGTTGGACCACCGTTGCTTAACTCGTAGGCTTTCACTTGGCCAAGCACGGCACCATTGCGGGAGTTGAACAATTGAACTTCGGCAGGGCCGTGGGCACCCCTTGACTTGATGACAATTTGTTCCTGCTCGCTGATGAAGCGGGTGGTTTCGATGTTGGGTAGAGCGGTGCGGCAGATGGCGATAGTTCGTTTGCCTTCGACGATGGCGACTTGCCCTTGGCTTTTGACGGCTTTGAGTGGCTGGCCGTACTGGGAGCTCGTGGGAGGCATGATCCGTGGTCCACTATGGATGCCACGCTTGTATCCGTCTTCATAACCACGAAAGAAATCGTCACGGTCGGCTTCCGAGTAGTCCGCGGCGTGGCGGTTCGGGGTGCGAGACAGACCAGAGGCTCCGTCGAGTTTGCCTTTTTGAACGCCTCTTTGGTAGGAGGCCTGGTTGACTTGGCTGCTGCTGTTGGTGGAGGCCGTGCCCTCAGGCGGTGAACACTGACTGAGGCTGAGCATGGCGATAGCGAGGCTTGTGTGGGCTAGGATGATGGGTTTGAACATAGAACCCCATACTAGCCTGATGACTCTTCAAGGGCAATACGAAAGCCTGGTCCGGCATTTGTTGTCGCAGGTACGCAAAAAAGCACTCCCGGAAAGGAGTGCTTCTGAAAAGGGATCAGCGTGAAAAAATCAGCTTAGGAAGCGCTGGAGGTTTCTTCAGCCGCTGGCTTGTTGCGTTGGAAGCGCCAGCGAACGGCGTGGCGTTTGGCTGCGGTGCGCTCTTTGCGTTGCTTGCGCTGAGTAACGGTCTCGAATGAGCGACGACGACGCATTTCTTCGAGAATGCCTTCGCTGTCCAGCATGTTTTTGAGACGCTTGAGGGCGCGGTCGACGGGCTCACCTTTTTGGATTTCGATACCTCTCATGAGAATTATGGGTGTAAATGATTGATGGGTTGGCTGTGAGCTCTCCTTGGCCTCTGCCGGGGAAAGCGGTTGATTTTTCAGTCCTGAGCAAGGAATGCTCGGCGACGGGACGCGGAAACTAGGGGGCAATCAGAGCTTGGTCAAGCACGAAAGATGGAAAAATACCTTTATTTTTGGGGCTTAAGAGCCGAGCAGCTTGATGAGGCTCTGGTAAATCGGTCGACCTGTCAGGCGTCGGTGGAAGAGGTAAAGGGCAATCAGAGAAAACAGGATGTTGGTTCCCCAGGCAGCGAGTGCCGGTGGAAGGTGGCCCGCTTCTCCGAAGGTCAGGAAAAAGGAAGACGCAAAGAGCATACCCGCACAGAGAAACAGGGCGATGGAGACCCCGCCTCCGATGCCGCGCCGGCTGAAGACAATGCCGAGTGGCGCGGCTAGTAGGATGGTGATCAGGCAGATCACCGGCTGGGCAAAGCGATAGTGCCACTGAGTGAGGTAGGGCAGACGGTTGGCCCAGTCGACCCCTTCATGGGCTTTGAGCCAGCTATTGAGTTCCGGGATGCCGAGGTGACTTTGATCGAGGCCTGGTTTGACGAGTTGCCATGGAGTTTCCTGCCAATCTCGGACGAGTGTTCCTTTGACTGGAATTTTACGTGGCACGGGTGAGGCCTCTAAGTCGAGTAAGTTTACACCGCTGAATGTCCATTGTTTGTCTTCTCTGGACCAGGTGGCTTGGTCAGCTTTGAGTTGGGTGCTTGGATGGCCATCGGCCCCAAACTCTTTGACCATGACATTGCGCACGGTTCCGGATTTTTCAAAGCGGTAGGGGAAGGCTCCAACAAACCAGATTCGTCTGGAGTCTCCGTCGCGGTAGAGCACGGCCCGTGCGCGATCCGCTTGTCCATCCTTGGCCATGTCGATCATGATGTCCTTGTGGCCTTCGGCCCAAGGTCCCCAGTGGTAGTTGAAAATCAGGCAGATGAGGGAGGTGAAGGCTCCGGTGATGAGCAGGGGAACCACGATGCGGAAGACGCCGCGTCCGGTTTGGATCATGGCAACGATCTCCTGATGCCTGGACATTTTTCCCAGGCAATAAAGCAGCGCCAGTAAGAGTACATAGGGGAGGAGAAAAACAAAAATGGCCGGAACATTGATCCCGTAGTAGGTGAGAATCAGCCCCATGGTATCTTCGGCTTCTTTGAAGTCCGACATATTGTTCTGTAGGTCCATCAAAACAAAGACTCCGAGCAGGGTTCCCATGCAGAGGAGGAAGGAACCCAGGAACTGGCGGGACATATAGCGGTCCAGTGTTCCAGAAAAGCTATACATCCATGCTCCGATGGCAGGGAGCATGCAGAGAAAGGCGAGCAGCCAGGGGCGGATGTTGTGTGCCTGGATGTCTGTGTCGGGAAAGCCCAGAATGTGCTCTTCAACGGCGACGGTTTCTCTTGGCACAATCCAGAGGCATGCCGCCAGACCCAGAGCGGTCAGGAGAGCGGGCCAGAAAAATCGTTTGATCGCCGGAAGATCAGTCATGCGCGGGGATATTGCCTCGGAGCCGGGACAGTGTCGAGTCACGAGTTAGGTCATCGAGCTCTGGAAAGAGGATTCTCCTGCTTACATCCGGAGTGGATGACGGGCATGGGCGGGATGCGGGGGGCGTTAGAATTCGATTACGGTGAATCTGTCTGATCGGACTCTTGCAAGGCTGCTGCAGCCGATTCCGGCCGGGTGGTGTCTGCCATTTCGTGTTGTAGTGTGACACATTCCGGACAATCGCCGTTTTTACGAACCCAGCCGGGGTTCATTCGTTTCAAGCTGTCCAGAGTCAAGTCTTCGGCGTCACTGAGGCTGACTTCGACTTTGCGCATATGAGGTTTCGGTTCCATGATCCTAGAACAATAACGGATGATTTAGGTCAGGGCAAGGTGCGATCTTGTCTTTTTTTTGGAGTTTCGGGAGAAAAAGTGTTCGCCCTGCCTTGCGGCGGGTAGGGAGGCGTGTTATGGCATGGATATCCTATGGGAATTGCCGACCGCTACTATCATCAAGCTCCGCCGAATATGCCACGCCAGCCATCCCGTTTGGACGGGGCGCCTGTGATCAAGTGGTTACTGATCAGCAACATTGCGATTTTTTTTCTCGATATCTTGTTTTTTGGCAAGTGGCTCACCGTTTACGGTCATTTTAGTGTGGCAACGGTTTTCTGGGAGGGCCAAGTCTGGCGTTTTTTGAGTTTTCAGTTTTTGCATGGGCATTTAGGGCATCTGGCATTCAATATGTTTGCGTTGTATATGTTTGGCTCATTTGTCGAGCGTTGGTGGGGAAGTCGCAAATTTATCGTGTTTTATTTGCTGTCGGGTTGTGCGGGCGCGCTGTTGTATAGCGTGCTGTATCAGATGGGTTTATTTGGCAAGAGTCCGATCGACCTTGGGAATGGCTTTGAGATGCCTGCGGAGTTTATCCCGCTGGTTGGGGCTTCAGCCGGGATTTATGCTTGTTTGGTGGGCGTTGCGGTGATTGCTCCGAATTTACAGGTGCGGTTGCTTTTTCCTCCCATTGCGATGAAGATGAAGACCTTGGCGATGGTGGCTCTGGCTATTGCCATGTTTATGACGCTGACCAATGGGCACAATGCTGGCGGTGAAGCCGGCCATCTGGGGGGGGCTGTTCTGGGGTATTTATTGATGCGTTATCCCGCCTGCTTGTCATGGATCGACCGTTTTGGACGCCCTGCAACAGGGGGGCGAAGGCAAGGTCGGGTGGTGGATGCCCAGGAGGTTCGTCGAAAAAAGATCCGCCCCCGGGTGAAGATTAACCTCGACGATTCGGAGGTGGACCGCATTCTCGACAAAGTGAATCGGGAAGGCTTGCAGAGTTTGACGGAGAAGGAGCGCGAAACCCTTCGTCGTGCTGCGGGTGAGTGATGATAAGGCAAAGCAAGGAACAAGCGGAAGCAACAGAGATGACAGACCAGGAAATGATTGATTGCCCCGAAGACGGGGTTCAGATGCAAAGGCTGAGAGCCATTATGCACCGGCTTCGTGCTCCGGGAGGCTGCCCATGGGATGCGGAGCAAACGCATGAAAGCTTATTGACCAATTTGATTGAAGAGGCGTATGAGACCGTGGATACGATCCAGCGCGGTGACTGGGAGCACCTCAAGGAAGAGCTTGGCGATTTGTTGTTGCAGGTGGTTTTTCACAGTGAGTTGGCTGAAGAGGCGGGAAGGTATAGTTTTGATGATGTGGCTCGAGGGGTCAGTGATAAGCTGGTGCGGCGTCATCCACATGTTTATGGAGAGGCGCAGGTTGAGGACACGGATGGCGTTCTCAGCCAATGGGAAGCGATCAAGCGCTTGGAAAAAGGAGGAGAGGATCAAGCCTATCTGGATAAGACCGGGAAGGGACTGCCGGCGATGTTACGGGCATTCAAGTTGCAAAAAAAAGCGGCCAAGGTGGGCTTTGATTGGCCGGATGATGCGGGTGTGATCGATAAAATCAAAGAGGAGTTGGCCGAGGTTGAAGACGAATTGGAGGCCGGAGACAAGCAGGCTTTATCTGAGGAAATTGGCGACTTGTTGTTTTCTGTTGTGAACCTTGCACGCAGGCACCGCTTGGACCCTGAGTTGCTGCTTGAGTCCACGAATGTCAAATTCGAGCAGCGCTTCGATGCCATGGATAAGGCTCTGGTTGCCGAAGGAGTGAATTTATCCTCGGCCACGCTGGAACAGATGGAGACCCAATGGCAGGCCGCAAAATGACGCCCGATCGATCTCGAGGTTGACAGCTGTGAAATACTAACAGGTATGCCAAAGAAAAAACTGGTGATGCGCCGTGACGGAACGCTGAAAACGGTGGTCCGTAAATCCGCGAGTCATGAGAAACGGCAGGCTGAGCATCGGCATCGCCGGGGGTATAAACCTTTCGCGGACAGCCCCTTACCGGAAATGGGCTGGGGGAAGATGCTCGGGGTCGTATTGCTTTGGGCGATGATGTTTGGCTCCCTGGTCGCTTTGTTTGTTTGGCTCATCTGACAAAGGCGTGAGAGCAGGGCGCAGCCGTCAGAGGGACACAAAGGGGTCGTTGTTGCTCCTGGTTGTTACAGGACGTAAAACACGTAAGCAATCACATGGCAGGCGCTGCCGCCCAGGACAAAGAGGTGCCAGATGGCATGGTTGAAGATGAGTTTTTCCCAAGCGTAAAAGATGACCCCTAGCGAGTAGGTGACCCCACCGGCGACGATCCATGCGAGGCCTCCGGGATCGATGGATGCCATCAGTGGTTTGATGGCAACGACAATCATCCAGCCCATGACCAGATAGAGAATGGTCGAGAGTTTGGAGTCCTTTTTGCCCTTGAGGCAGGTCTTCAACAGGACACCTGCAATGGCACAAAACCAGACAATGCCGAAGATGGACCAGCCCCAGGCTCCTTGCATGGCGACCAATGTCAGAGGGGTGTAGGAACCCGCAATCAACAGGTAGATGCAGGCATGGTCCAGCACTTGAAAAAATGATTTAACCTTCGGACTGCTGAAGGCATGGTAGAGTGAGGATGCAGAATAGAGTAGGATCAGGCAGGCTCCAAAGATGCTGGCACTGACGATATTCAGAGCTTCTCCTTCGGATGCGATGATCATGGCCACCAAGCCGGCGATACTGAGCAGGGCGGCGATGGTGTGGGTGACGACACTGGCGATTTCCTCGGCCGGTGAGTCACAGAGATGGGATCGTTCTTTGCTCATATGGTGCGGGAGGAATAAAGCATGGATCGCTAGAAAAGCAAGAACCCGGAATTCGCCGTGGGCAAAATTCCGGGTTCGGAGTGGTGATCCGTATGCTTGCGCAGAGGTTGTCAATCCTCAGGCAATGATTAAAGTTCTTCGACCAGAACGTGGTGGGCGGTTCCGTTGATGGTCAGTGACATATTGCGAACCTTGGCGTCCGGATGGCCAGCTGGAGAAGTCGGAGTCGTTACAGCAGCCGTTTCTGCAGCCGGGGTTGCCTTGGCTGGAGCCTCGGCTTTTTCTTCCGCTTTCTTTTTGCTGTTGTAATAGTCGTCCAATTGCATTGGGAACATGGCGTGGATAACGCAGTGTTCATCGTCGCTTGGATATCCCTTGGCCTCGAGTTCCTCCCGTAATTTGTCCATCCCTGGCTCCTTGAGATCGGCCGGGCGACAGGTGATCGGGTCTTTTCCCGCTTGTTTGGCTGCGAGCTTTTGAACTTCGGGGTCGACCGGGGCAGGGGTGCTGCCGTAGTAACCGAGTGCGATGTCCATCGCTTGAGGTGAGAAGTTCTTCCAGCGTCCGAACTTGACGTTGAGCATGGCTTGCACACCGACAATCTGGGATGTTGGGGTGACCAGCGGAATCCAGCCGAGAGCTTCTCGCACGACCGGGATTTCGGCGAAGACGTCTTCGAATTTATCTTCCATCTTTTGCTCTTTGAGCTGGTTGCGGAAGTTGCTGAGCATGCCACCTGGTACTTGGTATCGCAGAGTGTCGCTGTCGACCACCTCGTTGCGGTGGTTGGTGTAGTCTGAGAGTTCTCCGTAAACCTCGGTGAAGTGCTGGCGCAGTTGTTCGAGTTGTTCCAGATATTCTGGACTGATTTCAGGTTTGCGTGGGTGGCCATCGAGCAGTGCGAGCATACGCAAGGCGTCGGGTTGTCCTGTGCCGTTGGCAAAAGGTGCGATGGAGACATCGATGGCATCGACTCCGGCGTCAATGGCTGCCAGATACGTGGCGGCTCCGAGGCCGGCGGTTTCATGGGTGTGAATCCAGACGGGAATCTGAATGTTTTCTTTGAGCCCGGAGACGATCTCCTTGGCTGACTGTGGTGGGATCAAGCCCGCCATGTCTTTGACGACAATGGCATCGGCGCCCATGGATTCGAGTTTGATGCCGAGCTGGACAAAGCTTTCGACGTTGTGCACGGGACTGGTGGTGTAGCAAATCACCCCGTGGGCTTGTTTGCCGGCGGCTTTGGCCGCTTTGATGGCGCACTCCATGTTGCGAGGATCATTGAGGGCGTCAAAAATCCGGAAGATGTCCATGCCGTGTTTGGCTGAACTGTGGATGAAGGCTTCAACCACGTCGTTGGGAAAGTGGGCATATTGCACGATGTTTTGGCCGCGCAGCAACATCATGTGTGGGGTTTTTGGGCAGGCTGCTTTGAGGGCATCGAGGCGGTCGAAGGGAAACTCGTTAAGAAAACGGAGGCCGGCATCAATGGTGGCACCGCCCCAGGTTTCGAGTGATCCGTAGCCCATGCTGTCAAGAATCGGGCAGGCATCGAGCATTTGCTCGGTTTTCATTCGAGTCGCTGCGAGGGATTGATGGCCGTCTCTAAGAACGGTGTTGTTGAAGATAACTGGTTTCGTTTCCATGGTTTGTCTGAAATAGGTGATGAATATACATCCAATAAAAAGATGACGCTATAAGACTAATCTAAGTAGCAGGGGGGCTGACAATCAAATTGTGCCAGATTCCTCAAAAAGCCAGACCTTGTGACATGATCCTTTGCTTCGTGGCAGAGGGTGGGGGTGATCCTCGGCCACAAGTTTGTACCGATTATTTCAATTCCAGCGCGACGATTGACAGGTCGTCTGCCGGCTGTTCGTCGTCTTGCCAGATTGACAGCTCCTTGAGCAGGGCATCGATGCTTCCGGTGAGTGTGTTGGAGCGCAGCTTGCCGAGTTTTTCGGTGAGTCGCAGTTCTCCGAATTCTTCCTGTTCACTGTTGCTGGCTTCCGTGATGCCATCGGTGTAGAGGTAGATGCGGTCTCCTGGTTCCAGGGTGACCTGATGTTCGATGAATTCCGGGTTGGGGAGGATGCCAATGGCGGGAGGAGACATGGGAAGGTTGTCGGCCTTACCGTCCTTTGTCACCCGGATTGGGCCAGGGTGTCCCGCTGAGACGTAGCGGAATTCGTGGGTGCGGGTGTCGAGGATGCCGTAGAGTAGGGTGAAGTAGCGCATGGACTCGGAGTTCCATGAGAAATGTTCATTGAGGAATGCGGCCCCATCGGGAAGGGAGAAGGGGGCTTCCGTTTCGCCATTGTCCTGCAGATTGCTGAGTAGCCGGCTGAGGCTGACCGATACCAGTGTGGATGCGACGCCGTGACCACACACATCGGCGACCCAGAGGCCGACGCGGTGTTTGTCGATTTTACAGATGTCGAGCATATCTCCAGCCAGTTCATTGCATGGGGTGAAATTCCACGCAAAGTCGACACCTGGCATTTGGGGCGGGTGTTGGGGGAGGAATGCTTGTTGGACCTCGGCTGCGGACATCAGGTCCTTGCGCATTCTCTGGTTGGCTTCCTCGAGGCTGGCGGTACGCTTGTGGACCAGTTCTTCCAAGTGGTCGCGGTGTTCGATGAGTTCGCTTTCACTTTTTTGAAGGTCATCAAGGGTATGGCTTAGTTTGCCCGTCATGGTGTTGAAGGCATCGGCAAGTTCTCCGATTTCATCATGGCTGTCGGCCTTCACGGTGTAATCGAGATCTCCCCCGGCAATGCGTTCGGCCCCTTGGGTAAGCGCTTTAATTGGCTTGGCCAAGGTGCGGCCGAGTTGAACTCCGACCAGAAGTGACAGGGGCAGGGTGATGGCAAAAGCAGTGATGGCAGCCCAAAGAAAGGCACGTTCTTGTTCTTTGATGGTGCTGGCAGCGACGTCCATACAAAGGATGGCACAGGTTTTTCCATCTTTGCCTTTGATCGGTGCGTAGCCGGTGAGCCAGGTTCCCCATTTGTCCGTGTAGAAATCTTGTTCGACCATGGGCTCCTGCATGGTATCGATGTGGGTCTTCAGGCTCGGGCCGGCATCGCCGTATATTTCTCCGAGATGGCTGACCTCGGCCGGATCTTCTTCGGCATCGACGATAAAGATGATGCTGCCGTCTGGTGCTTTGCGAACGGCGTAGACAAAGCGGTAGCCGTTTGCCGCATCGCGGATTTGGCGCAGATGTTTTTGGAGTTGGAGGAACTCGGAGGATCCCTCTTGCTCTGGCTCCGTGAATTGGTTGAAATCCTCACCGCTGAAGCAGGTGCTACCAATAGCCACGGTGTCACGGATGCGTTGGTCCAGACTGTCGCGTAGCCATCCGACCGAAAGTTTATACAGTCCGGCCGTGAGCAAGGCGGAGATGAGAATCGCCATGACCGCAAAGCCAACGCCCAGCTTGAGCTCAAGTTTGTGGGAGCTTTTGGGAGCGCTTTTGTGGGAGCTTTCGCTGGTGTTCTGCTTGTGGTCGGCTGATGTTGATGGAGGAGTTGTATTCAACAGTCAGACTCTAGCAGGCTTTATCTGACAGGTCACGGATATTTTTCATTTCGGATTTAAAATGTGCCGTTGAGTTTTCGTCCGACCCAGAACAAGCCGAGCAGGGTGATGAGTATGGTAGCTGTCAGCCAGTGTGACCAGAGCGGGGTGCGCGATTCCTGAGGGGTGGGTTCGGGCAGGGCGTGGATTTCCTTGACCAGCGAGCTGAGCTTGTCTCCATCCATGAGTCGGCCTTTGGCCACGCGTGCCATTTCTTCGAGGACGTCGGATTTTGCCGGCATGCCGGTTTTTTCAATTTCATTCCCTTGGGCCAGTAGGGTGGTTTTGACTCCGTGGGTAGTATCCCCGTCGATGCTGGCCTGGATTTTCCATGCTCCCGGTTGGGCAACCTTAAAGCGGCCACTGAAATTCCCCCAGGTGCCTTCTGCTCGATCGAGGCTAATCCGGCGTGAGGTTCCATCCGGAGCCGTGATATCGATGAGCACCTCTCCTTTTTTCAATGGGGCTCCATATTGGTCGAAGGCGTTGGCGTTGAGGGTGACGGAGTCTCCGGGTTGGGGCCGGTCCGGGGTGAAGTAGAGTCGGATGCGTTCTCCGGCCGCCATGTTGCGCTGGTAGGACATCCAGCGTGCGACCTGCCCCCAGAAACGGTAGTGGTAGAGGTCTTCGACACCGCGGCGCCAGCGCCATGCAGAATCGTGAGCGAGGAAGAGGACCTTGCCATTTCCTGCGGTGCGGGTGACGAGCATCGGGATTCTTCCGAACTCATTACTGCGGTTGGCGTGGACGGCCAAAACATCGGTGCCTCCTTTGGCTTTGACCACCGGGGCATGCCAGTAAAAGCCAGGTAGGCTTTTCCAAATGGTTTCGTTTTCGTCCTCGGCATTGCCGAGCATGGTGAGCAGTGATCCTTTTCCTTCGCTGGTGAGGTTGAGTTTGGAGGTTGAGATGTCGCTGTAGCCCTCTTTCCGGTTTTCATCGAGCAGCACGGGAATGAGTTCTCCCAGCGGGCTGTCTTCCAGTGAGAATTGGTTGCCTTTGGAGCCTGGGATGAAGACGATGCCGCTCGCCTGGTTTTCGACCAGCCCTTTGAGCAGTTCGGCTTGTTCCATGGTAATGCCGTCTTTTCCGCTGCTGCTGATGCCGACATCTCCGAGGAAAATGACATCGTATTTTTGCAGCTCTTCGAGTTTTTCCGGGAACTGTTGGATGTAGCCTGGGCCGTCACCCGGGCCCAGTTTCGGGTGGAGGAGCAGGCAGTCGACGTGGACCCCGGGGTCGCGGTAGAGGGCGTTGCGAATGAAGCGGTATTCCCAGCGGGGGGTGGACTCAATGACCAGAACCCGGAGTGATTCCTTCCTGCCGGAAATGGTAAACTTTCTTTGGTTGTTTTTGCTGACCATCTCGCCGTTGGCCACGGGGATGTTCAGTTCGAGGGTTGAGGATCCTTCGGTATTGAGACGCCAGAGAATGGAGTCGTGGTATTCCTGGCCGGCCGGAATGGTGATGTTTTTACTCCGTTCGGTCCCGGATTTTACATCGCGTAAGCGGATGAGGGTGCGAACATCGCGATCCAGAGAGGAGATGATGGTGAATGGGATTTGGACATTTTCGCCAACAATACCGTAGGTGGGGGCTGTGACATTGGTGATGTCGAGGTCGGGCAGGCGTTTGTCACTGCCAACGGGGACGGCAAAGAGCGGGATGTTGCGGCTGCGCATTTTCTGGGCTGCCGCTACGGGGGCCTGGCCTGTGTTCCAGTCGCCGTCGGTCAAAAGGACAACGGCCCGCAGGTTATTGTGTTCTTCGAGCAGGGTGTCGATGGCTCCGTAGATATCGGTTCCGGCGAGAGCTTGAACGTTGGGATCAGCATCTTCCGGGGGGCTTGAGAATGCCTGCTCGAATACGCGGTTGTTTTCGTTGCTTTTTAAGGGCGTGAACAACTCGCTGGAGAGGACTTGTTCCATCCACTCGGCGCGGGTGACAACGTCTTGAGTTGGGCTGATCTCGCTTGGTAGAATGGCATCGGCTGTGGTGCTGGAGCGCGAGGCATCATAGAGGATGGCGACTTCGGGTTTGGTGTCCGGTTCGGTGATTTCTCTCCATTCAGGCTGCCAGAGCATCAGGACAACGATCAGGGTGCAGAGAAAGCGCAGGGTTTCCAGTCCTCCTGTCCGTAACGGCCTGGTGGCTCTCCGGATGGCGATGCCACAGAGGATGGCAACCATGCACAAGGAGATGATTCCGAGCCAGAAGGTCAGCGGAGTCGGGGAGAAGATCAAATTGGAGATGGAGAAGTTCAAAGTGAGCGGTGGGTGATCAAGACTTTTTGATTTTCGGTTGCAGGCAGAGTAGGGCTTCCGTGATCAGGAAAACGAGAGTGGCGATGAGGAAGGCTCGCCAGATTTCCCGGGTCAGGCTATCTGCTTGTCCTTGGTCTTCGAAGAGTTTGTAGGGGATATCCTCCAGCATTTGGTCAAGCTGGTTTTGGGTCAGGATTTGCCACTGATCCTCTGTTGCCGGCCGGTTGCTGGCGATCAGTCGGTCTCCGAGTTTCCAGACGCCCGCTTCGTAGGGAGCGTTGCTTGAATTTGATTTGGCGTAGGTGTCCAGTCGGGATCGGTTTTCTCCGTGTGAGGTGAAGCTTTGTTGACTTCCTGCAATGGCCGCAAATGCGGAGCCGAAGCGGGTGTCACCCACGGCGATCATGCGCTGGATGGCCGGGAGCAGAACATCGGCATCGCCAAGGTTCGACCAGGTGTAATCGGGGAGGGTTGATACAAACACGGCGGTGCCTTCCCCAAGGGTTCTGCGGACGAGGAACGGCTGTTTGTCATCCCAGGAGGCGAGAGTCAGGGCCTCTCCATCGATATTTCTTCGTTTGATGGCTTTGAGCCGGGGGACAGGAACCGGTGTGCCTTCCATGCCGTCACGCAAGGGACCATCCGCATGATCCCACTGGTCGACGATGAAATACTGACCACGGGGGGCATTGCTGAGTTCTCCCCAGCTGAGGCCAAGAAATGATCGGTTTGAGTCGCCCCGGGGTGGGAGCATAACAGCGGCACCTCCGGATTCGATGTAGCGGGAGAATTCCTGGGCAACCGGTCCTTCGGGCATTGGGGCCTGCCAGATGACGAGCGCAGCCTGTGCCCATTTGATTTGGTGGGCTTTCGACGGGTCGAGCTGGATGCTTTGTTGTTTTTCAAATCCGGGAGGAGCGGATGCCAAACTGAGCCAAGTGGGTGATTCCCCTCCTTCACTGACGATGTAGGTCGCGGTGGGCGCATCCTCGCCGTAGGCAAAATAGGCTACGTTGTCGCGCGGGTTGCTGTCTGATGGGATGGCGACAAATCCATGGCCTACCCCTTCTCGTTTGCCAAGTGGAAGGCGTTTTTGAAATTGATAGGTTTGGCCGTTGACGGTGACTTTATCCGAACTGCGGGTGCCGTTCAGGCTGTAGGTGACGGGGATCGAGGACGGCCCGTCATTGTGGCTGCGTTTGAGTTCGATATCCAGAACGAGTTCTTCGCCGCTGCGTCTTGCTGCGTGGACTCGAACGGCGGTGTTTTCCTTGGCTGGTGATGGCAGGGAAAGGATTCTCAGGGTGGTGTCTTGGGGGAGGTCGCTGATTCCGGCTTGAATGGCGTCCCAACGGCCTTGTTCCGGTGCCCAGTCAGATTGCTGGAGGTCGCTGGCTACCCAGATTTCTGCTCGTCCCGGGGTATTGTCGAGAATGTAATCGATGGCGGATGAAATCAGAACCGGGATCGAACTCTGGGTGTCGGTGGCCGAGGTGGCCGTGAGCTCCTGAAGGGCATCCGGGCTGGGAACATCCTGGGCTTTTCCGCTCGCGCTGTCGATCAGGACCAGACGGGGGGAGTCGAGCTCTTTGAGTGATTGGTGGACGCTGGCCAGAGCGCTTTCCCTTTTGCTCAGGGTGCTTCCGGGGGAGAATTGTTCCATGCTGCTCGAGCGGTCAAGAATCAGAATGACCGTGTCGATTTTTCCTCCGCCCCAGCCAAGGAACCCGCCGACCAGTGGTCGGGCGATGGCGAAGATGAGAGCGGCGATGGCGAGTGTTCGGCAGGCAAGGATGATGAGATACTTGAGTTTCTTTTTGCCTCGTGATTCCCGGGTAGCTTTGAGCAGGAACTCCATGGCTGCCCACTGCACAGTGCGGTGCCTCCTGCGGTTGAGCAGGTGGATGATGATGGGGATGCTTGCTGCGAAGAGTCCCCAGAGCAAAGATTGTTGAAGGAAGGACATGGAGTGTCAAATGGGCGGAATCGGTGGAGATCGGGATCTTATTTTCCTTTTTTCGAGAGTCGGCTGGTGAGGAAATCGTGAATGATGGCCTCAAAGTTCTGGTTGGTCGTTATGAGGTGATAGTCAGCGTGCACATCGTGGCACTTGACCTGGACATCTCTCATAAAGTCGCGCATCGCCTGTCGGTACTCCTCGGCGACGAGTGTAGGCTCGGCGACAATCGACGTTTTATCTTCCATGTCGACAAAGCGGTGGGGGCGTTCGAAATCAAAGTTGATTTCCTGTTGATCGAGTAGGTGGAAGACTGCGATGTCATGCTTGCGGTAGCGCAGGTGCTGGAGAGCGTCCCCGAGTGCCGGAGTGTTACAGAAGAGGTCGGAAAGAATGATGACCAGGGCGCGTTGGCCTACTTTTTCTGCAATCGTGTGCAGTGATTCAATCAGTCCGGTTTCTCCCGATGGTTCTGTTTGATCGAGTACTTCGAATATGTGATTCAGGTGGGCCGCTCTGCGGGTCGGAGGAATCTCGAGGTGGATTTTTTCCTTACAGACGGAGAGGCCTGCTGCGTCTCCCTGGTCGACGATGAGGTAGGCCATGTTGGCGACCAATTTGCGTGCAAACTGGATGCGGGCTTCATCTGCTGCGCTGAAGCCCATGGAGCCACTGGCATCGAGCACGAAGTAGGCCCGAAGGTTGGTGTCGGCTTCGAACTCTTTGATGTAGTATCTGTCCGATCGGGCGTAGGCTTTCCAGTCAAGTCGGCGAGTGTCATCGCCCTGGACGTATTTCCGGTATTCCGCGAACTCAACCGATGATCCACGGTGGGGTGAGCGGTGTCGTCCTGCGACGTTACCGCTCATCGCATGGCGCGATTCGAGAGGCAGAGCCCCAAGTCTTGCCAGTGCATCCGGATCCAGGAAGTCGTATTTCATGAAGGAGGAACAGGTGGGTGATAAGCCGGTGTGGACTTACGTGTGCTTATCCGGTTCAGGCTTCCTTCATTTCTTCCACGAGTCGATCAACGACCTTGGCCGCGGTCATTCCCTGGGATTCAGCTGCGAAGTTGGTGAGAACTCGGTGGGTGAGCACGGGGCGGGCAACGGCTTCGATGTCTTCTAACCTTGCCATATAGGATCCATTGAGCGCCGCACGGGCCTTGGCTCCGAGGACGAGGTATTGAACGGCGCGGGGGCCTGCACCCCAAGCGACGTATTCGCCGATCCATTCCGGTGAGGCTTCGGTTCCCGGGCGGGTTTTGCGAACGATTTCCACAGCATATTCGTAGATGTGATCGGGAACGGGCATCCTGCGAACGAGGTCTTGGAAGTCCATGACTTGTTGGCCGTTGAGGATGTGCTTCAATGCGCTTTTGGCTACACCTGTGGTTTCCCGGGCGATGCGGAGCTCTTCTTCATGGCTTGGGTAATCGACGTTGATCAAGAACATGAAGCGGTCGAGCTGGGCTTCTGGAAGAGGGTAGGTTCCTTCTTGCTCAACCGGGTTCTGGGTGGCGAGGACAAAGAACGGTTTGTCGAGTCGGTAGGTTTTACCGAGTACGGTGACCATGTTTTCCTGCATCGCCTCGAGCATGGCGGACTGGGTTTTCGCTGGTGCTCGGTTGATTTCGTCTGCGAGAACCAGATTGGCAAAGACGGGGCCTTTGATGAATTCGAATTCCCGGTGGCCGGCATCTGTTTCCTGAATGATGTCGGTTCCGGTAATGTCGGCTGGCATGAGGTCCGGAGTGAACTGAATTCGGTTGAATGTCAGGTCCATGGTTTCGGCAACCGAGGAAACAAGCAGGGTTTTGGCGAGTCCGGGGACCCCCATCAGCAGTGAGTGACCACGTGAGAAAAGGCAGATGGCCAGCTGTTCGATGACTTCTTCCTGGCCGATGATAACCTTGCCAATCTCTTCTTTAAACGCTTTGTAGACCTCCCCGAGTTTGTCGATGGCTGCAACGTCGTCATTGGGCAAATAATCGCCTTCGGGCGTGGAAATCGTAGCCGTTGGTGGAGGCGTGGTTTTTGACGTTGGCGCGGTTTCTGCGAAGGGTTCGGGTGCTTGAGATTCCGAAGCGTCTGTGGCTGCGAAGGGTTCGGTTGGTTCGGTGGCGTCTGAGGAAGAAGGTGTGTCCATGGTGACGGATAGTAACTGGGGTGAAATGCTAGGTTGGGCTGAGATGTGAGTCAGTGGGTAAGCGTATGGGAGATGGGGAACTGGAAACTGGGGGACTGGCTGATGACGGGTTGTTGCCGTCGGTTTGGTGGCTATTTCGTGGCAGTTTGCGATGCCATGAGTGCAGCTGTTGTGGACTTAGCGAAACTAAAGGGGGGATTTATTTTGTCGAGGCAGGAAAAACTTATTTTTCTCGATCTCTTGGGGCTGGGAGGCTTGGTAAAGTAAGGGGGAGATGGAAATTCGATTTGGCTGTTTGTGCGGGTGTTTGGTCGTTGTTGGAAAAAAATCACCGAGGGCGCATTTCACGCTTGTCATCGGGGCTTCGGTTCTCTTGACTTTGCCATGGCGCAGATTTCCCTAGGACTATCATTTGATGATGTATTGCTGACCCCGCGGATGAGTGGCATTTTGCCCGGCGAGGCCAATTTGAAAACTTCTCTGACGGACAAGATCGGATTAAATATTCCTGTCGTGTCTGCAGCGATGGATACCGTTTCTGAGAGTGAGCTTGCAATTGCTCTGGCTCGTGAAGGTGGAATCGGAGTGATTCACCGGAATAACACGATCGAGGAACAAGCGGCTGAGGTTCTCAAGGTCAAGCGCTCGGAGAGTGCGGTGATTAGTGATCCGTTTACCGTTTCCAAAGATCAGACGGTGGCCGATCTGCGTGAAATTATGTTCACGCACGGGTATTCTGGATTCCCGGTGGTGAACGCCGCGGGTAAGCTTGAAGGGATGGTGACCGGGCGTGACGTTCGTCACATGGCCGATGATGATGCTAAAATCAGTGAGGTGATGACTCCTCTCGAAAGGCTCGTGACGATGCCTGAGCACACATGCCAGAGTGAAGCCCGCAGTATTCTCTATGAAAACCGGATTGAAAAATTGCCTTTGGTCGACGCCGAAGGTCGGCTTGCTGGCTTGATCACCGGAGCGGACATTGAGAAACGTATCACCTTTACCAATGCCGCCAAGGACCCGAACGGGCAACTTCGCTGTGGTGCAGCTGTTGGAGTGGGGCCTGATTGTATCGACCGGGGGAAAGCATTGATTGCGGCCGGCGTGGATGCCTTGTTTATTGATGCCGCTACCGGGCATACGACGCGGGTTGTGGATGTGATTCGTCAATTGCGTGAGCTTGGTGACGTTCCCGTGATTGCGGGTAATGTCGTAACGGCTGAAGGTGCCAAGGATCTGGCCGATGCCGGAGCGGCCGCCGTCAAGGTCGGCGTCGGCCCCGGGTCGATTTGTACCACCCGTGTGATTTCCGGTGTGGGGATGCCTCAGTTTACCGCCATTCAGAATGCGGCATCGTATTGCCGTGAGCGTGGAGTAACTCTGATTGCCGACGGTGGAATCCGTTACTCCGGCGATATTGTGAAAGCGCTTGCCGCTGGTGCTGATCTTGTGATGCTGGGGTCGATCCTCGCAGGAACGCGCGAAAGCCCCGGTGCGATGGTTCGCTACCAGGGACGCCGGTTCAAGTCCTACCGCGGAATGGGATCCTTAGGAGCCATGCGTAAGGGATCGGGTGACCGCTATGGTCAGAATAGCTCCGGGAAGCTCGTCGCGGAAGGTGTAGAAGGCCGGGTTCCCTATAAAGGACCGCTTGCGGATGTTGTTTTCCAATTGATGGGTGGCCTTCGTTCCGGAATGGGTTATGTTGGAGCGTCGACTTTGGATGAGCTGCGTGAGCGCGCGATCTTTACGCAGATCACAGCCGGTGGACTTAAAGAAAGTCATACCCATGATATTGTGATCACCGAGGAACCTACCAATTACCAACCACTGAGTTAATCTCATTTGTTTCTTCTTTGAGGGTCGGATAGATCCTGTGTGTTACGGGTGTTGCTGCCGCTACCCGTAACATTTTATTATTTCCTATTATTATTTATTGCTATGACAGAAAACAATCATGTTGCCGTTTTAGATTTCGGTTCCCAATACACTCAGTTGATCGTCCGCAGGGTGCGCGAACTGGGTTTCTTTGCCAAGTTGTATGAGCCGGAAGACTTATCCCAGATAGGAAAACCGGGGGCGATTATTCTATCGGGCGGACCTAAGAGTACCAGTGACGAAGATGCTCCGGATATTGATTTTGATCAGCTCGATGCCTTTGGCGTTCCGGTTCTCGGGGTTTGTTACGGTATGCAGTTGCTGAACATTAAATTTGGTGGGGCTGTGAAAGCGAGTAACCGTCGTGAGTATGGACCGGCCGGATTGTTGCCTCTTGTGAGTGAAGGTTTGTATGAGGGGATCTCGCATGAATCGCAGGTCTGGATGAGTCACTCGGATACCGTCAGTGAACTGCCGGACAATGCAGTGGTTCTTGCCTCGAACCGTGAGGATGTTCCTGTTTCTTTGAAGTGGGGAGAGCGCTATTACGGGATTCAGTTTCACCCGGAAGTTACCCATAGCCACGAGGGATTGCGTATCCTTCATAACTTCCTGCTTCAGGCCGGTGAGCTTGAGGAGTTTCATATTGAAGATTTTAAGCGTGAGTTGATCGATGGCATCCGTGAAAAAGTCGGAGACAAGCAGGTGGTTTGTGGTGTGAGCGGTGGGGTCGACAGTACGGTGCTTGCCGTTTTATTGAAAGAGGCCGGGGTGAATGTCCGCGCGATCTTTGTCGACCATGGATTGATGCGTCTCGATGAAGGCGACGAAGTGCGTAACAACTTTCACCGGATGGGTGTGGAGATTGAAACGGTCGATTGCTCCGAGTTGTTTATGAGTAAGCTGGCAGGTGTCGCGGACCCTGAGGAAAAACGCAAAATTATCGGGAATCTCTTTATTGATGTCTTTTGGAATACGGTGGGGAATGCCGAGATGTTGGCTCAGGGAACGCTCTATCCGGATGTGATTGAGTCCGCCTCGAATGCCAAGTCCAAGGCGTCTGTGATTAAAACCCACCATAACCGGGTTGCCCGGATTCTTGAATTGCAGGAGCAGGGGAAGGTTCTCGAGCCCCTTGCAGAGTTGTTCAAGGATGAGGTGCGGGAGTTGGGGGTGTCGCTTGGTATCCCGAGTGATATTCTGAACCGTCACCCGTTCCCCGGTCCAGGCCTGGCGGTTCGTTGCCCTGGTGATATTACAGAAAAGAAACTGCGCATCATTCGTGAGTGTGATGATATCTTTATTGGTCGTCTGAAGGATTATGAATGGTATGATAAGGTATGGCAGGCTTATGCCGGACTGATCCCGGTGAAAACAGTGGGAGTCAAAGGTGATGAGCGAAGCTACGAGTGGGCGATTAGCCTGCGTGCTGTTGTGAGTGAAGACGCTATGACCGCAGACTGGGTGGAGCTACCACCGGCCTTGCTGCGGGAAACGAGTAACAGAATCCTCAATGAGGTGGATGGGATCAACCGGGTGCTTTATGATATTTCCACCAAACCACCGGCAAGTATCGAGTGGGAATAGCAGGGATCTCTTTCTTTGATTCGAACAATGAGATCGTATAACCCGGCCATCCAGCCGGGTTATTTTTTGTCCGTGAATCCGGCCCGTCCTTTGCGGATGGCTTGGCTGAATCCCTCCGCTTTGGCGTGTTGTTGGGCAACTTCGTTGATCAAGGCCTGGGCGCGTAGTTTTTCGAAGGGGAGTCCGTCGGTGGCGAAGGCTCCTTTTTCGTAGAGCATCTGGTCTAACTGTCCATTGACAAGCAGTCTCCAGTCAAAAGGGTTGCGTTGGTCGCTCGGCGTCTGGGCCCGGTAACTGGTTGTGCAATTAGCGGTGATGGCATTGTACCAGTAAGGGTGATCTTTGAGTTGGTTTTGGGTTCTGACGCACTCCAGCAGGAGTTGGCGTGCTTGTTCCGGATTGGTGATGGTTCGATAGAGATACATCGGCTCGTCCCGGATGTTGCTTCTTACCCGGACGAGGTCGGCCTCATCTCCGAAAATATATTGAAGCTCGAACATTTTGTAGATCCCGCCGATTGCGGAAAAGGATTCATGCTGCTCCCTGCGGGTTTCGATGGAGAGCACCAGATGCCCTTCCTTGCCGAAGTCGAAGCTGAGCATCGGGTGCGCCATCAGTTTTCCTCCGAATGCATCGAAGTGGAGGTCGACACCTCGTAGCTTACTGAGGTGGTGTTGGCGGGTTTCCCATCGCTCGGTGATGATGCCTGCCGGTGATCCGTCGGCACGATAATCGAAGTTCCTGACCTTGTGGAAGGTGAGTTGGTCGCCGTCGATATCCACGTAACCCGTTTCCGCAAATTCAGGTTTCCAGTTCCGATCGTTAGATGGGCGAATGCTCAGCCAATAGATATAGATGGGCAAACAACATACAAGTAGACGGATTTGCCAGAGACGGAGGATTTGGGCTTTGACTGCGATGATGGAGACCGAGGTCAACCAGACGAGCGCGAGTATCAGGTTCCAGCCACCCGGCAGCCGGGCCGGGCCATCGTAGTAGAGCGCTCCAAAGGTCCATGCCGTAGCGGTGATCGCGCAGAAGGACAGAGGGAAGAGTAAGATGCGTGTTAGGCGTGATCGGGCGCGGCTGTTTTTCTTAGAATGGGGTTTGATCGCATCCATACAGAGATCATTATATCGGATTTCGCCAAGTGGCGATGCAAATGTGGTGCATGGATGTGTTTGTCGCAGTTAGTTAAGAGATCTTAAATTACTACTTGTCAGAATCATCACATTTTGGTATGTGGGGAGATAACGATTATAGGTAGTTTATGGATAGTGCTCTCGATTCTAATGTATTGGTTCTCAATAAACTGTGGCAACCAATCCACACCTGTTCGGTACGACGGGCGTTGAAGCTGCTTTGTCTCGGGCATGCGCAGGTTGTCGAGGCCGAGGGGGCGTCGAAGTATCAAACCCATGATCTGGGGTCCTGGCTGGAATCCTCGGCTGAGAAATTGGCTGAGGGGGTTGTCCGTTCGGTGCGTTTTGCCATGCGTGTGCCCAAGGTCATTGTGTTGGCGATGTATGATCAGTTGCCGATGAAGGAGGTGCGGTTCACGCGGCGGCATGTCTTTTTAAGAGATCATCATACTTGCCAGTATTGTGGGGATTGCCTGCCCGAGCATCAACTGAATCTCGATCATGTGATTCCAAGGGCCAGAGGTGGTAGGATGTCTTGGGAGAATATAGTGACTTCTTGTTTTCAGTGCAACAACCGCAAGGCGAACAAACTACCACATGAAGCAAAGATGTTTCCTCGCAAGCAGCCCGAGGCTCCTCGCTGGCGGCCACTGTTTGGATTTCGTCGAGGCGGCACGATGGATGACAGTTGGGAAAGTTTTCTCTATTGAGGAGCCCTTGAGTATTCTTTCAAAGATGCAGGGTGTCGAGACTCGGCGGGGATGTAAAGGGGCGGAGAGAGAGTGTGTGGACTTAAAGCTGTCAGCGAAATGCCCATGATGGGCAGGATGGTTCGGTCTGACTGAGGAATGGGTCAATTTACTTTTTACAGGGTGATTTTTATGGTGAAAGGATCTTGGGCTTAGCGTATTTGGTGTTCATGAAGATGAAAGTGATGATGTTCAGCAATGTTCGGTTTGGTTGGTTCGCTATCGGCCTACTCGTAATGGTGAGTTTGGTTGGAGGCGTATCGGGGGCAGAGACTCAGAGCCGTTATCTCACGGGTAAGGGGAACGATGATCCTGTCCTATGGGACTTTTTCTGTACAAAAGGGCGTAAGAGCGGCACTTGGACCAAGATCGGTGTTCCTTCTCAGTGGGAGCAGCAGGGATTTGGCAATTACGATTATGGAAATGATCATCACTACCGGCCGAAAGGTGTGGAGCATCACGATGAAGAAGGTATCTATCGGAGGAATTTTCAAATACCTCAGGCGTGGAAGGGGAAGCGGGTTCGCATTGTATTTGAAGGGGTGATGACGGATGCCCAGGTCAGGGTGAACGGACAACTCGCCGGCCCGATTCATCAAGGTGGATTTTATCGGTTTGCCTATGAAATCACCTCTTTGCTCAAAGCAGGGGAGAACCAGTTAGAGGTGCATGTCTGTAAGGTGTCGAAAAACAAGACGGTGGAGATGGCGGAGCGGCAGGCGGATTACTGGGTGCTGGGAGGCATCTTCAGGCCGGTGTTCTTAGAGGCTCTCCCCCAGGAATATATCGATTGGGCGTCGGTGGATGCGAAGGCGGACGGGTCGTTTGATCTCGATGTATTTATCGTCGGTGCCAAAGGTGCGGATCGTCTTCGTGCGCAGATTGTCGATAGCCAGGGGGATGCTCTGGGTGAGCCCTTTTCCAGCCCGGTGGGTGCAGGTGTAAAAAAAGTGAGTGTGTCGACCAAGGTGCGGGGGCATCAGACGTGGACAGCTGAAACGCCTCATCTCTATACCGTGAGGTTGGATTTGATGTCCGGAGACCGTTGCCTTCATCGGATTGAGCGGAAATTTGGCTTTCGAACGGTGGAGTTGAAGGCGAAGCAGGGGGTGTTTGTCAATGGGCGTAAAATCCGTCTCAAGGGAGTCAACCGCCATTGTTTTTGGCCCGAAACTGGTAGGACCGTGAGCCGGGCATTGAGTTATCAGGATGCTCGTCTGATCAAGGAGATGAATATGAATGCGGTGCGGATGTCCCATTACCCTCCGGACAAACATTTTTTGGAAGCTTGTGACGAGTTGGGTTTGTATGTGATCAATGAACTCTGCGGGTGGAGTCAACCAGCTTACGATACGGAAGTGGGTGAGCGCCTGGTGGGTGAGTTGGTTCGGCGCGATCAAATGCATCCGAGTATTCTGTTTTGGGCCAATGGCAATGAAGGCGGGTGGAACACCGAGTTGGACGACGACTATGCGCTATGGGATAAGCAAAACCGGGTGGTGATTCACCCGTGGTCTTTGTTTAATGAAATTGATACAAAGCATTACCCGAATTATTCATTTTTGGAGGGCATGGCGAAGCGTGAGCAGGTCTTTATGCCTACGGAGTTTTTGCACGGTCTCTATGATGGCGGATCGGGATCCGGCTTGAATGATTATTGGAATCTCATCTTGCAGCATGAACATGCCGCAGGGGGATTTTTATGGGTTTTTGCTGATGAAGGGATTGTTCGGACAGATCGGAATGGTGAGATTGACCTCGCCGGTAACCGAGCGCCAGACGGACTGGTCGGCCCACACCGGGAAAAGGAAGGAAGCTTTTTTACGGTGAAGGAAATATGGTCGCCGGTTCAAGTGTCGATGGTGTCGACCGCTGAGTCCGGATTCAGCGGTAAGGTGCAAGTGGAGAATCGCTACGATTTCACCAACTTGGATACATGCACTTTAGCATGGGAGAAATTGCGATATACGATTTCAGGCGAAGAGGTGGTGCAGCGGGGGCGTCTCGACTGCCCGGTAGTGGCTCCCGGAGAAAGAACGCAGCTGCTTTTGCCCGGTGATTGGAGCTCGACCCAAGCCCTCAGAGTTCGGGTGACGAATGGAAAGAAACAGGAGTTGTTTACTTGGTGCTGGAGTTTGCAGCCTCCGAACCCGCTGGCACTGTGTGGGCTGGCAGGTCGGGACAAACAGACGGTGCAAGTTGAAGAAAGTCCCGGGCGGTTACGGGCTCGGGTGGGAGATTTTACGGCGGACTTTGACCCTCGGACGGGGCTGCTGATGGGGATGGCTTCGGGGGCAAAAGTGATTCCCTTGAGCCGGGGACCACGCTTGGCTCATTTGATGGAATTACTTCCCGAAAGCCAGACTCTTATCCGGCAACGCTACGATGGTGATGTCCTTGTCTTGGATGTGGAGGGCGTGAATGGAGGGCTCAATGGTTTGATCTGGAAGATTCATCCGCAAGGGTATCTGGAAATGCAGTGCTCCTATGGAGGGAATGAGGATGATGAGACCTATGCTTTTCACGGAGTCACCTTTGATTTTCCGGAGCAAGGGGTTCTGGGTAAGCGTTGGCTGGGGCAGGGGCCTTATCGGGTTTGGCAAAACCGAATGCGGGGGCCACAGTTTGGCCTGTGGCAGTGCGAATACAACGATGCCGTTCCGGGCAAACACTGGCCACTGCCGGAGTTCAAAGGCTACTTCGCTGATATGCATTGGCTGGAACTTCAAAGGGATGAAGGAAACCTGAACGTGGTGACCAATCAATCAGGGTTGTTTGCCCGGGTGTTTGAACCGCGTAATGGGACTGAACCCTTGCACACGCGAACCGCCAACTTCGATGGCGGCGTGTCCTTTCTGCACGCCATACCTGCGATTGGCACCAAGTTTCATGCTGCCGATCAGCGGGGGCCATCAGGGCTCCCAACGAAGATCAAAGGCAAGCAGCAGATTCATCTGATTTTCTTTCCTTCGTAAATGATCCGAGTCGTGAGGCCTGCCGGTTTCTTCTGCTTGTTGGATTCCTTTGTCAGAGCAGAGAAAACAGTTTGCGTATTAGATGATCATGGATAAGATTTCTATGCTATGGCCATGTCAAGCAAACGTCGGCAAGTCTCAGCCAAGCGCGATCAGTGTGCGCGTAGGCTCAGGCTGCGTGGCTTGCGGGGGCTACCCTCCCTACGCCGAATGCGCTGGGTTCAGGCTGAAAGAGGGGCTGTGGCTTGGGTGCTCGCTTTAGCTCTGTGTGTGCTTGCTTGGCAAGGTTTGGCGCAGTCAGACTTAAAATTGGCATCGGTGTCTCCGCCTGCAAAAGCAGGTGCCCGTGCGGACGGGACTGGGGTTGATGGAAGCCGGGGTGTCACTGTGCTTGAAGACCTGGCCACGAGGGCGAACCAGACCTATGCGGAATCGGTTGGGGAATCGGAGTTTCGAGAGCCTGCTTTGTTGGGTTTTGGTAGTGCCTTCAATAAAGCGGTCAGGCAGAGGGATTTGGCGCGTTTGGAATCTTTGCTCCGGGACGGTGTCAGTTTGTTGCACTGGGAGGGAAGCGGAGATGACGGTCTGCTTGCCCATTGTGTCAGGGAGCGCGAGCTCGAGATGTTGGTGGTGTTATTGCAGTATGGAGCCGATCCTGAGCGGATGGGCTGGGAAGGGGCGACGCCATTGCAAATGGCCATCGCCATGCGGGATGCCATGATGGTTCGAGCCCTACTGGATGCAGGTGCGAACCCTAACCGTCAATACCTACGTCCAGTCACCGATGGGCTGTTGGAGATCACCGAGACGAAAACAATGCAGTGGTTTTTGAAAAAAGAGAGGCGACTGACTCCCTTGATGATGGCAGCTAACAATGGTGACCTCGCGATCATAAAATCCTTGCTGGACCATGGCGCTGAAAAATACATTCGATCCGGTCGGTTTCGATTGTATCCGTTGAATTTTGCATCGCGTCGAAGTGATGTAAAATCGATGCAGGTGATGTTGGGGCGCGACCCGGCTAAGGAAACCAAACATATTGTGCTCGATTTGTCTGATCAGCGACTCCGTCTATACGATGATCAGCAAAGGGTGATTTTCAGTTCCCGGGTATCGACCGGGCGGGCGGGATACCGAACCCCCAAAGGGGAATACGTGATCACGGATAAGCATCGGAGCCACCGGTCAACGATTTACGGGGTAAGTATGCCGTTTTTTCAACGACTCAGCTGTGGAGCGATCGGTTTCCATTCCGGCTATGTCCCCGGATACCCGGCATCACACGGGTGCATCCGCATGCCTTATCAGTCGGCGAAAAAGATGTTTAGCCTGACCCCTGCGGGCACTCGGGTGGTAATTCAGGATTAAGTTTGTTTGGGCTCGGGGTTTAGATCGGGGGGGCGATTTCTCGGTCGTCTTGCACTGCTTTCCAAGCGGCGATCAGTTGCAGGATGCAGAGGGCTCCCATGGCGGCGATCAGTCGGGGTTTGGCTTCACTCAGGCTGCTGATGCCTCCGTATTGGTAGATGCGGTAGATAGCGGAGCAGACGCCGAGCAGGGCGATGATCAGGCCTCCGTAGAGTCCGTGACGGTAATGAACCCGGGTGAACCCGGCGCAGATAAGCAAGGCTCCACCGAAGAAGACAGGCATCAGCATTTCGGTTGGAGTCCCGCTGGCATTCAGGCTTTCCCATTTAAAAAAGCCGGCGAGCCCCAGGATGATCAAACACACGGCATTAAGAATCGTCAGAAACATGCACGGATTATTCTTAGGATACGTTCAGATGCAAGGATTGATTAGGGTGGAGGTTTATGTGTATGGTCATTGTCATGCGAGGGAAAACGAGTCGACAACGACGCCGGAAGCAGGTGCTCATCAAATTATTTGGGCTCATTGCCTGTGTCTTTCTGGTGGTGGTTTTGCTGGTCGGTTGGTTGGTGAACCGAATGATTAGTGAGTCGTTTCTTGAGTCGCAAATTGAATCATCCCTGACGTGTAAGGCGAGTATTGGTAAACTGGAGTTATCCTTACTTCGTTCTCCTGCAAGGATCACCTTGCACGATCTTGCGTTGTCGGGGCTGCCGGATGACCGAAAGGCGAAGGATGCCCGGGTTGAAGTGGATCAGGTGGATTTGGATGTCAGCCTGTGGTCGCTGATGCGGAAACATGTCGATATCTCCCGGATGACGGTGCGGGGTGCCAATGTGGTCGGAACCGTCTATGAAGAGGGAGGAGCCTCCTTGGAGGCCTTGTTTGAATCTCCGGACAAAGAGGAACGACCCGGGACCTCGGGTAAAGCCAGACGGAGGAAAGAGGATAGTCCTGAGAAATCGGGCGGGTTCAACGTCTTTGATCACGACGATTTTGTGGCCTCTCTCGGGGGCTTTTTCATGCACGACTGTCGCTTTGATCTGACTCTGGAGCAATCCGGTTTGCGGGTGCGCGGCTCTTCACTGAATGTGTCCCTCGGCCGTTTGACTATTGACCCCAAGCGACTTCAGGATACGGATACCGCTGAGCTTGAGATGTCGGTCAATGTTCGTTTGGATTCCGTGAAGGGCTGGCATTATGGAAATCTCGATATCAGCGGTAAGGCCAAGGCCCGCTTGTTCAACCCGCAGTCAGGGGATCTGGAGCCTGATGTGTTGGGGCATTTTGATTTGGCGGATTCTTCCTGGTTAAATACTCGGATTCCCGTGATTTCCGAGGCTTGGGAGGAAATGAATCGATTGAAAAAGATAGGGATAGAGATTGACCCCTTGCCTGAGAAGGCGGTGTTTGGTCGGAGTGAAGCGGTGGCAGCGCATTACCACCGTGGTAAAATCACGGTTCTACAAGATTTGTCGCTTTGGGTCAGTGATTGGGAGGTAGCTATGATTGATGGTTCCTGGGTGCATACGGAAACCAACCAGCATGTGATCGAGGCCGAGTTGCTGGCATCCAAACCTGCCAGTGCCAAGCTTTATGGGTTGATTGCTTCAGGCTTGGATTATTTGCCGGAAGATATTCGGGCGATGGTAGGTAAGGATATGAAAAAGCAATTATTTCGCGGTGACCGTTTTCTGGTGCGAGTGAAATCAAAAGAAACCTTGTCGGACCCGAAAATACGCCTGGTCGATGGCATCCCGGATTTTGCCAAATCCGCTGAAGAAGCCGGAAAAAAACTTATCAAGGAAAAGGCGGGAGGCCTTCTCAAAGGCTTGCTCGGGGATTGATCTGGAAGGTCGGAAGATGATTCTCTTCTTAAAGGTGTCCTAAAGAGAGTTTAGCGCTTGTCATGGTGTGTTTTTGGTTTATTGTTCCAAAGAACAGTGTTCAATTGCTTGCCCGACCCTTATGCCGCTGGTCTTATGCCGCTGGTAGATGGGGGGCTCCAAAAACAAACCACTGTGCTTGTCACGCTTTGCCCGATCGTGGTGATCCATCCCCCCACAATCACTAATCACTAATCACTAATCACTAATCATTAATCATTAATCACTCATTCCCATGTCTCAGATTACACTTACCAAACGCCAGCAGGAGGTTCTCGATTACCTCAAGGAAACCCACCGGGTTGAGGGCTTTATGCCATCGACCCGTGATATTCAACGGCACTTTAACTTTGCCAGCCAGACGGCGGCAATGAGTCACCTCCGCGCCTTGGAAAAAAAAGGAGCCATCGTGCGTAAGGCCAATAAAGCCTGCGGGATCGGCTTTCCCGAGGAAATGGAGCGAGAGGAAATCGTGGATATTCCGATTTACGGAAGTATTGCGGCAGGGATGTCCCAGGACGTGGACTCCGAACGAGACGGTTGCCTGTCGATTGATGTTTCTTCACTGGGGCTGCATGGCAATGCCCGGACCTTTGCTCTGAAAGTCCGAGGGGAATCGATGATTGATGCACATATTTGCGATGGAGACACTGTGGTGATGGAGTTTCGCGAGCCGCGTAAAGGAGATGTAGTCGCCGCTCTGATCGATGGAGAAACAACCCTGAAGCGCTACGTGATCGAAGATGGGAAACCGTTTCTTCGCGCAGAGAATGAACAGTTTCCCGACCTGATCCCGGCGAGAGAGTTAGTTATCCAAGGCGTTCTGGTTGCCTTGCTGCGTTCGGCGGCATAGGGGGCAGGTGATTGGTGATTGGTGATTGGTGATTGGTGATTGGTGATTTGTGATTTGTGATTGGTGATTGGTGATTTGTGATTTGTGATTAGTAATTAGTGATTTGTGATGGGTTTAGATCGTTTGATTCTGGCATCGGGTTCGCCGCGTCGGCGTGAACTGTTGTCGGCTGCTGGCTTGGATTTTGATGTGCTGGTTTCTCCGGCGGAAGAGTTGCATGATGCGTCGATTCCATTGCCTGTTCTTTGCGAAGGGAATGCGAAGCTCAAGGCGCTTGCGGTGGCGAAGGATTTTCCTGAGGCTGTGGTGTTGGGGGCGGATACCCTGGTCTATATCGACCAGATGCCGCTGGGAAAGCCGGATGATGAGGCGCATGCGCGTAAGATGTTGCAACAGTTATCAGGCAGAACGAGTAAAGTCTGCACAGGCGTGTGTTTGGCCCGTGGTGGCGAGAGTCATTGTTTTCATGAGATCACCGAGGTCGTGTTCAAACCATTGAGTTTGACGATAATCGATGACTATTTATCCAAGGTGCATGTATTGGATAAGGCAGGGGCTTACGCGGTTCAGGAGCATGGCGATCTCATCATTGAGCAGCTCAAGGGCGACTACGACAATGTCGTTGGTCTGCCCGTGCAGCGTGTGTTGCAAGAGTTGCGCCGTTTTTAATGGAGCCTCGCTCTGTTCTCTCTATCACCCGGAAAATCGGAAGACTGTCAATCGTGGATTGCCGGTTGACGGGGTGGGCTGATGCCGTAGTTTAGTTGTTATGATCAAGGCATACGCAGCCCACGAGGCCAAAGGAGAGCTCCAAGCATTTGAATACGACCCCGGCGAGTTAGGGGCGCATGAGGTGGAGATCGATGTAACGTTCTGTGGTATCTGTCACAGTGACCTCAGTGTGATCGATGATTCCTGGGGGATGACCCAGTATCCGGTGGTGCCCGGGCATGAAGTGGTGGGCACCGTGGGCAAGGTGGGCAAAGAGGTGAAAGGAGAGTGGTTAGGCAAGGTGGTTGGTCTCGGTTGGCAGTCGGGGTTTTGCAACGATTGTGGCCATTGTCATGCCGGGGATCAAAACCTGTGTGCAGAATCCCAGGCAACGATCGTCGGTCACCATGGAGGTTTTGCCGACAAGGTGAGGGCGATGGTGGATGCGGTGGTTCCCATCCCCGACGGGGTGGATTTGGAATCTGCGGGTCCTTTGTTTTGTGGCGGGATCACGGTGTTCAACCCCTTGGTTCAGTTTGATGTCAAACCGACGGATCGGGTGGCGGTGATCGGGATCGGAGGGCTCGGCCATATGGCCTTACAGTTTCTCAATGCCTGGGGCTGTGAGGTGACGGCATTTACCTCAAGTGAGTCGAAGCGGAAGGAAGCGCTTGAGCTTGGAGCTCATGACACCCTGAACTCAAGGGATGCGGCAGAGATTGAGGCTGCCGCAGGGCGATTCGATTTGATCCTGTCGACGGTGAATGTGAAGCTCGACTGGAACCTCTATTTAAATACCTTAAAGGCCAAAGGGCGCTTGCATTTTGTCGGAGCCACTTTGGAGCCTCTTGATTTGAATGTGTTTTCACTCATCATGGGGCAGCGATCGGTTTCCGGTTCACCGATTGGAAGTCCGGCGACGATTGCGAGCATGTTGGAGTTTGCCAAGTTGCATGAGATTCAACCGGTGGTGGAAACATTCAAAATGGATCAAGTCAATGAAGCCATCGAGCGTCTGCGCAGTGGCAAGGCGCATTATCGTATCGTTCTGAGTAATGAAAACTAACAGGAGTTTTTTAGTTTGTTTGGGGTTTGGCTGTGTGGCAGGTGCCGCCTCTTTGTCTGCAGCAGAGATGCCGGTTCCTGATGGGGAGCGCTTGAGAACACTGGTGCGTAAGCATTTTCCTGAGGGACATGTGTACATCGGCGGCACCACGGGGTGGGCCAAACTCGAACGCGGCTCCGGCACTGTTTTGGATCGGGAGTTTTCGTATGTGACTCCTGAAAACGATTTTAAGCAGCAGATGATCAATCCACGTCCGGGCGTCTGGAACTGGAAGCATGCGGATGCCTGGGTGAAACGCTGCGCCGAGCGCCAGCAGGTGCTGCGGCTGCACGGGCCGATCAGCCCGCAGGTTTCCCGGTGGGCAAAAGAAGACCAACGAACAGCCGAAGAGCTGTCGCAATGTCTGGATGAGTTTATGACCCGTTTGTGTCAACGATACGATCGCTACGATCACGTCAAGTGGATCGATGTGGTGAATGAGGCGGTGAGCACAGATGGTTCATGGTTCGGCCCGAAACCGGGTGTCGACAAGTGGGAGAACCCATGGCCCAAAATGGGCTATGATGACAGCGATCCATTGAGGCCTCCGCTCTATATCAAGCGGGCTTTTTTATTAGCGGACAAACATGCTCCGAAAACAAAGCTCATCATCAACCAGCATGGGAGTATGGAAAAGGCCATGTGGGAGAAGGTCAAATCCACCGTTCTCTATCTCCGAAAACAGGGTCTTCGTGTGGATGGCATAGGGTGGCAGGCACACGTCGATGTTGGTTGGGAAAAGCAGCCGGGAAATGTGGAGGCCTTGCATGAATTGATTCGTTGGTCACATGCTAATGGACTGTCGTTTCACGTGACAGAAAACAATGTTTGGTTAAAAAAGGATAAGGATTACCAAGCGCAGGCGGCCACCTTTGGTGCAATCCTGCGTATTCTTCTCGAGCATCGGGCCTCCGGGGTGGTGACCTGGAATGTCTGGAACCTCAGCGATGGTGAAGCATGGATTCGGAATCGTGCGTATGAGGGGTGCTTGTTTGATGATCAGTTTGCCGCCAAACCTGCCTATTATTCAATCCAGCGGGAGTTGCTTCAGGCCGCAAAAACTTCGCCGTCCAAGTGAGGGCCTATTTTTTAAGCCTGGCGAGGAACTCTTTATTGCCATCGGTTCCCGTGATGGGTGAGTCAATGCATTCGATCCAGATGTAGCCGAGTTCTTCGGTGACAAAGTGGTGGATTTTATCGACGGCGCGTTGGTGCAATGCGGGGTCTCGAACAATGCCCCCCTTGCTGATATCCTCACGGCTCAGTTCGAATTGGGGTTTGATGAGACAGATAATTTGACCCTCTTCTTTGAGAGTAGCAAACATGGGCGGCAGGATGCGTGTCAGGGAGATAAAGGAAACATCGGTGACGGCGAGATCGATACGTTCACCAATGTCATCCGGGGTCATGTGGCGGGCGTTGAATTTTTCCTTCACGACGACGCGGGGGTCGTTGCGCAGTTTCCAGGCAAGTTGGTTGGTTCCAACGTCAACGGCGTGCACTTTGTTGGCACCGCGCTGCAGTAGGCAGTCGGTAAAGCCTCCTGTGGAAGCTCCGACGTCGAGGCAAACGTAGCCGTCAGGGTGAATGTCAAAGGCGTCGAGAGCTCCTTCCATTTTTAAGCCGCCTCGACCGACATATTTGGGGCGTTCCTTGACGGTCAGCTCGGTGTCGGTGGCGAGTTTGGTGCTGGGTTTGGCGACGACGTTGGTTCCGGCAAGTACCTCACCAGCGAGGATGAGTCGTTTTGCCTGCTCCCGGGAGTCGCAGAGCCCGCGTGAAACGAGGAGGGCATCGGCGCGTTCTTTGGTTGCCATAGGTGGAAGGTAGTAGGATTTAGAAAGATGAACAAGATTTGTCCGCGGACTAGAAGCTCTGGCTATGAGATGGATGATTCCTTGGCTCGCAGGCAGGGTGAAACCCTATTTTGTAGCAGTGGCTAACAGTGTTTGGAAGTGAGGGGCTTCGGATTCCTTATCGACGATGGTGGTCTCGATGTTTTTGAACCCGGCGTCTTCGAGCATTTTGTAGAGTTCGACTTCGGAAAACCCGAGCCAGGTGTCAGCATACAGTTCACGCGCCTGTTCGAAGCTGTGCTGGAGCAGATCGAGGATGACAACCGTGCCTCCTGGTTTGAGCATGCGGTAGGTTGAGGTGATTGCTCGTTCGGGGTGCTCGGCGTGGTGGAGTGCCTGTGAAAAAATGGTGAGGTCGATGCTGGCGTCATCGATGGGCGGGGCTTCGATATCGCCGAGTCGATACTCCAGGTTGTTGAGGCCGTGTTCTTTGGCGAGTTGCTGGCCGAACTGGACCATGTTCGGGGAGTTGTCGATTGCGATGACTTGATCGGCCCGAGGTGCCAGCAGTTGGGCCAGAGTGCCTTCTCCCGCTCCGAGGTCGGCGACCACCTTGTAGTTGAGGATTTTGAGCATCGCTTCGGCCAGTGATTTCCATGACCGGCCCGGGACGTAGCTCCGACCAAATTTTCCAGCCAAGGTGTCGAAGTAAGACCGGGCAGCGTCTCGGCGTTTGCGAAGAATGTGGGCAAGTGTCTGGGAGTCGGCCGCGACTTCCGGGATTTCATCAGCGGCTTGTCGGGCCACTTGCATCAGGGCATCCGGCGCACTCATGGTGTAGACGTTGTTTTTTCCTGAGCGTGAGCTTGTGACCAGCCCTTCTTGGCGCAGCTGAGATAGCTGGGTAGAGATCCGGCTTTGGCCCATGCCGAGGATTTCCTGCAGCTCGGCCACATTCAGTGACTCGCTCTCAAGCAGGAGCAGGATCCTGATCCGGGTAGGATCCGAGAGAAGTTTTAAGGATTTCAGGATTGACGGCATGGGAATATGGGTTAAATCAACGCATCAAGATTTGTTGATGCGAAATCTGAAGCCAATCAAAACCAATAAGCAAATTATGTCACGCGAATTTATTTTTTCTTCTGAATCTGTTACCGAAGGTCACCCCGATAAGGTTTGTGACACGATCAGCGATTACATTCTGGATCAATGTCTCAAAGGGGACCCCAACAGCCGTGTAGCCTGTGAAACTCTGGTTAAGGACAACATGGTGGTTCTGGCCGGCGAGATTTCCACGGATTCCCAGTTCAACTATCAATCGGCTGTGTACGAGGCGATCAGGGAGATCGGCTACACCTATGACGATTGTGCTTTCCACGCCGAGCGCTTTGTTTTTGTCAATGCGCTGGGGCAGCAGTCCAGCGACATCGCCCAAGGAGTGGATGATAAAGGTGCGGATGGCAAGGACCATGAAGAGCAAGGAGCCGGTGACCAGGGGCTGATGTTTGGTTTTGCTTGTAAGGATACGCCTCAGCTGATGCCCGCTCCGGTGATTTACTCCCACCAACTGGGCGAGGAATTGACCCGCTTACGCAAGGATGGTGAGATTAAGTGGCTCCGTCCGGACTCCAAGACCCAGGTGTCTTGCCGCTACGTTGACGGCCAGGTGAAAGAGATCACCGCAGTGGTCGTTTCCACCATGCATGCCGAGGGCGTAGAGCATGAGGAAATCAAACAAACCATCACGGAAAAACTCATTCACAAGGTGCTGCCGGCTGAACTGGTCACCGAGAATACGGAAATCCTCGTCAACCCGACCGGGAAGTTTGTGATCGGAGGTCCTGTTGGTGACTGTGGACTGACAGGCCGGAAAATCATTGTCGATACTTACGGTGGGATGGGGCGTCACGGTGGAGGTGCTTTCTCCGGTAAAGACCCGTCCAAAGTAGATCGCTCGGCTGCTTACATGTGTCGCTGGGTGGCCAAAAATATCGTGGCTGCCGGACTGGCAGAGAAAGTGGAAATCCAGGTTGCCTACGCGATTGGTCACCCCCAACCGGTGAGCATCGATATCGATACCTTTAATACGGCGAGTGTGGAGGAGTCGGCTATCGTTGCTGCTGTCAAAGAGGTGTTCTCCTTCAAGCCCGCTGACATTGTGGCCCAGCTTGACCTGCTTCGCCCGATCTATAGCAAAACCACCAACTACGGTCACTTTGGCCGCGAGAATGCAGAGCTTCCTTGGGAAAATACCGATAAGGTCACAGAGCTGTTAGCGGCTGTTTCGCAGTAAAATAAAGCAGACATAAGATCTAATCAATTAAACCAATCAATTAAAACCATGACAACAACGATCGAAAAACCACTCACTAACGATTACAAAATCGCAGATATCAATCTGGCTGACTTCGGCCGGAAGGAAATCGATATTGCTGAGCACGAAATGCCCGGCCTGATGCAAACCCGCGCCAAGTATGGTCCGGAAAAGCCATTGCAGGGGGTCCGGATTATGGGTTCATTGCATATGACGATTCAGACCGCTGTACTGATCGAAACTCTGGTTGAACTGGGGGCTGATGTCCGCTGGGTTTCCTGTAATATTTTCTCAACTCAGGACCATGCCGCAGCGGCGATTGCCAAGTCAGGAACTCCTGTCTTTGCCTGGAAAGGGGAGACCCTTGAAGAATACTGGTGGTGCACCTGGCAGGCGATTCAATTCCCTGGAGACCTTGGGCCTGAACTGATCGTCGATGACGGCGGGGATGCGACCTTGTTGATCCACAAAGGATATGAAATGGAAAATGGATCCGACTGGGTGAATCAGCCGGCATCCAGTGACGAAGAGGGCGTCATTAAAGAACTTCTCAAGAAGATCGGAGCCGAGCAGCCTGGCGTCTTTGCCAAGATTATCAAGGATTGGAAGGGGGTTTCCGAAGAAACCACGACAGGCGTGCATCGTCTCTATCAGATGGCCAAGGAAGGATCCCTTCTTGTCCCAGCGATCAATGTGAACGACTCCGTAACCAAGTCGAAATTTGACAACCTCTACGGTTGCCGTGAATCGCTGGTTGATGGCATCAAGCGTGCAACGGATGTGATGATCTCGGGTAAGGTGGCTGTTGTTTGTGGCTACGGTGACGTCGGTAAAGGATGTGCCCAGGCACTGCGTGGACAAGGCGCCCAGGTGGTGGTCACGGAGGTTGACCCGATTTGTGCACTCCAAGCTGCCATGGAAGGATACCGTGTTCTGACGGTTGAAGACACACTTGGATGGGGAGACATTTATGTCACCACCACAGGTAACTTCGATATCATCCGCCTTGAGCATATGGAGAAGATGAAGGATCAGGCGATTGTCTGCAACATCGGCCACTTCGATAATGAGATCCAGATGGATGCGCTCACTAAAGCGGAGGGCGTTACCCACCTCAACATCAAGCCCCAGGTGGACAAGTTTACTTTCCCAACGGGTAATAGCCTGTATATGCTTGCTGAAGGTCGTTTGGTCAACTTGGGATGTGCCACCGGTCATCCTAGTTTTGTGATGTCTAACTCCTTTGCCAACCAGACACTGGCTCAGATCGACCTTTGGAAAAACAGGGACAGCTACAAGCCTGGTGAGGTGAAAGTGCTTCCCAAGCATCTTGATGAAGAAGTCGCTCGACTCCACCTCGAGAAGATTGGTTGTAAACTCACGGTGCTCACCCCTGAACAAGCCGAATACATTGGTGTTTCCCAGGAGGGCCCTTACAAGCCTGATCACTACCGCTATTAGGGATATTCAAGAGCCATAGATCGTAATATCTACAACATCATCCCTCGTTGTATTACTCAGCGGGGGATTTTTCTTGTTGACGTTTACGGCAAGTAGTCGTAAACCTGCGACAGGTTGTCGTAATAGCCTACTGTGTGTTATGAAGAAGAAACATGAAAGTCCTGATCTGAGCCCCAGTGTCACTCATCTGGCCAAAGCTGAACTGGCGGTCATGGATCTGCTATGGAAGCAGGAACCATTGACGGCTCGTCAGATTCGTGAGCAGCTTTACCCGGGCCAAGGGGCTTCTCAGAATGGGACTGTACAGCGACTTCTCCAACGTCTCGAGGGGAAGGGGTGTGTGCAGCGAGACCGGGAAACGGCTGTGAATCTTTTTTCGACAACCTTGAGTCGAGAAGAGTATGGTGGTGGTCAGTTAGAAAGTCTGGCAAACAATCTGACGGCCGGATCGATTGCTCCCTTGATCACGCATTTGGTGGAGAAGAACAGAATAACAGCTGAGGAGATCGATCGTATTCGGGCGATCCTTGAACCAGACCAACACGAAAAGGGGAAGGTTGTATGATGGAGGCAATCATACAAGGAGTGGTGAGCAACGTGGTTTTTGCCTCGGTCCTTGCTGTGTTTGCCTGGCTGGTGGGACGCTTTGCAAAGCGCCCTCATCTTAGTTACTTACTGTGGTTGCTGGTTCTTGTGAAGTTGGTAACCCCTCCGGTGGTTTCGATCCCTTGTATCGAACCTATCCAAGCAGCCGAAGTGGCATCGGATGAAGCAGGTAGGTTGCTTCCCATGGAAGTTACTGCATTGGAAAACGTCTCAGTGGAGAGTGCGTCCTCTCTGGGGGTGTCGAGTGCTTTGATGATGGTTTTTTCGCTTGTTAGTGTCGTTGTTTTGATCTGGACCATCGTTCGCGCGATAGCGTTTCACCATCTTGTGATAGCTGAAACGAGGCCCGTTCCACCGAAGGTTGATAAAATGGCGCGGCAGCTCGCCTCGGCCATCGGGCTCCGTAAATTGCCTGAGTTGTGTGTTACTACGGCGAATTTATCCCCCATGGTCTGGTGGATGGGGAAGAGGGTGCGTGTGATCTTGCCCGAGGCGATGTTTGAGACCATGAGTGATGATCAATGCTGTTGGGTGCTTGTGCACGAGTTAACGCATGTGAAGCGTCGCGACCACATCGTGCGTTGGCTTGAGTGTTTTGCCGGGGTGTTGTTTTGGTGGAATCCTGTGATGTGGTGGGCTCGCAAGCAGCTTCGCATTTATGAAGAATGGTGCTGTGATACCGAAGTGCTCGAAGTCATGGAGGCCCAGCCAAAAGATTACGCGCACGCGCTTCTTTCTGTCGTCGAAAAACTTGTTGTTCCCGGGGGCCGCCCACCGGTGATGGCAAGCCAAATGAACAGTGGCGGACAATTAGAACAACGAATAAACATCATTATGAATCAAGAAAAAATACGTAAGACTTCAAAGCTTATCCGTGCTGGCGTGTTCGCCGGCGTTGCCGTGACTTTGCCGATGGGCATCGTTACGGCCGAAGGGGATGACCGCAAAGAGAAGGCTGCTTATAAGGATGCCTACAAGGCACCTACGATGGACGTCATCAAACAACGACTTGATGCCGCTGTGAAAGCCGGAGAACTCACTCAAGAGCAGGCCGACCAAAAGCTGGAGTATTACAAAAAAAATCAAGGTCAAAAAGGTAAACGATCTGGAATGCGTGCCCGCTACCGTGAATATGAACAAGAACTCAAAAAGAAGGTCGCTGCCGGAGAGTTGTCTGAGGAAGAGGCCAAGGAGAAGCTTATGCATATGAAAAAGCGGATTGCCATGGCCTCGAAGAAAAAGGACGCTTATGCCGCTCCAAGCATTGAGCAGGTCAAGCGGCGGCTTGATGCTGCGGTCGAAGCTGGGGAACTAAGCCAGGAAGACGCAGATCTCAAGCTGAAGCACTATCAAGAGCGGCTGAAGCGGGGCCAAAGTGACAGGTTAGACAAGGCTCCCAGCATTGATGAGGTTAAACGGGCGCATGCCAAAGCTGTGAAGTCAGGTAGAATGACCCAAGAACAAGCCGATGCCAGGCTTAAGGAGTTCATGAAGCGCCAGAGCGGCGCTGAGTAAGGTGTTGATGCTTGATTGAATTTTTTGACGACAGAAAACAACTGGCAGGGCGGAGTGTTTTTACTACGTCCTGTCAGTTAATGCGTCGGTTGGGTTCTCCTTGTTATACCAATGAGGCAGCGCAGTGGGCGAACGTGATCATCGATCAAGATGGTCGCGTGAAAATTTTAAGGTTGCCTTTCAGTGGTGCAACAGCACGGTATGAAGCCATGAGGCGGGAATGGTGGATCCGGGCTCTATTCTTCGGCTCTGAGACTTTGTAAGTGTTCCGCTGCCAGATCTTCGATTTCCATGAGAGAGGCAACCGTGCAGAGGCGTTGGCGCAGGGGTTTTGCCCCGGGGAAGCCCTTGCAGTAGGCCATCAGTCGAGAGCGCATGGCCATGATACTTTGGCGTTCGTTGCCGTAGCGGTTGGAGTTGACCGCCATGTCACAGTGGCGGGTGATCAGCTGCCAGCGTTCCTGAATGGGGACCGGGGGAGGCGTTTCTCCGGTTTCGAGATACTGTTTGGCTTCGCGGAAGATCCATGGGTTTTGCATGGCTGCGCGGCCGATCATGACGCCTGAAACGGCCGTCTGCTCCCGGCGTTTTTTAACGTCGGCCCCACTGGCAATATCGCCATTGCCAATCACGGGGACCGATACCGATTCGGCGCATTCACCGATCACCTGCCAGTTGGCTTCCCCCCGGTAACCTTGCGAGCGGGTTCTTCCGTGGATCGAGATCGCTTGCATGCCTTCTTCCTGGAGGATGTGGCACACATCGGGGGCATTGATTGATTTTTCATCCCAGCCGATCCGGATTTTGGCTGTGACCGGGACGATGTGCCCCACGGCCTTGGCTACTCCCGATGCCACACTGGCCAGAGTGCCGCAGTCTTTGAGGAGGGATGAGCCTCCATTTTTAGAAACGACTTTGTTCACCGGGCAGCCGAAATTGATGTCGATGAAGTCGGGTTGTTTCCAATCGATGATCTTTTTGGCCGCTTCTCCCATACGGGCACCATCGGCACCAAAAAGTTGGACTCCAACCGGGCGTTGCTCATCTGTGAACTCGGTATATTTGCGGGTCCGCTCGTCTTGTTGCATGATACCTTCCGTGGCGACAAACTCGGTGATCATGACATCGGCGCCGAGCTCCTTGCAGATAGTGCGGAACACGACATCGGTGACCCCGGCCATCGGGGCGAGGTAAAGAGGGAATTGCTTGTCGGTAAACCAGGGAAGCATGGGGAATTAGGAATGTGGAATGTGGTCTTCGCCCGGAGCTTGTTGTTCGGGTGGGGTGTTTGATGCTGGCTCATCACTTTGTGAGGGCTCATCCTGTCGGGGCTCAGCTTCGTCTGCTTGCGCGTGACTTTCTGAATCCGGGTTCTCGGTATCGGTTTTTTCGGTGTCGGTTGTTTCTTCAGGCTCGGGTTTGCGGCCTCCGTGCTCGAGGAGTTCGGATACTTCTTCCTGGATCTTTTCGATGTCATCGAGCGGGATGTTCGGGTCTTTGACGATGAAGACGTCTCCGGTTTTTCGTTGCTCGTAGATGCGGATGATGCCTGTGGCTGTTGGTTGTGAATCGGCTTCGACCAGTTGTTTTTTTCGCTCCAGCATGATGGCGAGAATATACCGCGCGTTTTCAGTGTGCTCCTCGTCTTCTTCGATCAGGCGGCGCAGCAGGTTTTCCGGGCTTTCCTCGGTGACTTGGACTTCTTCTTCCTTGACCGGGGCGTGGTAGATGCTGGTCCAGAAAGAGAAGGGGGGCGTTTCATCTTCGTTTCGGTCATTCCATGCCTCAGTACTGAAATCTTTACGTAGGTATCCGCTGGATTCAGGGTCGGGAAAAATGGCGGTGTAAAACGATTCGCCGTCGTCAAATTTTCGCTCGGTGATCGAGCAGGTGTGGGACCGGGATTTGATCGACCATGTTTCGTGAAGAGCCATAGGCAAGTTTCAAGTTTCGGCACCGAAGTTTCAAGTGAAATGATTTAGATTATCCAGACTGGGGAGGATCACTTGTTTCCGGGAGTTTTATGGTCGAGCAGGCTCGCCACTGTGCATAAATTCTTATCATGCTGACTTGCTAAAAACTTGCCAAGGTCGCGAGGCAGGTTTACTCAGTGTGCGCGATGAAAGTTATTATGATTTACGGCAGTGAGAACGACAAACCGTTCATGGAGCCTGCCCGCGTATACCTGTCCGACAACGAAGTTGCTTACGAAGAAACAGTGCTTTCCGCACATCGTAACCTCAGCGAGTTGATTGAATTCCTGGCCGAGCTTGAAAAGTCCGGTGAAAAGGCTGTGATCCTTGCGATTGCTGGCCTGGCCGCGGCTCTTCCCGGTGTGGTCGTGATGAAGACATCTCTTCCAGTGATTGGCGTTCCGGTTCCCGGAGGCCCTCTCAATGGTGTGGATGCCCTTCTTTCCATCAGTCAGCTTCCCGGAGGTGTTCCCGCGACGACCGTCGGATTACACTCCAAAGCTCCGATGAACGCAGCCATGGCTGCTCACCGGATTATCTCGCTCGCGAGTTAATCGTAAAGGTGTTATCTTTCCGCGTGATGTCAGATTCAAGCATGCAACTGAATGCCGGGGATTTGTCTTCGGCTGTGGATCGGCTGGTGACGGCCATCCTCAGTGCCAATTCGGACGGGCAATTTGCTCTGGTCGGGTTGCGTAGCAGAGGCGACGAAGTTGCCGAGCGCATTCTTGAGCAGTTGGCCTCACGCGGCATCGAGGTCCCGATGGGGGTGCTCGATATTTCCCTCTATCGGGACGATCTCGCCCATTTGAACTTCAACCCGAAGTTGCAGAGCAGTGAGATCGATTTCCCGGTGGACGGGACTCACATCATCATTGTTGATGATGTCTTGTTTACAGGGCGGACGGTGCGGTCCGCGATTGATGCGTTGATGGATTACGGTCGTCCTGCCAAGATTGAGCTGGCGACTTTGATTGACCGTGGGCATCGTGAGCTTCCCTTTGCCCCGGATTACACGGGGGTGTTTCTTGAAACCGAGCGTATGGATTACGTGGATGTCCGCTTGGTGCAGACAGATGGTGAGGATGCTGTCATGGTTACCAAAAACCCAGCCTAATGGCGACCCTTCCAGAAAAAAAACACGAGCGCGAGGAATTGCAACGAATTCGGATGCGCAATGCCATGGCCGTCAGGCCTCCCGTCCAACATTTGCAAAAGATGGCGGTGAACCGATTGGTTCTGGGCGTGGGATACGTCCTTGGTGTGCTGGCCGCTGGATTGATGATCCGAGCTGTCGATTCCCTAGGCTTGGTAGATGAAACCCTTTATTATGCCGGCGTGGCTTGTGTCTCGGTGAATATCCTGCTGGCACTCTGGATCTTTTGGAAAAAACCACGGTCTCGACACCATGCGGTGATTCTAGCAATTATTTCATTGCTTGTATTGGTGTTTGGATCTGTGTATTACGTTGAACAGTTTGAGCAAGCACCCCATGACGACGCGCAAGGACCTCTTAGATATTGAATCTCTCAGCCGTGAGGAAATCGAGCATTTGCTCGACCAGGCCGGCCCCTTCAAGGAACTCTTCACCCGATCGGTGAAAAAGGTCCCGGCCCTGAAAGGGAAGTCGGTGCTGACCTTGTTTTACGAGCCGAGCACCCGGACGCTTTCCTCATTTGAGGTGGCGGCCAAGCGTTTATCGGCGGATGTGACAACCTTCGATGTGCCGCATTCCTCGGTGGTCAAGGGGGAGTCGGTAAAAGACACCATTGACACCCTTCAGTCGATGAGGACGGATTACATCATTGTGCGTAATTCGATGTCTGGCTTGCCCCTGGTGATTGCCCGGGAGACCAAGGCCAGCGTGATCAATGCCGGTGATGGGGCTCACGCCCACCCGACGCAAGCGTTGCTGGATGGGTTTACCTTCCGCGAAGTTTTTCCCGAAATGCAGAGGAAGAAAATTTTGATTGTTGGTGATATTTTACACAGTCGGGTGGCACGCTCGACATCCACCTTGATGCGTAAGCTCGGTGTGGAGGTCGCTTGGTTAGGGCCGGGGTCTCTGGTTCCCAAACATGGCCCGAGGGATATTAAGCGCTTCACCAATTACGACGAAGCGATGCAGTGGGGGCCGGACGTGGTGTATCTTTTGCGGATTCAGATGGAGCGCCAGAGTGCTCCGTATTTCCCCAGCCTGCGTGAATACACGAAGCTGTATGGCGTAACGCCCGAGCGCTTCAAACGTTTGGAAGATCAGGGGACTTACATTATGCATCCCGGTCCGGTGAACCGTGGTGTTGAGTTGTGCGATGCTGTGATGGATTACCAGCGTTGTCTGATCAACCAGCAGGTAGAGAATGGAATAGCCGCCCGAATGGCGGTCCTTTACTGGTTGAAGCCGGAATCCGATCAATAGTCCAGGAACTCGGAACGTTCATTTTTTCATATATTCTTATCTCATGTCCGCTTTACTTATTCAAAATGCGCAGATTGCCTGCGAAGAAAACGATACGCTAACACCTGCGGATGTGCTGGTGGAAAATGGCATCATTTCCAAGATTGCCAAAGGTGTGGAAGCTCCGGCGGGAGCCAAGGTGGTGGATGCCAGCGGCAAGGTCTTATTGCCCGGCATGTTTGACACGCACATTCACATGCGGGAACCGGGGCAGGAGGCGAAGGAGACCATTCAGTCAGGGACCGAAGCGGCTATCAACGGCGGGGTAACCGGTGTGGTTCTTATGCCGAATACGGCTCCGGCGATTGATTCGGCTGCGATGGTTCGCACCATCTATGATATTGCCAAACGGGACTCCCGAATCCCGGTGTATACTTCCGGCTGTATTACCAAAGGGCGAGAAGGCAAGGAGTTGGCCGGGATTGACGGCATGCTGCAACTCGGTGTGAAAATGCTGACGGATGACGGGGATGCGGTTCCCGACATGTCTCTGCTCAAGCGGGCGATGGAGTATGCTTCCGAGTTCGATTGTTTTTTTGCCTCACATTGTGAGGTTCTTGACTTGTCCGGGCCACGAGCTTTGAACGAGGGTGTGGTGAGTCATCGGCTCGGGATTGTGGGCTCTCCAGCCTGCAGTGAAGAGATTTGCATGGATCGGGACATCCGCCTTGCCCATGCTGCTGGTGCCCGACTGCATATCCAGCACGTCTCCAGTAAGCTGGGGATGGAAACCATTCGTTGGTGGAAGTCGATGGGTGCCAAGCTGAGCGCCGAGGTCTCACCTCACCACCTGTTGTTTAATGAGGAGGATATCGGGAATTACGATACTCACTACAAGATGAATCCGCCGCTTCGGACCGCCGAGGATAACAAGGCACTGCTGGAAGGTTTAAAGGAAGGGGTGTTCGACATCATTGCCACGGATCACGCTCCGCATACGCCCTTTGAAAAAGCCCAGGATTTTGTGACCTCTCCCAATGGGATTACAGGCCTGGAAACGGCCTTGGTTTCCCTCTACCATCATTTTATCAAAGCAGGTGAATTTGGTTGGGGCTTGATCGTAAAACGCTACTCTGCCGAACCCCGTCGGATGATGAGTCTTGAGCCAGTTCCTATCGAGGAGGGCGGGGCTGCCGAGTTCTTGTTGTTTGATCCCGAGGGACAAACGACTTTTACCTCCGAGTTTATGCGTTCGAAGAGTCAGAATACGCCCTTCCTGGACAAGACCTTGGATGGGAGTATTGATCTGGTTGTTCTTGGAGACGCTGTTTTGTTGGAACGTTAAAGGATGAATCGATGATTCTGTCCGAGTTTCGTCATTTGGGGGCCGGTGGCTCACCGTTTGCTGTGCTGATGGCGCTAGTTTTGGGGCTTGCCCTGTCTGCGTGCCAGCCGGGTGCCCCGGTCGATACGGTTCGTGTCCTTTCGGCTGAAGAGTTGGTCCAAGCTCAGCGCGATGATGACCAGCTCTTGCAGGACTTAGTGGTGAACCGAGCGGCCTTGAAGGATGACTTCGAGTCCTTTCATGATTCTGGTCGCTGGCAGGATCGGGGGTATTTTTCTGCCCAGGAAAGTGATCGCTTGGAGGTCTTGCTCTACCGATTTCACACGATGCACCATGAGCTGTCCGAGGTTGCGAAGCGGCATCAGTTAGTGGATGGCTCGAAGTCAGCTTCGCTTGTCCGTAGTCGGGAAATTGCAGCTAAAGCTCATGAACTGCAGATGGAACAGGCCCGTTATGTCGTAGAAGTTTTCGCGAAGGATGCGGTTGCCATCGCCAAGCTCAACCAGTCCTATCCGCGATCTGAAATTCCCCGTCACACCTATGATCGATTGGAGGATATGCTTAGATCCGATGCACAGCGGCGCTTTGCTGCGATGCGTCGTAAGATGGGGGACGACTGGTTTGACTCCTCCTACGGAGTGCAAGCAGAAGTGATTCTCAGGGTGGCAGAGTTTAAAAATCCGACGGCTTATTTGCTGAACGTCAGCGACAAGCAGAAGGCCCAGGTGCTGGAATGGGTCGAGCCGGGTGACCTGATCCTGACCTTTACGGCTGGTTATGCCAGCACGGTCTTTATCCCCGGGAAATTTAAACATGCGATGGTCTTTGTGGGCACGCCCGAGCAGCGACAGCAGCTGGGTTTGGTTCCCGGCAGCCTTGATTTTCCTGGTGGGGCGTCGGCCCGTAAACGTGTGGAGGCCAAATACTCCCAGGGCCGAACAAGCGATGGTGAAACAGCCAATGTGATCGAGGCCGATTTGAGCGGCGTGAAGTTCAGTAATTTGGATCGTATCATGGACACCCACATGAACCGGATGGTGGTGATTCGGCCCCGGCTCTCCGGGCATGACCGCTTGCAGTTTATCGGCCAGCTGTTCACGTACCTCGGGCAGGAGTATGATTTCCGTTTCGATTTTGCTGATTCCAGTCGGCAGGTATGCACGGAGATTATTTACCGGGCTCTGAATGGTCGGGGTGGGATCGATTTTCAGCTGAGCCGTCACACCGGGCATCTCACATTGAGCGCTGATGATATCATTCACTACTGGCTGGATGAGGCTCCCGAAAGCTTCGACTTTATCTTGTTTGTGGATGAATCGAAGATGAGACCCGGGCATTCGGCACGGGTGTCATTGGGGGCGGACGGCCGCAAGCGTCTTGAGAGCTTGATGAATAAAGATTGAATAAGGACCTCGCGCGCTTGGCTGATGCGGTCTCCTTCAAAGAGAAATTTTTTCTCCTTTTGGCTGGGGTTGGAATAAAAAATCTGTAGCTTAAAGAGAATGAAAGAATTAGCGGAAACGACAACGAGTAGCCGAGTTGAGAGCATTCTGGATGTGGGTTGTGGAGACGGTAGTTTTTTGCGTCAATTGATTGCTTCGTCGCCTGAGGCCAAACGTGTGGTAGGGGTGGATATTGTCGATCCCCGGACCTTGGTTCCCGAGGATTTATTGAATCATCCGGTGGCAGAGTGGGTGACGGCATACGGGCACCAGCTGCCATTTCCCGATGATTCGTTTGATTTGGTTTGTATTGCCCGCGTCCTGCACCATCTTCCGGGTGAGTTTGTCGAGTTGACGCTGAATGAAATGAAGCGGGTGCTCAAACCTGGAGGTGAGTTTATGGTCTGTGAAATGTACAGTGACCAGCAGAGGGATGCCCAGATGGGCTATGTGTTTTACCACCAGTGGCTGGCGGAAGTGGACCGCTACCGTGGTATTCACCATTACGATTTCCTCAACCGTAATGCGGTGGTCTCCATCATTGATTCTCTTGGGTTGGTCGATTGCCAAATGGAGGATTACAACGAGGAATACACCGCCGAGCAGGAACAGCAGGAGATGGCTATCATCCTCGAGCGGGTGGACCAACGCTTGCAATTGGCTGAAGGATATGAGGAGTTGGAACGCCTAAAGCAGGAAGCCCAGTCGATTCATGTCTGGATGCTGACCCACGGTCTGGCGATGCCAACACGCCTGATCGCTTCCGGGCATGTGGAGGTTTAGCTTACTTCCTCCCGGCGACAACCTTCACGATGCTTTGAGCACGGTCTGTATTGTGTCGGGCCATAGCCTGCCGACAGCTTGAAAAGCTGCCCTAGTGAGCCGTAGCCTTGGTCCTTTAAAGGTATCGTTGCTTGAGGTGATCGATGTGATACTGGGGGGTGGTTGTTTGTCCGCTTGCCCGTTCGATAAGATCCTGCGGAAGGTAGGTGCAGCCATGGTTGTGAATGTGGGTGCGCATCCAGTTGAGCAGGGGGATGAAATCGGCTTGATTGAAGGCGCTGGCCACTTTCTGATCTTGCATGGCACGGTGGTGGAGTTGGGCGGCATTGAAATTACCAAGGGTGTAGGTGGCAAAGTAGCCAAGTCCGCCCATCGCCCAGTGAATGTCTTGTAGGCATCCCTGCCCGTCGTTTGGTGGGGTCATCCCCATGAGTTTTTCGAAGCGGCTGTTCCAGGCCTCAGGAATGTCGTTTACGGCGATTGAACCGTTGAGAATTTCGCGTTCGATGCCGAAGCGCAGCAGGATATGGAGATCGTAGGTGGCTTCATCCGATTCGACACGGATGAAGGAGGTTTCGGCCCGGTTGATGCTGGTCAGGAAACCGTCGAGGTCGAGTTTCGAGAGTTGGGGAAAGATCTCCTGGGCTCGTGGCAGCCACTTGCTCCAGAAGGGGCGGGAGCGGCCAACGTGGTTTTCCCAGAGTCTGGATTGTGATTCGTGGATGCCGAGTGAGCTGGAATCTCCAACCGGCAGCCCGTGTTGGTCTTCGGGTAAACCTTGGTCGTAGAGCCCGTGACCAGCCTCGTGTAAAACGCCAAAGAGGGAGGATGTGAAATCGTTTAAGAGATAGCGAGTGGTTAGGCGGGTGTCCTTTGGTCCGATGCCGGTGCAGAAGGGGTGAGTCGTGGTGTCGATTCTTCCCTTGTTGAAATCGAATCCAATATCTTCGGCTATTTCCCGATTGAGTTGCTGTTGTTGTTCGATGGGATACTCGGTGTCGGGGATCAGGTTCGGGGTCTCGGCTGAGCGCTTGACCGCTTCGCGGGCGATGTCTGCCAGCTCAGGGGCAACGGAATCGAACATGGCGGCAACTTCCGAAGTTTTGGCCGCGCGTTCGTAGTTGGAGAGCAGGGCATCGTAGGGCTCGTCCTCGTATCCCCAGCGGTCGGCTTTTTCTCTGGCGATGTCGAGTAAGATGGAGAGGTGGGGGGCGAAGAGGGTGAAATCTGACTTCTCTCTGGACTCAGCCCAGGCCACTTTGGCGAGTGAGGCTGCTTCCGAGGCTCGTTCAACCAAGGATTGGGGAAGTTTGGTTGCCCGGTTGAATTGGTGTCTGAACTCTCTGAGATTGGCGGCTTCGATCAGATCTTTGCCGTCGGTTCCATTTTCAGCAGCTTCCAAATCCTGTTGGAATTCGGAGCTGGTGCTTAGCTCATGCACCTTTCCTGAGAGCCACGCTAATTGTTTTGCCCGGTATTGCACACCTCCCTTCGGCATGTAGGTTTCCTGGTCCCATCCGAGCACACCCATGGTGTTGCCGAGCAGGGCGATTTCGCGGGATTTTTGGCAAAGCGATTGGTAGGCGGTTGCTGACATGGCCGAGCTCTACCAGTGATTGCGTTTGAGGGGTAGAAAAAAATAACTTGGCGTCAATTTTAGTGATTGGTATTGCCCGTTCGCTGGGCTGAGTAGGTTGCGGCTTCATCTGGCTGCATACCCTTGAACATGGAAGAGCGTTTTTTTTATCAGAAAATCGTTGTAAGAACCGCCGCAGCCCTCGTGTATGGTGATCACATATTTGTCTATGACAATGCTCTCCACTTGGGCTGGCGATGCAGACATCGCTGAACCAACGCTGGATCAAGCATTCGCAATAGATTCCAATAGATTCCCAAAGATTATGAAATACGTTCAATCCATTTTACTCAGCTGCGCAATGAGCGTTAGCGTAGGTAAAAGTCAGGCCGCAGATAAGCCGAACATCCTTTTTCTTTTTTCTGATGATCACGCCTTGAATTCGATTTCGGCATACGGGGGGCATTTGAAAGATGTGGCTCCAACCCCTCACATTGATCGCCTGGCCAAGGAAGGGGCGATCTTTGAGAACTCCTTCTGTGCCAACTCCATTTGTGGTCCTTCAAGGGCTTGTATTTTGAGTGGCAAACACAGCCATAAAAATGGCTTCATGCGAAATACGGGCAGGGGCTTTGATCAATCGCAGTGGACGGTGGCCAAGGCCCTGCATGCGGGAGGTTACACAACGGCCGTGATCGGCAAATGGCATTTGAAAACCAATCCGGTTGCTTTTGATTATTGGGAGATTTTGCCTGGGCAGGGTAGTTATTATAACCCGGTGTTCATTCAGATGGACGGGAGCAAAAAGAAATTTGAAGGATACGCCACGGATATTACAACGGACAAGGCCATCAAGTGGTTGGATAACCGAGATAAGTCCAAACCCTTCTTCCTGATGTGCCAGCACAAGGCACCCCACCGGACCTTTGCTCCAGCCCTGCGCCACTTGAATGCTTTTGATGGAGTGACGATCCCTGAGCCACCGAGCTTGTTTGACGACTATGCCAACCGGAGCAAAACCTTGCCAAAAAATGAGATGGAAATCGATCGGCATTTGCGGTGGAGCTACGATGTGAAAGTCAGACAGGATGAAGTGGGTGACGTCAAGCTGCCACCGGCTCCTCGAGGTGGACCAGCGGAATACAATCGGATGACACCAAAGCAGAAAGCGGTCTGGGACGCTCACTTCGGTCCGAAGAACAAAGCCTTTCTTGCCGATGTCAAGGCGGGTAAGTTAAGTCACAAGGAGATTGTCCGTTGGAAATACCAGCGTTATTTGAAAAACTATCTGGGCACCGTTAAGGCGGTTGACGAAAGTGTTGGGCGGATGCTCGATTACCTTGAGAAGAATGGCCTGGCTGAGAATACGATCGTGATCTATTCCTCGGACCAAGGGTTTTATCTCGGTGAGCATGGATGGTTTGATAAACGCTGGATGTTTGAGGAGTCATTCAAAATGCCTTTCCTGATTCGTTGGCCTGGAGTGGTTAAGCCAGGGTCCAGGCCCAAAGAGTTGATTCAAAACATCGACTACGCCCCGACCTTTTTGGATGTCGCCGCCCTGTCGGTTCCAGAGGATGTGCAAGGGAAGTCGATCGTTCCGGTGCTCAAGGGGGAAGCAAAGAACTGGCGGGAGTCCGTCTACTACGCCTATTATGAAATTGGTGAGCACGCCGTGCCGCAGCACTTTGGTGTGCGGACCGAGACCCACAAGCTGTTCTACCTTCCAGGCACGGATGAGTGGCAGATGTTCGATCTGGTGAAAGACCCTGAGGAAATGAAAAGTGTGCATGATGACCCCGAGTATGCTGAAATTCGGAAGGCTTTGACCAAGGAGTATCATCGGTTGAGAAAGCAGTATGAGGCTCCGACTTACGAGGAGTATGCTCCCAAACGAAAAGCTCAAAAAAAGTAAACAGACTCCGTGAATCAATGATTCCAGCCCCGCTTGTCTTGTTTTGGAAGTGGGGTTGTTTTTTTGCTATCAGAGGCAGATTCTGTGGTATGAAGGTAGGGTCGGATGATTTTTCGATCAATTGCCCCTGACCGGGAGACATAGAGGTAATCTAATTATTGAAGAGAAATTCAGATGAGAAATATCAAGAAACCATTTACCGTGGCCTTCGGGCTGGCGATCCTATCCTGTGCCGTTGCCGATGCCCGCAAACCTAACATCATCCTTTTTATGACGGATGACATGGGGATTGAATGCCTCAGCACCTATGGTGCTGAAACCTACAAGACTCCGGTTCTGGACAAACTGGCGGCGCAGGGGATGAAGTTCAACCATTGTTACTCCCAACCTTTATGCACGCCTTCGCGGGTCAAAATCATGACCGGCAGATATAATTTTCGCAATTACACGAAGTTTAAGCACCTGGATCCGAGTCAGATGACCTTCGGGCATGTGGCCAAGTCTGCGGGCTATACCACCGCTGTGTGTGGTAAATGGCAACTTGATGGCGAGCAGGATGGCAGCTTTGCCAAAAACTTTGGTTTTGATAGCCATTGCCTGTGGTACTTCAACCACAAGAATTATGGTTCGCGCTACTTGCACCCCAAATTGGTTGTCGATAACAAGAGTATCGAGGTCAAAGGTGGTTATGGGCCAGACATCGTCAATGACTTTGCATTGAAATTCATCGATACCAATAAAGAGAAGCCGTTTTTTCTCTATTATCCGATGATTTTGCCTCACTTCCCGTTTGAAGCGACTCCTGACAGTAAGGACTGGGACCCCAAGGTTTCGAAAGCCAAGAAGGATAAAAAATATTATATCGATATGGTTCAATATGCCGACAAGTTGGTGGGTAAGGTTGTCCGTAAAATCGATTCCCTTGGTTTGGCTGATGACACCTTGATCATGTTCACCTCCGACAATGGGACAATGCGCGGATTGCATTCCACCTGGCGTGGCATGGATTTCCCCGGAGGGAAGGGTCGGTTGGATAATACCGGCTGCCATGTTCCCTTTATCGTGCGTTGGAACAAGCAAGTGAAGCCGGGCTCGGTTTCGGATCATTTGGTCGATTTTAGTGATTTCTTTGCGACGGTTCAGGAAATTACAGGCGGGGCTGGGCCGAAAGACTACACCGTAGACGGTCGAAGCATGCTGGGGTTGTTCCGTGGTGATGATGGCTATCAGGCCAGAACTTATACCTATTGCCACTATGACCCGAAGTGGGGGACTCCAGAGACCGGGCAATTTGCGAGAAACCAATCGTATAAAGTATACGGTGGTGGTTCGGTGTATCATGTGGCGGAAGATTACTTTGAAAAGAGCCCGCTGAAAAAGGCTCCGGAGAGTGGAGCCAAGGAGTTGGAGGCGCTTCGCAAGGTGGTGGAGCAGATGAAAAGCGAGGGGAGCCGCCCCGAAGAAAAGCTGAGTCGTGGAGAAGCCGCCGGGAAAAAGAAAAAGGCAAAGAAAAAGCGCTAACCTGTCAGCCTCGGACTTGTGATTGAAACCAATTTGATAGAAACTGCATATGATGAAACTGAAAAAATGGATGTTGTCGGCCCTCTATGGGGGGATTCTTCTTGCCCCCTCTTTACAGGCAGAGGGTAAATACAATGTTTTATTTGTTATTTCGGATGACCTGACGGCCACGGCTCTGTCGTGTTATGAAAATGATGCCTGCCAGACGCCGAATATTGACTCGTTAGCCAAACAGGGGACACGTTATACGCGGACGTTTTGTCAGTTTCCCGTTTGTGGTCCGTCCCGGGCCTCCTTGATGACGGGTTATTACCCGCATGCAACCGGAGTGATGGGATACACGAACGGACGGAAGCAGATTGGAGACGATCGTCTCACCTGGTCACAGTATTTTGCTAAACACGGATACTTCACTGCCCGTGTTAGTAAAATCTATCATATGGGGGTTCCTGGGGATATTGTCCGGGGGTCGAATGGAGCGGATGACGAGGCATCATGGATGGAGCGCTACAATAGTCAGGGCCCCGAAGTCATGGCACCGGGAGAAGGTGAACGCTTACAGGATAACCCGAATGGAGGCAAACCTTACGGCAAAAGAAACCACTTGGAATATGTGAAAGCCGATGGCGATGATCTGGTTCATTCCGATGGCAAGACTGCGGCCAAAGCCTGTGAATTGATTAAAGCGCATAAAGACAAACGGTTTTTTCTGGCTGTCGGTTTTGTTCGTCCCCACGTGCCCTTTGTGGCTCCGAAGTCTTATTATGAGCCATACCCGTGGCAGGATGTGAAGCTGCCTCCGAAGGTTGACGGAGATTGGGACGATATCCCGAAGATGGGAATCAATTACCGCACGAGCAAGGGCATGCAATTGAACCTGGACCAGGAGAAGAAGGCGATTGCCGCCTATTATGCATCGGTCTCGTTCATGGATACCCAGTTCGGTAAAGTGATGCAGACACTCAAGGATGAAGGCCTGGAGGACAAAACCATTGTCATTTTCACTAGTGATCATGGTTTTCATCTGGGTGAGCATGATTTCTGGATGAAAGTGGGGCTGATGGATGAATCCTCACGTGTGCCGATGATCATTAAGGTTCCGGGGCAGAAACCGGGAGTATGTGAGTCGTTTACCGAGTTGATTGATTTGTATCCAACGGTAGCTGAACTCTGTGGCCTGGAAATCCCCAAGCACATCCAGGGTGAGAGTCTGGCTAAAACGATCCAGAACCCGTCGTTTAGTGTGCGGGATATGGCTTTTTCGGTGAATGGTCGCTCCTTCCTGCTGCGCAGTGCAAAGTGGTCGTTTATTCAGCATGGCGAAAATGCCTCGGGTGGGATGCAGCTCTACGATATGGAGAAGGACCCCGGACAGTTTAAAAACCTCGCCAAGAACCCGGAATACACCCCTGTGGTGAAGCGGTTCCAATCCCATCTCGCGGAGAAGCTCGCTGAGGTGCGTGATAATGATCTCGATATCAAGCCAAGGGCGAAAAAGAAAAAGGCGACAAATAAAGCCCAACCAAAATCCTAGGGTGGATGGCGAAGGGGGACGATCTGGTCTCCTTTGGTTACTTGCAGAAAGGTGTTACGCGGCTCTGGCTTTTTGCGTAGAGTGGGGCATCGCGTGTCGTTTGCGTCATCGGGTGATGACGCCAGTGAAGGGGGGGTAATTTCTCTTACACGCAGATGTATTTCTGAATTTGAATATGATGACAAATTTCAAAGTGTTGAGTATCTGGGGCGGATTGTTGACCGGGGCGGCGTTGATGATGGGACCACTTGGGGCTGCAGAGCCATGGCCAACAAACAAGGAGCGTCCGAACATCGTTTTGGTGATGACCGACGACCAAGGTTATGGTGACTTTGGCTGCTTGGGGAACGATTGGATACGGACGCCTGAGATCGATGCGATGGCAGCGCGCAGTGCGACATGGCAGGAATTCTATGTGAGTCCGGTGTGTTCACCCACCCGGGCGTGTTTGATGACCGGGCGCTATAACCATCGCACCAAATGTATTGATACCTTCCTTGGTCGTTCGATGATGGCTACGGATGAGGTCACCATTGCTGAAGTGTTGTCGGGGGCTGGCTACAGGACGGGTATCTTTGGCAAGTGGCATCTCGGTGATAATTACCCGATGCGGCCCAGTGATCAGGGCTTTGAGTATTCTTTGGTTCACAAAGGGGGAGGGCTGGGACAACCTGCCGATCCTCGTGACAACAAGGGGCGTTACACCGATGCCCTCTTGTTTGAAAATGACCGTGAGGTTCCGACCGTCGGCTATTGCACCGATGTGTTTTTTGACCGGGCGTTTACGTTTATGCGCAAGAGTCAGCAGCAGGGGAAACCGTTTTTTGCGTATGTGGCATTGAATGCTCCGCATTCGCCGTTTCACGATGTTCCGACCGAACTCTATGAATCCTACAAAAATGTGGATTTTGCTTCGATCATCACTGAAGGAAAACAGAAAAAGGATAAAAAGGAAAACGACAAGCTTGCCCGCATTGCGTCGATGATCACCAATATCGATGACAACATGGGGCGCCTGTTCAAAGAGCTGGATTCCATGGGGGTGACTGAAAACACGATCGTGATTTTTCTCACCGACAATGGCCCGAACACGCGGCGTTACGTGGCCGGTTTCCAAGGGAAAAAATCCGAGGTTTACGAAGGCGGTGTGCGCACCCCCATTTGGATTCAGTGGCCAGCCCAGTTAAAAGCAGGCACGGTGGTCAAGGAATCGGTCGCAGCCCACATCGACTTGATGCCGACCTTGTTGGATGCCTGTGGCGTCGAAGAGATACCGGCGAATCTCGATGGACGTAGTGTGTTGCAAAAATTGAAGCAGCCTGACGCTGCTCTGGAAAAACGCCCGTTGGTGATTCAATACCACCGAGGTGATGAAATCAGCAAATACCACAGTTGCCTCGTTCGCAAAGGAGCGTGGAAGTTGGTTCACCCGAGCGGGACTCAGAAAGAGAAGTTTACCGGAGAGCAACCAGCGTGGGAGTTGTATAACCTGAAGTCAGACCCTGGAGAACGTAAGAATCTTTTTGCTGCGGAGCCCGAGCTTGCCGCTGAACTGATCAAGGAGTATGAGGCTTGGTATGCATCGGTCAGCGTGGAAAGAGCAGATCAACCCGGACCTCCGTATATTGTCATCGACAAGGAAAAGGAAAACCCGTGTGTCCTAACCTGGCAGGATATGATCGAAGGAACGTGGCGGCCGACCGTGGTGGGATACTACAAAGTGGACTTTGCCCACAGTGGCCGCTTCGATGTTCGTGTCGAGGCTGCCTGGGGGCATAAGATCGACAAGTCCAAGAAGTGGACGGCGAGGCTGAAGATTGGCGACAAAGAGTTTACAGCTCCCTTTGATCCAGAAACCAAGATGGGGGTGTTTGAGGCACTTGAATTGCCCGCTGGTAAATGTAAATTTGAACCAAGCATCCGTTCTGAAAGTGGTGAGACCTTGAGTATTTACCATGCGCGGATCATGCACCGCTAAGTCTCCGTCATTGTACGGTGGAGCATCCCGAGAACCGGAAAGAGGATTTTTTTTGATTTTGTTGTCCAAGACCGATCCTCGTCTCGGTATCACAGGGTAACAAGAGAGTATGTCTCGGCATAGTCTCTCCCGGCCTCATGAACGGGGCCAAACCAGAAACCATAAAAACAAACCAGAATTACCATAAGATGAAGACCTTACTGATTACCATGTTGTCCCTGCTGAGCATTGCATTTTCCGTGCACGCCGAAGAGGGGAAAGAGAAGAAAAAGAAATCCCAAAAGGCTGACATGACCGCCCTGATCAAAAAATACGATAAGGATGGTGATGGCAAACTTAGTGGCAAGGAAAAGAAGGCGATGACGCCCGAGGATAAAAAGGCGATGAAAAAAGCCGCCAAGTCTAAGAAGAAGAGCGGGGAAAAGAAGCCCGAAGGTGAAAAGAAAAAGTGCGAAAAGAAAAAAGAAGGTGAGGCCAAAAAAGAAAAAACGAAGAAAGAAAAATCCAAGAAGGATAAAAAAGATAAAGAGAGCTAGTCTTAGAGGTGCCCTTTAACGAGATCCAGATTCATTTTTCCCCAAACCTGCAATTGATGGGTTTGGGGAACTTTTTTGACCTGAGCTTGCTTGTTCTTCCTCCGAGGCAATAAAAATGCATTTTTCTCTATTTTTCTATTGTCAATTCGGTGATCCAACACTAAACACCTCCCGCACCGCAAGGTCAACGGCTCCATAGCTCAGTTGGTAGAGCAGAGGATTGAAAATCCTTGTGTCCCTGGTTCGAACCCGGGTGGAGCCACCACTCTTTAGCCCTTATTCCATAAGGGCTTTTTTGTGTACAGGTGTTTGACATACGAAGGTGACATACGAAGGGTTCCGACAGGGGGTACCCCAAGTTGGGGGCTACGGGCACGTTGAGTTTGGATTTAGGAATCCAAGCGGGTTGGTCGCACGGGCCCGGGGTGAACTAGGGGAGAAGCTCACGTAACATTTCGATCGTTACCTGATAGGAGATATCGAGGCTTTTTGCCGAAATGAGCTCCATGGTGTCGCCTTCCTGATGCCACCAGTGGGAGTCATGGAAGTCCGCTCCAATGATATCGATGGTGGGGACCCCGGCTTTATTGAGGTAGTAGTGGTCGTCCAGAATGCCGCCGTCGGCCATGCCGAAATGTTTTTGGACTCCGAATTTGGCAGCGGCCCGTTGGAGTGAGTGATAGAGGTGGGTAGGGCTGTCCGCGGGAACGGCGATTTGGAGGTCATGGTGGCCGACCATGTCCAGGTTGATTCCAAACTTGGGTTTGGGGTCGCGCTGATAGAGGGTGATGGCGTAGGCTCGGCTGCCGTAGAGCCCGTCTCCGGTTTCCAGACTCATGTCCTTGTTAAAAGCTTCTTCTCCGTCGAAAAAGACGAGTTCAAGCTGTTTGGCAAGTTCCGGGTTTTCCTTGGCCAAGGTTTCTGCGATGACGATCATCAGGGCGCAGGCGGATGCCGCGTCATCTGCACCGAGGAAGTTGGGTAAATGGGGGATTTCCTTGGAGTCGAGATGGGCGGAGAGAATGCCTTTGGCTGGAAGCTTGGCGGCATCTTCGAAGGTTTTGATTCCAGCTGCATCATAGCGGGCGATCAGGTTGATGAAGGTTCGTTTCCCTACCGGGGTATCCCGTTCAACGGTCTGGGTGACGGTGGTCCAACCGGATTTTTTTAATTCTTCCGAGATATACCGGTGGGCTTTTTTCAGTCCTTCGGATCCTGCAGTGCGGGGGCCGATGGCGAGTATGGCTGCGGTGTGGTCATAGGCTTGTTGACCGTGCGGATGCTGATCTTGTTTGGATAAACAAAAGCCGAGAAAGCCAGCCAGTGCGATAAGGCCGATGGCGATGGCAATAACTCTGGATTTTTTGGAGAGGGCCATGGTGTGAGGGGGTGTGGGTGGGATATCGGAGATCGCCTACAGCTGAATCCCGAGCAGGTCGAGAAGGCGCTGCAGGTCATCGTTCCCGTAGTAGGTTAGCTCGATTTTTCCCTTTTTCGAGTTGTGCACCATTTTGACATCCGTGGCGAAGCGCTCGCGCAGGGTGTTCTGGATTTGTTGAATCACGGCATCCGCCTCACGGCTGGTGGTTTGACTCGGAGTTTCACTTTTCGGTTTCGACAGATCGCGTGCGAGTTTTTCGGCGGCGCGGACCGTGAGGGATTTTTTCAGGATTTTGTCGGCTGCGAGGCACTGGGTGTCGTGATCTTTGATGCTCAGGATGGCTTTGGCGTGACCGACGCTGAGCCGGGACTGGGCGACGTGGTCCTGGATGCTCGGGTGGAGTTCGAGTAAACGCATGGCATTTGCCACCGAGGCCCGGGATTTGCCGACGCGTTTGGCGATGATGTCCTGTTTCATAGCAAACTCTTTGGCGAGTCGGACATAGCCTTGGGCTTCTTCAATCGGGTCGAGGTCCTTGCGCTGGATGTTCTCGATCAGAGCCATCTCGAGCACCTCGTGGTCGGTGGCCTCGCGGACCCGGATGGGCACTTCCTTCAGGCCCAGTTGCTTGGAGGCGCGCCAGCGGCGTTCACCGGCAATGAGTTCCATTTTACCATTCACCTTACGGACGATGAGTGGCTGGATGATTCCATGTTGCCGGATGGAGTCGACCAGTTCTTCGAGCTGTTCTTCAGAAAAGTGTTTACGTGGCTGAAGTGGGCTGGGAACGACGTTGTCGATCGCAGTCTGGGCATTCGCCTGGGAACCATTGTTCTCCTTGGCTGTTTCTGTTGAAGTCGGTTGTTGCTTGATCAATGCCCCGAGTCCTTTTCCTAATGCCTTCTTTGCCATAGGCGGGGAGAATAGGCGTAGATCGACCCATTTGGCAAAGGCGAATTTACAGCATGGAGCGAAAATTTTACAGATCAGCCGTGGTTTTGGAAGCCATAGCCCAGCACCTCGGAGGCATCACTGACTATGGTGAAGGCTTCGGGGTCGACCTGCCGGATGTTTCTCCTCAGTCTGCCAACTTTGCTTAGAGGGACAACCGTCAGGAAAACGGTTTTCGATGTGCCGCTGTAGGAGCCGTCGGCATCGAGTTCGGTGGCCCCGCAATCGAGATGGTGCAGGAGCAGTTCGCGGATGGCATCGTGGCGCTCGGTGATGATGGTCAGTGACTTGGCGGAAGTAACGCCGGTTTGCACAATGTCGATGGCCTTACTCAGGGCAATGACGCTGAGGATGGCAAGCATGGCCGCTTCCACTCCGATGAGGGCTCCGGTCGCCAGAACAATCACGGCGTCGAATGCCAGAATGATGCGGCTGATGGGCATTCCCATCCGGCCGGCGATGATGCGTGCAAGGATCGAGAATCCCCCGGTGGTGGCATTGGCTCGGAAGACGAGACCGAGGCCAATCCCGCAGGTAAACCCGCCGAAGAGGGATGCCAAAATCGGACTTTCCACCCAAAGCGGGAATACGTCTTTGGTGATAAGGATCGCCAGTGGCAGAAGACAAGCGCCTGCAAGAGAGTTAAGGATTTGTCGTTTTCCAAGGCAGATCCAACCGATGCCGAAAATGGGAATACCAATCAGCCATTGGCTGATGGAGGGGTCGACGTTCCAGAGCATGTTGAGCAGCAGGGATAATCCTGGCAGGCCACCTGTCACGATCCGATTGGTGGCGAGCAATGCGTTGAACCCCCATGCGAGAATGACAATTCCGCAGAGGATCATACTGGCTCGGGTCAGTGGGTGGAGGGATTGTCTTTCCATGGATCGATCGGCGGGCTTGACTTTTGATAAGCGCGGGGGAATGAATAGCTGCAGAGCATGATGATGAAAACGATAATCTATTTGAATTCCTTGTGGCTGGTGGTTGCCGTTGGCTTGGTCTTGACTACAGGAGCACGTGCTCAGAATCCAGCGATGGGGATCATCGACCCGGTGTTGGGCCAGTCGGCTCAGGCTGCGGTTCAGAAAATGGGGGTGGAGATGATGAAAGGGAATTTTAAGTATGGCCACGAGCATATGTACCCGAGATGGAAGCGCCGTTTGGCGAAGCGCTACGGGGGGATGGAACGATTGGAAAAAGGTCTGGAGGCCTCTGCCCAAAAGCAGGTCCAGTTGGGGATGCGGGTGATTGGCTATCAGGCGGGAGTGCCCACTTCTGCGTTTACGGTTTGGCGGGCGAAAAAGCGCGACCCGAAAACGGGAGAGATCGTCTTGGACGCGACCGGGCGCGAAACCATTGTCGACCATTGGTTGGTGGTGGTCCCGACGACGACCCGGGTCAGTATTCCGGACAAGCAGGTGCCAGGAAAGAACTATGTGTTGGAAGAGAAAAGCTACACCTTGGCTATTTCTGAAAAGGGAAGCCAGGAATGGCATTTTCTAACCGGGATGAAGCCGACGATCCAGGACTTGCGCAGTTTGTTTCCTTCGTTGCCACCCAAAGAAGAGGACTTGGGCTTGCCCGCGCCGAGTGCGGTGGAGATCAAGTAGTCAAGACAGGTGAAATATTTCCTTTTCATCGCAGGATGAATGGTTTTTTCTAGCTGCCGTCCATGACCAGAAACCAAAAACTTGAACGCGATGCCAAGTGGGTGCGTCGATTTAAAAAATTGTATGATCGGGCACAGAGTGACCTGTGTGAAGTTCAAGGCTCGGAGATCCATGGGCGTGGGGTGTATGCTACGCAGGACATTCCGAAGGAAACGGAAGTGATCGAGTATGTAGGTGAGCCGATCAACAAGGAGATCAGTGAGAACCGGGCATGGGATCAGTATGCACGGCATGAAGAGCATGGTGATGCCGCTGTGTATATCTTCACTTTGGACGAAAAGTGGGATATCGATGGCAATGTGCCATGGAACACGGCACGCTTGATCAACCATTCCTGTGATCCGAACTGTGAAGCGTGGATCATCGGTCGCCGGATCTGTATTTATTCACTTCGGGATATCAAGAACGGTGAGGAATTGACGTTTGATTACGGGTTTGATGTCGAGTGTTATGAAGATCACCCGTGTCGCTGCGGTAGTGAAAATTGTGTCGGCTACATCGTCACTCAGGAGCAGTGGCCCGAACTTGAAAAGCGCGTTGCCGAAAAAGAAGAGGCGTGACATGGGGGGGGGGCGCCTCAGATTGTTCGTCCCGAGTGCATTCACCCTGGCCCCAGCCGTTGATCTTGCTGATTGCTCTTAAGGAGAAGGAGTGATTAAGTCTCATCTTGGGCTGGTCAAGGCGGGGGATTCGGTTTTACATGCCGGCATGTCAGCCACCCATTATCGAGAGAAACTAGCGCAGAGAATAGCAGCGGTCGGTTCGCGACTGTGTGTCGGAATTGACCCACGCCCTGAATTGTCAGGGGGTGTTGACGCGGTGCCGGAATTCCTCAAGCGTGTGGTGGGGGAGACCTGGGAGTATGCTGCGGCATTCAAACCGAATATGGCCTACTTCGAGGCAATGGGGCTGAGAGGCATAGAAATTTTACAGGAAATGTTGGCTGGTATGCCGGACGAGGTGCCGGTGATCCTGGATGCCAAGCGCTCGGATATCGGGGAGACCCAGAAATACTACGCCAAGTCGTATTTTGAAAATTGGAATGTGGATGCTGTTACGCTGAATCCATTTCTTGGCTATGATTCGATCGAGCCGTTTCTCGATTGGGAGGGCAAGGGGATTTATCTGCTGGCGGTGACTTCCAACCCCGGGAGCCAGGATTTTCAACGCCAGAAACTGGCCGATGGTCGCTTTGTTTTTGAACTGGTGCAGGAGTTGGGTAAGCGGGCCTGCCAGGAAGGTCGGGCAACCGATGTTGGCTATGTTGTCGGACTGACAAACGCCAGTGAGGAAGTGCTCGATCGGATCATTGACAGTCCTTTGTTGATTCCGGGCCTGGGTGCCCAGGGTGGGGATTTGGCGAGTTTGCAGGGACGCAATCGCACCGCACCGGATGTGGTCAACGTTTCACGCGGCATCACCTACAAGGACATGGACAAGAGCTTCGCTGAAAAGGCCAAAGAGTGGGCCGGGCAACTCGCGGTCTAACTGAAGGGGGGCGTTGAAGGGGGCATCGCTGGCTGGTTGAGGCCCATCAACCCTACCGCGCTACTCCGGACGGTCCGGGAATTTGTTGCATTTTTCTCGCCAACCAGCGGGAGAACTTGTCTGCGCCGGATTCTCCGAGGTGGTAGCCGTCTGAGAAATCGGATTCTTGCATGCCGTCGATTTGGCGCGCATCGTAAACGTCCATGCCGTTGTTTTTGGCCAGCTCTGCGGCATCCGGGTTGAAATCCCAGACTTCGGGTTGGGGCATGGGGACGAAGATGATCTTCACCCCGTGATGCTTACAGGTTTCAATGAAGCGGGTCATCCGGTGAAAACTTTCCTCGGGCTCTGCTGCAGGCGCTATGCCCATGGCTTTGGCTTTTTGTTTTTTACCTTCTGCAACCATGCGGTTGTTGGCTTTGACGCCCTCTTGGTATTCGGGAACCATGGAGTAGAGGATCCCCAGTTGGTGTTCGGGTTGGTCTCCTTCCAACGCACTGATATTGCAGAGGCTTGACTGGGTGATGTTGTGGAAATCCAGCTGTTCCTTGTCCCAGAGATCGGGCAGGTCGTGGCCTGCCACAAAGTGACGGGACAAACGGCGTAGCTTGATGGCTTCCTGATCGTGAATGTGGTGGCGGACAAATCCGACCACCAGGATATCCGGGTGGCTGCCTTCGCTCTCGAAGTAGCGGCGGTAGAGGTAAACCCAGTCGAGCATGGCGGTTCCCACTGGGGTGATTTTGCAGGTTTCGAATGAAGTCGTTCCGGAGGATCCGTTCAGCTTTTTTAACTCATCGTGGAAGATCTCTTCCTTCAGTCCGTGCATCATCAGAGAGTTGCCGAAAAAAACGACTCTAGGTTTTGCTGATTCCTTGGCATGCTGTTCGAGGTTTTCAATGATCTCGGGAAAACGGTGGATGTGTTCCCGGTCGTAATCCAGGTGGGGAGCAATGATCCGGGCAATGACTTCAAGCAGCAGAATGAAGATGATGACCGTGGCCACGACACGCATTTCCTTGCGAAACGGTGGCGCGTGGGCGTCCGTTGGCAGTGCGTCGTAGTCGTGGTGTGATTTTGCCATGGCTTAGAATTGGAAATAGATGAACTGACCAAAGACCGGCGGAGGGAAAACAATAATCATGAACATGATGTAGCAGTAGGTGGCGGCACGCCAACCCCAGGCCACGGTCTCGAGTCGGCGCAGTGAACCGGACCGGTCGAGCCAGATTTCATAGGCCATCAGCGGTAGACAGAAGAAGGTGAGCATGCCGAACCCGTAGCGGGCAAGGGAGGTCATTTCCTGGTGACTGAAGATCTGGATCAGCATCTCCCATGCTTGGGGAAAGCTATCGGCCCGGAAAAACAACCAGCCGAGGCAAACGAGATGGAAAAAGCCGACGGTTGCCAGGACGCGTCCCCAAAGACCGGGGAGGGTAAAGCGGTCGCCACAGGCGCGGTAAATGCAGAGGATGCTGCCGTGTATGGCCCCCCAGGCGATAAAGGTCCAACCGGCGCCGTGCCAGAGCCCTCCGAGCAGCATGGTCAGCATCAGGTTGCGGTATATCTTGAAGGAGCTTCCCCGGTTACCTCCCAGCGGGATGTAGAGGTAATCGCGTAGCCAGGATGAGAGAGAGATATGCCAGCGTTGCCAGAAATCGGACGGATTACGCGCGAGATAGGGCATGCGGAAGTTGGTCATCAGGTCGATGCCGAACCATTTCGAGACCCCACGGGCAATTGACGAATAGCCAGCGAAGTCACCGTAGATCTGGAAGGCAAAGCAATAGATGCCGACGAGCGCTTCGGTTCCACTCAGGCTGCTTGCTTCGACCGAAAAAATCCCGTCGGTGATGAATCCGAGGTTATCTCCGACCACCACCTTGAGGAACAAGCCAATCAGCACCAGGTACAGGCCTTCGGAGAAGTCGCCGGTTCGTTTTCTCCTCGGGTGGGTGATCTGGGGCATCAGCGACGAGGATCGTTCGATGGGTCCGGCGACCAACTGTGGGAAATAGGCAACGTAGAGGGCGAAATCGCTCAATGATCGGGTGGCTTTCACTTGCCCTCGGAAGACATCGATGGTGTAGGACATCGTCTGGAAGGTGTAGAACGAGATCCCGACCGGCAGGATGATGTTCAGTGTGCTCCAGTGGACATTGAAGCCAAGCCAGGTCAGGAGCTCTTCGGCACTGTCGGCAAAAAATCCCATGTACTTGAAATAGGCAAGCAGGCCGAGCGAAACGGTGGCTGATGCCGCCATGAGAATGCGGTGGCGTTTGGGGTCGTCACTGGATTCGATTCCGAGTGCTGTGAAATAATTGACCAGCGTGGTGGTGAGGATCAGGGGGAGGAAGCGCCAGTCCCAGCATCCGTAGAAAAAATAACTCGCCCCCAGCAAGAGCAGATTCTGCCCGCGATGGGGCAGCAGGCGGTAGATCGCCCAGATCAGGGCGAGAAAGAGCCAGAATGCATAGCTGTTGAAGAGCACGCGCCTGCTTTACGAGGTGAATCGTGAAAAACCAAGTCAGAAGTGTAGGCTTGGTTTTGATTCTTGCTCGCTGCAGGACTTTTATTTTTACCTGAAATCGATCGGATGGCGCTGAAAGGTATGTAAATGATACCACCCGCTCGCCCTTGACCTACGCTGAAAGCGTGCAAGAGTTGCGGGGCAAATACAGGGACAGGGGGATGAACAGAGATTGGAGCAACAGGCGTTACATGATCCTGATGACCTGTGTGGTTGTCTGGGGCTTGTGCTGTCTGTGTGTTGGCTCATTGTCAGCGGGGCCGGTGATTTCCGAGTTCATGGCATCCAATCATACCACCCTTGAGGATGAGGATGGCAATTATCCGGATTGGATTGAAATCCATAACCCGGGTGAGAGCGCCGTTGATCTTGCCGGTTGGCATTTGACTGATGATGAGACCGAACTCAACAAATGGACTTTTCCTTCGGTGACCCTCCCTCCGGGTGGTTATATTCTGGTTTTTGCTTCGGATAAAAACCGGAGCGTTGCGGGTGAGGAACTGCATACGAATTTCAAACTATCAGCTGCAGGGGAGTTCCTTGCTTTGGTTCAGCCTGACGGGGTGACGTCGGCAAGTGCATTCCATCCCTACCCACCACAGCAAAGTGATGTTTCATATGGGCTACCTCAAGGAGGGGAGATCATCGAGGGCGTGATTGCTCCTGGGACTGAACTTGTTTTTCACGTTCCATCCGCTCCGGTCGAAGGTTGGGAGCTTTCGGGCTTTGATGATTCAGGCTGGATCAGCGGACGCTCGGGGCTTGGTTACGAACGTGATGCCAGCGGCAGTTACGATCCTTGGATTTCCACCGATGTGGAAGATTTTGTATTTGGGGTGAACTCGAGTGTGTATCTACGTATCCCGTTTCAGGTGAGTGATCTTTCGCAGCTGACTTCTCTGAGTTTTGCTGCAAAATATGATGACGGCTTTTTGGCCTACTTGAATGGAGAGCTCATCACCAAGGTGAATACCCCGACTCCGGCGCTTTGGAGTAGTGCCGCCACGGCTTCACAGGAGGCGGACCTCCTCAATGATGAAACATGGAATGCCGATGCCTTGATCCCGCATCTGGTGGAGGGCGAAAACATCTTGGCAATTCATTGGCTCAACCGAACGAAAACCAGTTCGGATTTTTTGATGATTCCCCGACTGGATGTGGGGCGGCTGGATACGGCGGCCCCCGGCGAGTATGATTACTTTACTGAAGCCACTCCCGGCTGGGTGAATAACACCGGTAGGGGAGAGCCCTCATGTGCCGTGGTCATTTCCGAACCCAGCGGGGTGAAAACCTCGGCGCTTCGTGTTACGGTGACTGCTGAGGATGTAAATGCTGACATCCGTTATACGCTGGATGGCTCCGAGCCCACTGAAGCAAGTGCCCTCTACAGCGGCCCCATGATATTGGATGACCCCTCCCGCTTGCGTGCCCGGGCATTTCAGGCTGGGAAAGTAGGGGGTGTGGTGGCTGTGGCCGACTACTCATTTCTTGAAAGTGAGATGTTGAATTACTTGTCTGATGTTCCGGTGGTGGTGATGGATAATTTTAATGCCGGGGCTTATCCGAACAAGGGTCGCACCAATGATGGCCGTGATGTCCAGCAGGTGCCACGTCAGGCGAATGTGATGAGTATCTTTGAACCGGCGGGTGACAGCCAGCCGTTTGCGCAGGTTCCGACCTTGGAATCCAGAAGCGGGTGCAGGGTCCGGGGATCCAGCTCGGCAAATTTCACAAGAAAACCGTTGTCGGTGGAGTTCTGGGGAGAACGTGACGAGGATGAGGCCTTGTCTCCATTCGGAATGAAGGAAGAGGCCGATTGGGTGCTGTACGCGCCTAACCCGACCTATGATAAATCCTTGCTGCACAACCCGGTGTCATTCGAGTTTGCCAAGATGATCGGGGCCCTGGCTCCCGAATGGCGGGTGGTTGTCGTGTTTCAAAATACCGATGGCGGTAAGGTGAAGCGGGAGGATCTCGCAGGGGTATATGTTTGGATGGAAAAGGTGGAGCGTGGACGTATGGGGCTCGACTTTAAAAAGATGGACGATACCGGGACCCAGGGAGGATGGATGATCAACGTCGATCGGATGGCTGCCATCCCAGAGGACATGCCGGCGGATACGATTCAACCCAATTTCCATGCGGCCGGTCCCGATGGTATACTGAGCATTCCGGACGACCAACAGAACTCCGGGGGGAGTCAGTCGGTTGACGATATTTCGACCTACTATCACTCGTATCTGAATTTTGCCAGCCCCAACGGATACGGCATTCTGCCGGCCCAGCGGCAAGCGGTGCAGTCCAGCGTGCGAGCCATGGATGCTGCGGTTTGGGCCCCTGATTTTGACGACCCGCTATCAGGCTACGCCGTGCACCTGGATCTTGAGAGTTGGGCCCGCACGTATGCGGTCCACAATTTTTCTAAAAACACGGATGCCATTGTGTTGTCGACATACGTTTATCAGGCATCGGCTTCGGAAAAAATCAAGATGGGGCCCGTCTGGGATTTTGACCGGGCGTATACTCAGAATGGCTCGGCGACAAGCAGCCCCTTGCACGTGGCCGACCGCGATTGGTATAAGGGGCTGTTCAAGGATTCATATTTTGTGCAAACCCATCAGGATCTTTGGCAGAAAACACGTCAGGAATCGGCGACCGATACGGCGCTCGAGGCTCTGATTGATACCGCAGCAGCGGGCTTGAGAGAAGATCAAATCGTGGCCAGCGGCCTGAGCTATTCCGCGTGGCAAAGCCAGGTGGCGAGTATGCGGACCTGGGTGGTGGATCGTGCCCGTTACCTCGACCGTCAGTATGAACCTCTGCCGGAGGTATTGCCTCTAACTGAACAATTTGCTGGAAGTGTGAGTGTCACCATGAGTGGGGCCTCATCCGGGTCCATTTATTATACCGTGGACGGCTCGGACCCTCGTCTGCGCGATGGCGCTGTGTCTGGGGCTGCACACCTCTATGATGGTGTGTTTGAACTCACGGAAAGGACACGTTTGTTGGTTCGCGTGAAGAATGGAGATGCGTGGAGTGGTTTGATTGAGAGAAACTATCACCAGCTTTCCGATCTTCCCAGACTGGTGGTGAGTGAAATATCTTACCATCCGGCAGATCCGAGCGAAGCTGAAATTCTGGCGGGCTTTGATGACTCGGATGATTTTGAGTTTTTGGAGATTCTTAATGTAGGGGATCAATCTGCGGATCTTATGCCTTTGGTTCTTGATGGTGGGATTGGGTTTGAGTTCTCCGGATCTGCCGTGACTATTCTGGCACCTGGGGAACGTCTGGTTGTGGTTCGCAATGAGGCAGCCTTTCGCTATCGTTATGGACAGGGGGTGGTGGTGGCGGGAGCATACCGGGGGGCTTTAAATAATGCCGGTGATTTGATCGTGTTGAGAGATGCGTTGCTGGATATCGATATTCAGCATTTCACCTATGATGATGATGCTCCCTGGCCATTACAGGCGGATGGTAGCGGCCACTCTCTTGTTTTGATGCGGCCAGACCGGGAACCCGATCACAGCTTGGCAAAAAACTGGCGATGCAGCCGGGTTCACGACGGGGAACCCGGAGCAGAGGACGCCCGTGCTGCATTTGTAGGAGATCCGCATGCTGACCATGATGGTGATGGCTTGAGCGCTTTGGTGGAGCACTTCTTGGGAAGTTCGGATCTGGACCCGGGTGAGGGGCGTGGCCAATATCGTGTCGAGTTCGAAACTTCCGCTGCCGATGGCTTGCGCTACCCTGAATTTCACCTCACCTATCAAGTGGGGGCGGATGATGTTCAAGCTGGGGTCTTTTGGTCGCAGGATTTGAAGACTTGGCTAGGGGATGAAGGCGCCGTGGCGCTGAAAAGTCACGTGTTTCATGGTGACGGATCCGCAACTCTGATCTGGCAATCCAGCCATGACGATGAAACAAGTGCGCAGTTCTTCAGGTGGGTGGTCGACCAACAGTGAGGTTGAGCTGTGTTAGAATTGGGCTTTAAGCGCGAGGGTGAGGCCAAAACCAGGTTCATTACTGCCGGAACCATGCACCCGGTAGGCTTCATCGAAGATGTTTTCCAGCCCTGCTGTCATTTCGAATGATTCATTGAAGCGATACCCTCCCCGTAAATGAACCAGCTGATAGCCCGGAGTCCCACCTGGAGGAATGCGTTCGGTGTCCTGCTGATCCGCAGAGCTGAGGCGGTCGGCGTCATCGGCGATGGTGCAGGAGATCTCCGCCCATAGCTTGCGGTTCGGGTGATCCCAGCGCACGCCGGCATTCAGGGTCATCGGCATCACCCTGCTCAGAGGTTCGGTGAGTGACTGGCCGTTTGCCTGATAGGCATCCAGCTCTCCTTCGAGCCAAGTGAAATTCCCCCAGAGTGTCCAGTCCGGGGAAAGCTGGAAACGTCCGGCTACTTCAAGCCCTTGAACGTGGCCGCTCGAGCTGTTTTGTTTGCTGACCTCGCGTAGCCCCTCACGAATGTTTCCGGTCGGAGTGCTGGTGATGTAGTCGCGCATGTCCGTATAGTAATAGGAGACAGAGCATGTTGAGGTGTCGGTCTGGGATTTGATGCCGATTTCCAGAGTGGTAAAATGTTCAGGGTCGAGATCGGTGGCGGCCACTTCGATTTCGTCGGACCGGCTTTTTCCATAGCGGCTGATGTCGGCAATATTCGGTGCCCGGAACGACTGGCTGATACCGCCCCAGGCTTTCCAGTGAGCTTCCGGATCGAGGTCGTAGATGGCACGTAGCGACCCGACAAGGGTGTCCCAGTGATCGTCATAATCGGCGGCTTTCCCCGTCAGAGGATCTTCATAGGCCCCAATCTTAGCTCGAACGTAGTTGTAGCGCACACCGGCGAGACACTGGAGTCTGTCGGACGTCTGGAATTCTCCCTGAACGTAGCTGCCAAACATATCATAGGTCGCGTCGTCTCCAACCGGGCCCTGGATGCGGATCGAGTCCAGAGACCCGTCTGCTAGAAAATCCTTGCGGCCTGAGTCAACCTGATCCCGGTAAAAATCAACGCCGTAGATCCAGCGCCCGAGCGAAGTTTCGGATTCAAGTTGAATGTCCAGCCCCCACATCCGGGAATCGAAAAATTCATCGATGGATTCCTTGTTTGCTTTTTGTCGATCGCTGTCCTCGTTCCACGTTTGGTATGAGCAGGTCAGACTGGCTCGATCGATCCAGCGGTTGATGTCGGAGCCTTTGAACTGGATGTAGTCGAGCGTTCGTTCTTGGTCTTTGACACGGCGCAAGTCGGTTCCGATGCTGCTGCCTGCAAAGCTGACACCGTAAATGGTCGAGTGGGTCCGCCAGACATCATCCTGGCCCAATGACTGATGGACATAGGTGAAGTTCCAGCAGTCGTTGATGTGGAGGTCGAAGCGACTGTCCCAAGCCAGTTCATCGTAGCCGGTTTTACGTTGGGCTCCGATGTCCGCGGCATCCACCTCTCCCAATTGCTTCCAGCTGAGTCCCAGTCGCAGCCCCCAGCGTTCTCCTTGTCCGAGGTCGATTTCACTTCGGGTGATGTGGCTGTCCTCGGCGCTGGAGTAACGATACCATTGGGAGCCTGACAAGTAGTCGCCTTCACGTTGTTGGTAATCCGAGGCCTTGGTTTTTAAGTTGAGGGCTCCACCGATGGCATCGCTGCCGTAGAGCACCGATGATGGTCCTTGAAGAAGTTCGATAGCTGACAATGACTGGGAGTCGATCAAGGAGAAATACTCATTGGGGCCGTCCCGATAGACTGAGTTATTGTAGCGGACGCCATCGATCAAGGCGAGTGTGCGGTAGCCGGTAAAGCCTCTCAAGTAGAGAGACCCTTGGCCGTTGGCCGTTTTTTGGACCATCACACCGGGAGTGGATTCCAGCGATTCGGTCAAGTTGCGTGCCATGAGCTGTTCCAGCTCCTCAGCGCTGAGTGTCTGGATCGAGTATGGGGAGGTAAAGGCATCCGATCCGAGTCGCGTAGCTGAGATGACGGATTCCTCGAGTTGGTTCCATGAATCTGCCGTGATCGATTCCTGCTCTGCGCCTACTGGAATGGCGAGTAGCAGGCCTATGGGGTGGAGGATGTTCCGAGGTAAATGCATGAAGTGGAGAAGCTCAGGAGCCGTGCATCAATACTCAATGGAATGCTGCGATCTTTCCAGAGGAAAAAAACGTGGGATGGATGGGTCGATGTTTTGATGGGTATTCTAGCGTGTGTGGGGGCAGGACCAGAGCGAATACACTAGGGGCTAACAGCCTGCGCGCTGACAGGATTGTCAGGATTTTTAATTTTCAAAGGTCATGGTTTGCCCAAAACCTATCGCTACCTTCTAAAAAAAATCTGTAAATCCTCCTCAATCATGTGAATCCTGTCAGCGCCGCAGGAATCACTGAGATCCTCTCCCTCATGTAGGAGCCCTGGAGTCAAGACTGGCTGTGAATGGTTGACGCGTTCCGATGCTGGGTTTTGAATAGAGGCCATGTCCGTTGAACGTGTGGTTTCTTGGTTGCGTGAGTGTTATCGTGAAGATCGCTCCCGGACAGGCGTGCATGATTACTTTTCGGGCAAAGTGTTGCACCGTCATTTGCTGGCTGGTCGAGAGGAGTTGGCTACCGCCTGGATGCCGGAAGTGGTGGTATCCCCGGAATATGCGGCAAAGGCATCAGAGCACGCCGCTCTCTACCGTAGAGAGCAGGAGGTGGTTTATGCTTGTTTATTTCTCTGTGGCCAACATGAGGGCCGTGCCGGGTGTGCACCTTTTCTGTTTTATCAAGGGTGCTTTGATCCGCAGCACCCCGGTCGCTTTGAGATCGATATCAGTCGCTGGAGAATCAACCCCAACTGCCTTGAGATCTTGGATGCAGATGCCGAGTCTGCGAATGAACTGCTGGCGGGAGGGGTGTTGGATGATGCTGTGATTGGATCATTGAGGGAGTGGGGGGCGCGTCACGGTGTGGATACAGAAGCTTTGTGGTCGTGGCCTGATCTTGTGGATGCCAAGTCGCTGAAGAAGGCAGCCAAGGGCTTGCAGTTATCGTTGCTTCCAGCAGCAGGGATCGGTATCCTGCCTCGTTCGGTGTCGTCCCGTGGGGTGATTGATGAGTTGGGCGGATTGGTCAAGGCAGGGGAGAGCGGGTGGTCTGCCCCCTTGAGATTCATGCTGGGGGGCGATGTTCTTCCTGAGCACTCGGGCTCTGATGATTTTTTTGCAGTGCCTGCCTTATTGAGTCGGTCACAGGAAAACATCCTGGCTTCGGCCCGGGTGAACCCGGTGACCCTGTGTCATGGCCCTCCCGGAACCGGAAAATCGTTTACGATCGCCGCCATTGCCTTGAACCATGTTGCTCGGGGGGAGAGGGTTCTGGTGGCTTCCCACATGGACCATGCGGTGGATGTGGTTCAGGAAAAAATCGAGTCGATGATTGGTGGCGAGGAGGTGACGGTTCGTGCCGGACGACGCGGGTACCTATCCTCATTGAAACGTTTTATCGAAGCTTGTTTATCCGGGCAATTGACTGCGGACCCCGTGTCGGAGGCCGGTCTGGCCCGGCAGTTTTCCAAGGTCAAGGGGACCATGCGTGAGCTGTTGGGCGATGAGCGTGACTTGGAAGAAGAATGGTGCAAAGCATTGGGGCGGGGGAAGCTGATGGCAAAATCGGACCCCAACATACTTGACCGGATTCGGAGACGTTGGACTGAGCATGTTGTTTATCGGAGGCCGCTTTTGATGGAACTCAGTGCTCATTTGAATGACTTGTATGTCGAGCGTGAGCAGGATTTAGGGAAATACATCAGAATGCAACGAAAGCATTTATTGCATCTGGCATTGCAGCAAAAAGAAGTCCGTAAAGATTTCAAAACCTTACTGAAGGCCCTGCGGAAGTATCGGGGGAGCGAGCAGGAAGCGGAGTTTCGAAAGATGGATCTGGGATCTATTCTCGATGTTTTGCCTGTGTGGTTAGTCAATCTCAGTGACCTGCACCGGGTTCTACCGATGGAGAAGCAGCTCTTTGATGTGGCCATCATTGATGAAGCCAGCCAGTGTGATTTGGCCAGTGTGTTACCCGTTATGCAGCGCGCCAAACGCCTGGTGATCGCCGGCGACGGACGGCAGCTAAGGCACATGTCGTTTCTTCCTCGACACCGACAAGAGTCGTTAGCCGTGGAAGCTGGGATCAAGGATGCTGAGAAGGAGCAATACAATTACCGGGATGTGAGTCTCATGGATCTGGCATCAGCCATGGTAGACGACTCATCTCGGATTGGTTTTCTTAATGAGCACTTCAGGAGTCGACCCGGGATTATTGATTTTAGTAATCAGAAATTTTACCGAGGTGGTTTGCAGTTGATGCGGGAGCGCCCCTGGGGGGATCAAAGTGATGCCCTCGAAGTTCGGTTCTGTGAAGGAACGCGTGATGAGGCAACTGGCGTTAACCAGATTGAGGTCGATGCGGTGATCGACGCATTGAAGTCTTTGTTAGTTTCTTCATCTTCCCGGACTCCAGTCAAGCATCCATCGATCGGGGTGTTGTCTCCGTTTAGAAATCAGGTGGAGGCGATTCGGCATGCACTGGGTGAACAACTCGAACCAAATGAGGTGAATGCCTTGTTTCACGATCATGACCTTTGTCTGGGGACGGCGCATAGCTTTCAAGGAGAGGAACGAGATGTGATGCTTCTTTCCTTTGCTGTTGATCCTGGTGTGGGGGCCTCGACCCTGCGCTTTGTCGAGCGCGAGGATGTTTTTAATGTTTCCATCACCCGCGCGAAGTCGAAGCAAGTGGTCTTTCACTCCCTGCCTGTGACGTCCTTGCCGAGGCGAGGTTTGCTTGCCGATTACCTCAACAGCGCGAGTGTGAAAAAGGTGACGGCCCCACAGCAAGCTGAGCCTGATGCTTTCACCCTGGAGGTGCTAGGTGAGTTGGAGCGTCGCGGGATTGAGGTCTTGCCGATGAGGCATGTTGCCGGAGTGGGGATTGACCTGGTGCTTGTTGATGGAGAGCGGGTGATGGGCTTGGATTTAATCGGCTTCCCGGGGTCAAGTTTTGAAGCGGTGGATAGGCACAAAGGAAAGATTTTGAGGCGTGCCGGGTTCCGCCTGTTTCCGCTCGGGTATGCGGAGTGGAAAAGTCAGAAAGCCCATGCGATCAGCGTGATCTGTTATGAATTGAGACATGATCAACGATACCGCATGATGCCGTAGTGCAAGAGCACCTGACCGAGAGGTGAAACATGAAGAGAGGTAGGGGCGGCAGATGGTCCTTGCCTACCCGATCAATGGCCCCGAGGACTATTTCTGACCAGCAGGCTTTTCTTTTATTTCTTTTTGGGGGTAGATATTGAAGATAATGCCTTCCTGAGAATAAGCGTAGTGGCCACCTTCAAAGAGAATGGCAATGTCTCCGTCTTTGGTCAGGGAGATGTCAGAGTATGCCGAGGAGGTGTTGAGGATGGTTTTGGCCAATGGCCAGCTTTGTCCTCCGTCATCCGAGATGCGGATGGTCATCCCGTTGCGGCCGTTGCGTGTGCCTGGGTTGGAGTGGATCAAGCGCTTGGATTGTGAGTAGTCACGAATGACCGCGCCTTGGCACATCGGGCAGGGAAGGTTCTGATCATGCTTGAGTTCGGTCCATGTCTCTCCTCCGTCTCGACTGTAGCGGGTACCTCGCACCCCTTTTCGGTGGCTTTGCATTCGGATACTTTGATAGAGAAGGTCGTTGCCAGCTTCTGCAATCGAACTTTCGTTCCCTCCGAAGGCCGAAGATCCTCCAAGCTGCCAGGTTTTTCCATGGTCGTCCGAGAAGATACAGTGCGCTCTGAAGTGGTTTTTATCCGATCCTTCTTCGACATAGGTGTGGTTTGCCGGGCAGACGAGGCGACCAGCGTGTTTGCCTTCCCGGATTTGGATGCCGGAACAAGGTCCGGTGGCATACCAGCGCCAGTTTTCGGGGTAGATGTTGGAGGCGATGTCGCGAGGCGAGCTCCAGGTTTGTCCATCGTCGTCTGAATGTTGGATGAAAATACCGCGGCGTCCCTTGCCTTGGTAGATGGCATACTCGTGGTGGGCCGAGGTGCAGGAGAGTAGATGGATACGACCGGATTGCTGGTCGATGATAGGGGCCGGGTTGCCGGCGACGTGGTTGTGGTTGTCGTGGACAACTTGGAGTGGGGACCAAGTTTTGCCTCCATCGGTAGACCGTTTCATGACGATATCGATGTCCCCATGGTCGCCTGAACCATGTTTTCTTCCTTCGCAGAAGGCGAGTAGGCTGCCTTTGGTTGTGGTGACGAGTGCGGGGATACGGTAAGATTTGTAACCTTCGGTTCCACAGGCGAAGAGGTGATTGAGTTTTTCCAGCTCGCTGATAGTTCCGCTGACCTTGAATTCGTGAATGTTCATTTCCCCTCGATGTGGCCTGAGGGCAATGCCACGGACAAATGACTGATCGTAGGGTTTGGTGACGATATGCTGTCCATTGATGCTGAAGCTGATCTTGCCGTCTTTTCCCGAGGCTACGAAAGTAAAGGGTTCTCCTGCGGTGAGTTCAGGACCTTTATAGAAGCTTACACCACCAAAACTGCCACCTTCCGTAAAGAGCCCACGTTGGCCATCGAATCCAAAAAATTCGGTTCCCATGTAGATGCCCGCGGAGGTGTGGTTGAGTTTGGTTAGGGAAAGTTTGGTGCTCACGGAAAATTCGTTGCCTTGCACCTTGTGTCTGAACGCGAGTCTCTGTCCGGTGTTTTTACCAATGGCCACTTGACCGCTCTCTTTCCATGAGTTGCCTTGTCGGTGTGCGTGTTCGGTGAATTTTCCGTCTTTGACGACGTAGAGCGTTTTTGCTGAGAGCTGAAGCGCGGTCAGACTGATGAGTGAGGTTAGGGCTAGTGTGGTGATTTTCATGATGATCGTAGGATGATGTGCGATTGAATAGGAGCTTGAGGAGGTCTTAGTTTGTTGGAGTGGTGGCTGAGTAGCGGAGCTTGTCCACTTCGCGGTAGGACTGGCCGTCTTTTACTATAGGGCTGAAGGAGAAGACCCACTTGAATTTACGTGCGGATTTGACTAACAGGGTGTTCCAGCCTTTGTTGAGTTTGATTTTGCTCGGTTGGCGAGAGCTGTAGACTTGATCGACAAGCGGGGTCTCCTTGCCTCGTTTGCCATCGGTTTTCCATTTGGGCGGGTCGATGCGTTTGCCGTTGAGCCAGATATTACAATCGGGGTGGGCTCCCCAGTTTCCAGGTGTAGCAGCCCCGGCTCGGTCGTCTGATGAGGAGATTGTGTTGAAGGCAATCCATGCGTCCACTTCTTGATCCATTGGGCTATAGATGTGGGTGTTCCCCCAGACGATATCCTTGCCTTTCGGGTGGTGGTTCAAGTGCCTGCTGAAATTGAAAAAGTGCCGGGTGTGGATCGCTGCCCCGTATAGCGGCTTGGTCCAGCGGTATGGTTTACCCTTTACGTCGTAGAGGTCTTTGATGATGCCACGTTCGAGTTCTGGAACTTCATGGTTGGATACGGGCCCTAACAATCGCCATTCGATCTGGTGTGTTTTGACCATGGGGAAAGGTTTACCGGACATGAACCGGTCGCGCTGTTCGGCGATGCGGTTTTCAAAATCAGCAAAGGCCTCGTATTCTTTGGTTCCTTTTGCCGGGACACAGGCCCAGTACTCGGGTTGGTCTTTTTTGATGCCTGTCCAGACAGCCTCAGAGTAGGCGACCATGGCCGGGATCACCGGGTTGTTGGTGAGGGTCAGTTTTTCATCCTCGACGCGGGTGTCCGGCCAGTGGGCGAGAATACCACCGAGGTTTTGTTTGTCTCCATGAGGGACGCGGCAGGGTTGCTGGAAGAGCATACGTGTGGCGAAGTCGAGCGACTCGAGGTGGTTGACGTAGTTGGAGCGTGAGTCGATGTGTCGCAGGTGCTGAAGCGGTCGGTATTGAGCCCAGGATTGCTGGATTTGTTTGGTGTCCCCTTTGATCGTCATACCTTTCCACCAGCCGATGACTTCACGGTGGTTGTTCTGCACCGCCTGATGTAAGGCGGGAAGGTAGTCGGCATTGACGTATTCATCTTTGTGGCGCACTTCGTCGGTGCCAATGTGAATGTAAGGCATCCGTTCTTTGTCCGCGAGGGTGCAGAGCTCATCGATGAGCTTGCAGATGGACTCTTTGGCCCGAGGGTCTTTCATGTTTTTGATGTTCAGGCCGTGGCGGAACGCTTCGGAGTGGCCGGGGGAATCGAATTCCGGGATGATACGGATGCCGCGTGCCCAGCAGTAGTCGACCATGTCCTTGAATTCGTTCTGGGTGTAGAATTTTCCATGATGGCGGCCAAAGGCCTTTTTGGATTGGAGATCCGGGAAGATCTTACTTTCCAGCCTCCAGCCGAAGTGGTCGGTGAGGTGCCAATGGAAGATGTTGTATTTATAGGCAGCCATGATGTCGATTTGCATCTTAAGCTGTTCGATGGTTTGAAAATTGCGACCGACGTCGTGCATGAAGCCCCGGATTTTGAAGGCGGGGTAGTCGGTGATTTTGCAGCTGGCGACAGTGGTTTTGCCGTTTTTGTGCACAATGAGTTGACGGAGGGTTTGTAGACCGTGGTAGAGGCCGTCGATGTGATTGGCCGTGATGACAACACCCCGCTCTTCAGCAATGAGTTCGTAGGCTTCTCGTTCTTGTCCTTTCCAGTGCTTGGGAACCGTAACCTTGCCGAGGCGGAAAACGATTTGTTGTTCCGAATGTTGTGATGCTGTGATGTTGTTCCGCTTGAAAAGCTCATTGGCTTCTCGTTTGAGTTGAGCCAGCTTGAGTGGATTGGCCGAGGCTTTGGGGAGTGTTAGCCCGGCCTTCATGATTTCGATGGTCTGTCGGCTCCATTCGATACTCTGTGGCGACGGAAGCAGGGCCGGGGTGCTTGGGTTGACCTGCTGGTCGTTTGCGGTCAGATGACCAGCGCTGAGGACTGCGCTAATCAACCATAGTAATTGTGTGAACTGCTTCATCGGTTGTGTGTCATTTCAGTGGAGTTACAGGGGCTTTGGGCATGAGCATAATACCCGGCATCATCCGAACCACTATCACTTAGTGATTGGTCTCATTTTAGACCAGAATGGATGAGAGCGCCTGGATTCTTTTTGATCAATCGGCAGGTGGTATGCAAAGAAAAACCCCGCATCTCAATGAAGAGCTGCGGGGTAAAGGTGTTGAGGTGGGTCACACCTGATGAGGCTTTCAATTACTTGCGGCGACGCAGGATCAGGCTGAGTCCGCCGAGTCCGAGAAGGGCAGCGGAGGATGGTTCCGGGACAGCGGTGAGTTGGATGTTCATCATTGCATCGTCGTTGGTGGAAATGCCCCCGGTTGGTGCATTACGCAATTGACCTGCAATCACGTTGCCTTTCATTGCTATGCGTGCGTCAGCGTCAGTGTCTCCGGCACCAATGATGCCGTCTCCGCTAGTGTCTTGATACCAGGCGAAAAAGTACTGAGTGGAAGTGCTAAGCGTGTCACTATCGAAGGTCCATGTCAGAAGGTCTCCGCCAGAGAGTCCTGTCATGTTGATTGAGTTGGTCGATTGGGCTACGATTGTGGCCGTGTCTTGGACGTCTGTCATGGCTACCAAGTAAAGGCCATCTGTTGTGCTGGCAGTATCATGTGCAAATGTGACACTTTCGAGATTCATATTAGCATCCAGTGATCCCCCGGTAACGGTGAAGCCAGAGTCATTTAGAGTAAGGCTCTGGTAGTGCCAGTTCCCTTCTCCTGTTGATGCATCTGTGTATGTTGTAGGGTCTGTAGAGATGACCGTGACTGCGGCACTGCTAAGGCTCACAGTAGTGGTGAGTGCCAGCAAGATAGATGTCGTGTGTTTCATGGTAGTATTTTTCTTAGTGATTGTATTTGTTAGGGTGCTTTTGAGGGGGGAGATGTTTTAGTTAGCGATGACTGCTGCCCGCAACGTAGATCCCTCTCATCCTTAAAGTGAGATTAGGCTATGTGGATGGGGGAGGCAAAATGAAGTAGGAGGTTCAATTATAGACCACTCGGCCTCGTCTCATACCATTTGATCAGCTTGCTGACTGACTCATCATCTTAAACACAAACCATTCTGCCAATTTAACTGGGAGAATGGTATCACATCGTCGCGGGCATCACTGAGCTTGGCTCATTCAATGATGTTCATTCAAAAACCCCGCAGCTCCGTGAGAAGGTGCGGGGTGAATGATAAAAAAGAACGATGTTCGTCTGCTTCCGAGTTACCTACGGCGGCACAGGATCAGGCTGAGTCCGCCGAGTCCGAGAAGGGCCGCGGAGGATGGTTCCGGGACAACGGAGATGACGTAGCTGCTAGCCAGTCCATCGAATCGATTGCTGTCCGTGCTGTTGTAGGCGCCCATTACCATGCGTCCGGAAGCATCACCAATGGTGTTGGTTAAACTTGAGGTGTCAGCGGTTCCCGATTGGGCAACGCCGTTGACCGTGGCGGAGATGGATGAGGAATCAATGGTGAATTCCAGGACGTGTGTTCCGTCCGCCGAGAGGGCTGCTGAAGTGTCGAAGTTCGCTACCACCTGGTTGCCGGAGGTATCGCGAAGAAGGAACACGGTGTCGTTCGTGGAATCTTGGATACGTACCCACCACTCGGTTGTGCTGCTTGTCCAAGAGCCGATTTGACCGAAAAGACCACCGCGTTGGCCACTTAATGTGCCTGGATCAATCGTTGCCGTGAAGGTGTAGGTATTCCCTCCTGCAAGATCCATATTGAATCCGGCCGATGTAAAATTGACGTATCCGTCTGTAGTGGTCGTGTCAACAACTCCGCCCGAAACGTTGGATGTTCCTCCGTCCCAAGTGCCGCTGCCAATGCCGGAGATGGATGTGGTGTCAGTGACTGTGCCATCTGGCAAGGTTGAGAAGTCCGCTGAGGCGAGGACTGTTGCCGCATGCGAGATTCCAGCTGTAGCCGCAAGGGGCAGCAGAATGGGTGTCATGTATTTCATCATATGGTTTTATTTGTCTGTTGTTTAACTTGAGGGGGCGGTGTGTGCCGCCTGAGCTAGATGAAATTACAATGAGTTGGTGCTCGCCGGCAAAAGGATGCGCTTGGTCAACTTTTAGACCACATCTTAGGGGCGATTACCTTTACCTGATTGTTTAATCAAAGTCGTCGAGAGGAATCTTCTGGAAGGTCATATCGGCGGCGGAGGATTCGTAGAGGATTCCAATCGTTTTGTTGTCGATGATGACAAGTGACGAGTAGCCGTAGCCAGCACCTTGATCGAGCAGGATGTGATGTTTTTTCGGCCAGGTCTTGCCGTCATCGGAACTTCTTTGAATGGTGATGTCACGGCGGTGATGTTGGTTGTGTGGATTGGAGAAAAAGAGAAGATTGTTGCCTGATTGCGTTGTATGGCTGATTAGACTGGCCATACAGACTGGCTCGGGTAGAGCACCATGGTCAGCAGGGTGTATGGACCATGTTTTCCCCAGATTCTTGGTGAGACCTACAGCTCGGCCGTTGTTGTCTCCCTTGAGTTTGCGGTTCCGGTTGTCGCGCATCGAGAGCATGAGCGCACCATCGGACAGTTCGGCCACGGCGCATTCGGTGGTGTTGTCGCGAGCGTGGTTGGAAACGGTCCAGGTTTTCCCGTGGTCTTTGCTCCAGGTGATGTTAGAAAATGGAGTGCCTTTGGCGTCACGACCCTGGGTGGGCATGACGAGAGTGCCATCCTTCAGGGTGATGCCGTTACCGGGAGCCGGTGCGAAGAGTTGCCAGGACGGATCTTTCAGCTGTTTGGTCCAGTTCTCTGGTTTCGACCAGGTGATGCCGTTGTCCTTGGATCGAACGACCATGAACTGGGTTGATTTTAGAATATCCAGTCCCGGCTCTGATCCTTTACCCCGCCATTGGTGGGTGCCGGGTTTGCCGTGGGTCCAACAAGCGGTTACGAAAATTTCTCCGGTTTTGCGGTCGACTAAGATTCCAGGGTCGGAGCATCCATTTTCCTTTTCTGGTTTTCCTCCGAATGTTCCCATGTCCATGATGGGGGTGGGGGCGCTCCATGTTTGTCCTCCGTCCGTGGAGCGGGACAGGCCGATGTCCATGTGTTCCTGGAGGTCCCTGGATGAGTTGTAGCGCATGTCATACACGGCTAACAGACTTCCGTCATTGGCTTTGGTGATGGCGGGTATACGGAAGGTGTGGCATTGGTGGTCCCCGCGTTGATGAATGCGGTGAGCTAGCCTTGATGGTTTGTAATTTTTGTTCAACTCCACATTGAGGTGTTCTCCATTGGCAAATTCGAATCGGGAAATCTGGATCCCGATTCGGTTTAATAAGTTCGACCCTTTTTTAACTTTGACGAACACCCGGCATTTATGCCCCCCTTTGGGGAAGTTCATCTCCTGCTTGAGCTGCATGTGTTGACGATCCGGTTTGATGTTTGCATACCGGCGGTCACCCGCCTTGCGCAGATGCATGATCGATATCTCCTCAATGTCGCTGATGTCACTGGTGTGTGATGTATCGAAATGAATTGATGTTAGGGTTCGGGCTTTGTCGGTATGCAAGGTAAAGTCAAAAACTCTGGCAGGCTCGCCATCATTGAGGATGGGTAGCGTATGGGTGGTGATTTCGTATTTTGCCGCTTGAAGAGGCAGCGTTAGAGCGATGATGAGGGCCAGGCGTTTCATGTTATTGGCTGCTTGAGATGATGTGTCGTGAGAAGATGGATGGAAGCTCTTGTGTGGGGAGGGGGCGTGTAGGTGTGATAGCCTTCTTTGCCCGAAGAAAAGACCGTGGCGATGCTGTATTCCGGGGCTACGGATGTAGAGTGTCACTAAGGATGATGCAGCCGCAGCCCATGAGAATAAAAAAGCCAAGGGTTATGGATGTTTGGAAATGCCTCTATTTTAGTTTGTGCTGCGCTTTCGCACGGTCTGGATTCAGGAAAGGGGCATTTTCTATGGGTTTGGCTGATGGTCAGCGATGGATAAGTAAAACCCCGCATCTCGGGAGGAGATACGGGGTGATCATATCAAATGGAATATCGGGTATGTTGATGAAATGAGCCGCCTATTTCCGGCGACGTAAGATCAGAGCCATACCTCCAAGTCCGAAAAGGGCTGTGGAGGACGGTTCTGGAACGGTCGTAAAATCGAGGCTGGACGACCCAATGCTTGGCACACTGCGCCCAGTGTGGGCTCCTGTTGTCGCAAGCATAATGTAGAGCGCTCCTTCTGTGCCGTCGGAAGTATAGCTTACGGATGGATTGAGAGCCGTAGCTCCGTTGTCGGGAGAACCAAAGCCACCACTTCCTTCGGTGAGTGTCTGGGATGATCCTCCAATGAAGTTGATGCCATCAAGTGAAAATCCGAACGAGAGCTGGGCATTCTCATTATCAGCAAAGTTGGTGACGCCAACGTCGGCCAGGCTGAATGTATAAGTTCCGGCTTCCGCGGAGCCTCCGAGGAGTTGGCTGAGGCTGCCGAATTCGTTTCCGTTATCTCCCTCAAGCAGGAGGACGTGTGTTCCGGCTGTGCTGTCCGGGAACCAATTGTCAGGGTCACGCGCAACTCGGAAGTCTCCCGCGTCAAGCGGATCCGAGCCGAGGGATGTTTCTACCCAACCTGTAAGAGGGGTGTTGGAAACACCGTCGTCTTCCCAGCTAAGGTTACTGGCCGTCCAGGCGGCACTCGATACTCCAGCGGAGGCCGTCAGGATTAGAAGTGAATGGATTGTTTGTTTCATAATACGGATATTGGATGTTTTTTCAGGGGGGGGCTTCCTCTGCTAAGAGGGAAAGTATAATGCCCTTTCAACTAAAATATAAACATGGTTCATCTCACCGATTCAAAAGGGAGTGAGTGGTTCGGTTTTAAACCAGTGCGGGTGACAAGTGAAAGAAATTGTCAAACGAGAGGGAAATGAGCTTGGTGATGTGGAAAGAAAAACCCCCTGACTCTACAGAGAGAGCCAGGGGGAAAACACGAAATGAAATGAGTTGCTGTCTGTTTACTTACGGCGGCGCAAGATCAGGGCGAGTCCACCAAGGCCAAGAAGGGCCGCGGAGGAGGGCTCTGGGACAGCGGTGATCCGCATGGCCCAATCTTTGGTATCTCCACCGGCACCACCGGAAATGATGTCGCCCGGAACGGCTACGCGAACAGTTGTTGCGGTATCGCTGCCGTCGGTTTCAAACATACCATCGCCGTCGTCGAGGATAGGCGTAAAGAAGTATTGAGTGCCGGTGTCGAGGCTGTTGGCTGCGAAGTTCCATGCCAGGATGCCACCTTGAGCTGTTCCATTGACATCAAGGGTGTGGGAGGACACTGCGACGGTGCTGGTCAGGTCACCTTGGATGCTGAGTGCTGCCATCCAGATTTGACCTGCTACACTAGTGCTATTATCCCTGAAGAGTTCAAAGGAAGTGATTTGAGTAGGATTGCTGAGGGGGGCTCCGGATGAAATCCAGCCGCCGTCATTGAGAGTCAGTGACTGGTGAGTCCAGGTTCCTTGATCCATCTCACTGTCGTAGATAAATGGATCCAAGGTCGCCAGGGTGGTTGCGGCGTTTGCTGTGTAAACCGTGGCTGACAAAGTCAGCGCGATGTGAGTAATGGATTTGATCACGTCGTCTGTTGGTTGGGGTGATGCTGTATTTGGGGCGAAGTTAGGGTTCTAACTGATATTTGACAAAAAGGGATTACTTACGGCGGCGCAGAAGCAGGGCGAGACCACCAAGACCAAGAAGGGCAACGGAGGATGGTTCAGGGACTGAAGCCACTCCGTTAAGTGCGATTTCATCAATTTGAGAAGCGCTGAGAGCCTCATTCCAGATGCCGAAGTCGTCGGCAGATCCGGCCCACTCGGCTGTTAAGCTGTTGGATGCACCAAGTCGTAAGCTACTTGTATTGGAAAAGTCGCTTCCTGGCGCAAACGTATTGCTTTCACCACCACCACCACCAATGCTCCAACCATTGGATGCATGGTCCGCTGAGGAATCACCATCAAGATAGCCAGTCCATGTACCGTTTGTGTTGTCGATTACGAGGGCTACGTGGTGCCAGACGTTGTCATCGAAGTCGAACGCATGTGAAACAGCAAGATTCTGAGTGCTGTTATCGCTACCTGTATATTCGCCACGCATGATCAGGCTGCTTCCTTCAAGCCAGATAGACCAACCATTGTCTCCTGATCCGACATTTCCCTTGGATGCTATAAAGCGGGCTCCAGTGCCTGAGCTATTTGAATTGATCCATAGCGAAACCGTTTGGCTGCTATTGCCTACGTCGAAATTATTACCATAGTTGACGTTGCGATCTCCTCCTGTCCCGGTGCTGAATGTGATGGCTTCTCCAAATTGTCCTGTTGTTCCGGAGGTGACTGAGCCTCCTGTATTGACTGCTGTTGCAGTGCCGTCAGTTCCTACGGCGTTCCCCACATTGAAATTACCACTGTTTGTATTATCTGTTCCCAGACCTGCACCAACGTCAATGTTGTCCATTGAGCTGTGGAGCACCAAGGCTGCTTGTGAGATGCCAGCTGAGGTGATCAAGGTTAATACGGGGTGAGTTATGCGTTTCATAGTAGTTCTATTTGTGCTTTGTGCTGTTATTCGGGAGAGGTGAAAAATGCATGCACCTATCACGAGTTTTTATATAACCACGTGGTTTGTCCACAATTAAAAGTAGGTGGTCCGTTTTTAGACCATGTGTATGGGGTCTAAAAAGCGTTCACTTTTTAGACCTCTATGAGGCTCACGGTTTTTCCTGATCGCAGTTCGGGGATGAGTAAAGCTGGTTTGGTTTGGCTTGCCGGATTGATGATCATCTGTGCCAGATTGCGGATCAGGCGGTTTCCGACGGAATAACAGGTTGGCAGGGGGCTGAAACAATCGAGGATCGAGTCGTGTGAGAGAGAGATCAGAGAGACATCTTTCGGGACCTGCAGGCCACGTGAGATAAGGTGGGTGAAACTTGTGATGAAGTGGTGGTGATTGACTATGATCAGGGCGCTGGGGCGACGCGATGATGCGTAGAGTTGGTCCAGCGCCGAGGTCAGTCGCTCCGTGTGAAAATTGTGGCTTAGTTCCACGGGAGGGGGGATGGCGTCGCCGCCGTGGGCATGTATGGCGTCGAGCATACCTTGCATGGCGAGATTGTCTCCGGCCAGTTGGGATCGGAATCGGATCAGTCCGATACGTTGGTGGCCTTTTGCCAGCAGATGTCCGGTGGCGTGGCGGCTGGCGCTGTAGAAGTCGATATCGATGCAGGGAAGCGAGACTGCGGGGAAAAGAGAACCAAAGACCGAACAGCGAATGTCTGATTGAGCAAACCACTGTTGGATGTGTTGGGGGCTTTGGTGCAAAATCCAGTGTGCGTGCGGGTGGGAGCTGGTGATTTGCTGGATGGTTAAATCCGTGGTTTGCGGGTTGCGGAAGACCGGGGAGGAAAGCCACTCGACGGTTTTGTTTTCCTTGCTGAGGTAGTGGCGGAGTTGTGCGACTTGCTCCAGAACGATCGGGGCGGCCCGGTGTGCGGGTTCGGGGGTGAAAAAAACCACCTTGTCGCTTTGTTTCGGAACGTCGGACTGTTGTCGAATGCTTCGGCGTTTTGATTTTTCGACCGGGGCGAGCACTTTTTCCTGGGTGAGGATGGCGAGTGCCTGTCGCAGGCAGGCTCTGCTGATCATCAGTTCTTTAGCCAAGGTTCGCTCCCCAGGTAGGAATTCGACCCACTCCCCGCGTTGAATGGATTCGCGGATGATCTGGGCGGTCTGGGTTGCCTTGCTGGTTGGAATTCCTTGCATGGGAGAATGCTGCCGATGGTTGGATCAGTCGTTCAATACGTGTTCAGAACCAAAGTGGTCCAAATTTAAACCAAGTCAAGGATCTTGAGATCCGCGGGGGTGTGGGAGAGAGAATAAGTCCAAGAAAGGTGAGTGATCGGATAGCGGATAGCCTGAAGTCAAGGAGTCAGGATCTTCTCTGGAGGATGAGAACTCACGGCTGATAGAATCATGATGGCAGATGATATGATGAAACGAGCCTTCCAGAGAACCAGAGAAAGCATGTGCAAGCCAAATGATTAGCAGGTAGGTGAAATTGTGTTTTGAATCGATGACTCGTCAAATTCCAAGTAGCAAAATTGCCCAGGCAACGGAGATTCTTCGTTCTGCCATCGCCAAGGGTGAATGGGAAGAGTTTTTACCGAGCGAGAGAGTTCTGTCGTCGCAGCTGCAGATTAGCCGGGTGACTCTGCGCAAGGCGCTGGATTCACTTACGCATGAAGGTTTGATTGCCGCTGCAGAACGATCGAAGCGGAGGGCGATCCTTGCCAAAAAATCAGGTGCTGAATCGGTGAGTCGGGTTGTTTTTTTGACCCAGAAACCTGCGCATGAATCACCAGCTCAAGTGCTGTCACAGTATGCCCAATTGTGCCACTATTTATCGAAAGTAGGCTTGGAGGTCCAATTGGAAAGTTCGGATATCTTTCAATACAACCAGGTTTCGCAGGATGTTCTGACCCGACTTGTCGAGTCCCATGATCGAGCGCATTGGGTGCTGCACCAATGTCCTGAGTTCGTTCAGCTCTGGTTTTTCGAGCAAGGGATCAGTGCCACGGTTTTTGGGTCGGCTTTTCCGGGGATCAATCTGCCGAGTGTGGATGTGGATTTTAGAAGCGCTGGGCGTCATGCAACAGGGTATCTGTTAGCGCGTGGTCATCGTCGATTGGCCATGGTCAGGTTTCGTTCCACCTTGGCTGGAGATGATTTGGCATACCAAGGTATGGTCGACGCCCTGATGTCACCAAGTTCTATCTTGCCCAGGCCTTCTCCGGTTGTCATGAGTCATAACTATGATGTGGCCAGACTGACGCGAGAGCTTGACCGCTTGTTTTCCCTGCCAGATCCGCCGACCGGGTTGGTGGTTGTCAATTTTCATCATGTGTTGACCATGATCAGCCATTTATCCTCGATCGGGTTATCTGTCCCGGGAGATGTATCGATCATATCGCTCTCTGATGATGTGGTATTTGAGAGCTTCAGCCCTCGGCCGGTGAGTTATCGTTTGGGCGATGTGTTGGTAAAAAAGCTTGTCCGCCAGGTGATTGACTCTGTGTCAGGGGTGACTGATCACCGGCAGGTTCTCTTGATTTCGGAACAAATCCCAGGTGGGACTGTGGCCAAACTGAGCTAAGCGATGGGCCGGACGAGCTTCCTTATGAGTTTTTATAAACCGAGCGGTAGACGCCGGGAGCCATACCCACTGTGGCTTTGTATTGGCGGGTGAATGCCGATTGGTCGCCGTATCCACAATCCAGTGCGATGTCGATGATGGCTTTATCGGTATTGACGAGCATACGGGCTGCAGCCTCAATCCGGGTTTTGCGAATGAATTGGGATGTGGTCAGCTTGAAGACTTTGCGCATCCTTCGTTCGAGCTGGGTTTGTGAGAGCTTCGCTAGCTTGGCGAGCTCCGCGGGTTTGAGGTCTTCGGAGTAGTTGCGGTGGATGGTTTCAATCACCTTGGCAAGGCCGGTAAATCGGAGATCCGCATCACCCGGGGTGAGTAGATCACGCGAAATGGAGGCGAGTCCGATGATGTCTCCGGATTTTCCATGCAGGGGAACTTTTCGGGCAAGGTACCAACCGAGTGTGCCGTCCCGGTTGTAGACCAGTTCGAGTCGGTCGTTGATCTCTTTGCCTTTTTTAAAAACGTAGTGATCCTGAGCCAGGTAGGTTTTTGCCAGAGGAGGAGGGAAGATGTCGGAAACGCTTTTTCCAAGGATACTGTTGATGGATTTCAGCCCAAGTCGTTCTGCAAACGCGGCGTTGGCAGAGATATACAGGCCGTCCCGATTTTTGATGCAAAAGACAATATCTGGAACCTCTGCAAACAAGCGCTCGGCCACCATCGGGGTGTCGAGGTCTGCGATGAATTGTTCACGTAAGGCTTTAGCGGCGAGCGGCATAGGCAGAGCCAATCATAGATCGGGGGATGAAAACAGACTGTTTTTTGTCCTATTGGGAGGCCTTGGCTTTTTTCTTTTGGGGTTTCTTTTCCCAATCTTCCTTGGATTCTTTGGGGACCTTGTATTGTTTTCTCAAACTGGAGAGCTTTTGTTTCATCGTTTTGATGGTTTGGGCATACTCCGGGTTGGAGGCGAGGTTGTTCATTTCCGAGGGGTCGTTGTCGAGGTTGTAGAGTTCCCACTCTTCACCGTTGGGCACTTTCGGGCCGTAGAATCGAATGAGTTTCCAGCGTCCGTCGAAGACCCCTTCGTGGCGGCGCACGCTGTGGGCACCCGGAAACTCATAGTAATGGTAATAGAGGTTTTTTCGCCACTTGTCCGGAGTTTTTCCTTTGAGCAGGGGGACGAGGCTTTTTCCTTGCATGTCCTCCGGGACAGGAGCTCCGGCCAGATCGAGGAAGGTTTCGGCAAAATCGATGTTCTGAACCAGGTCGGTATTGACGCTGCCCGGCTTGATCTTTCCGGGCCAGCGGGCGACCAGAGGTGTGCGGAAGGATTCTTCATACATAAAACGTTTGTCGAACCACCCGTGTTCTCCCATGTAGAACCCTTGGTCGGATGAATACATCACAATGGTGTTGTCGTCCAGATTCTGAGATTTCAAGGCGTCCAGGAGTCGGCCGATGTTTTCATCCACGCCCCAGGTGCAGCGGAGGTAATCCTTGAGGTAGGTTTGATATTTCCATCGAACCAGTTCCTTTCCCTTGGGCCTGTTTTTTTCGAACCATTGATTGCGGGAGTAAAACTGGCTGTTGGGTTTGCTGTGGCGGCCTCCAATCTTGAGGTCTCCGGCGAGGCGCATCGAACGTTCGATGTTGAGTGTTTGTTCGTGGGCCGCCGTGCCACGAGTGGCGTAGTCATCAAAGAGGTTTTCGGGTTCAGGAATGGTGACATCCTGGTATTTTTCCATGAAGCGTTTGGCCGGGGTCCAGTTGCGGTGCGGCGCTTTGAAGTGCACCATTAACATGAATGGTTTGTTTTTCTGGCGTTGGCCTTTAAGCCAAGCGAGCGCTTTATCGGTGATGACATCAGAGGAGTGTCCTTCACTCTGGCTGTTGCCTTTTTCGCTGACAAAGGTCGGATTATTATAGCGTCCTTGACCTGGGAGCACGTCCCAATAGTCAAATCCTTGCATTTTTCCACTCAGATGGATTTTACCGATCATTGCCGTCTGATAGCCATGTTGTTGTAAAATCTTCTGGAATTGTTGTTGGTCGTGGTTGAATGGCCCCCGGTTGTCAATTTTGCCGTTGAGGTGGCTGTGTTTGCCTGTCAGCAGGGTGGCCCTGCTGGGTGCGCAGATGGAGTTGGCGACATAGGCCCGGTCGAAGCGGATGCCTTCGTTGGCGATCCTGTCGATATTGGGGGAGGGGTTGAGCGATTTGAAGCGTTTGCCGTAGGCTCCGATGGTTTGATACGAGTGGTCGTCTGAAAAGATCCAGAGGATGTTGGGTTTTGGCGATGCCGATGAGGTGTCAGCTTTAGCCATGGTGGAAGCTCCCAGACAGGTGAGCAGGGCAAGAGGCAGGATGGAGGAGGGGTGAATGTAGCTACGCATGGTGAGTGGTTGGAATCCTTGTTCCTCCCTCATACGCATGGAATTCGGTATTTTATGCAGAAATTGACAGGGGGCATGTCTGGTTCGGTCAAGACTGGGGTGTTACTCTTGGAAATATGAGTGCAACTAGCATACCTACCTTATTGAACGATGTGAAGGCCAAGCCGATGACGGACGAACAGGCTGCGGACCTTGCCGTTGAGCTTGCTGGCAAGATTCTCGAAGTGGCCAATAAAAGCCAGAAAGCCTCGGAGCGTTACCAGGGATGGAAGATGGCCAGAATGATGGATGACCCGATGGGTAAGACCTTGACCCTGGCGATGGCTGATCAGGTGTTCCGTTCTCCCAGCGACTCCCGTTCGGCATCCCAGTTCCGCTACTTACTCGATGAATATGGGGTTCCCACCTATTTGCCTCTGCATGAGCAGGTGGCGATGAAAATGGGAGCCATTTCCTCGGCGCTTGCTCCCGATTTGGTCATGCCCGCGATCACGTGGAAGATGCGGGGAGAGAGTAGCGAGGTGATTTTACCGAGTGAGGATGAAAAACTGATCCCCCACCTGAAAAAACGTAAGGCGCAGGGGATTCGCATGAATATCAACCAATTGGGTGAAGCTATTCTCGGTGAAGAAGAAGCAGGAAAGCGGCTCGACCAGGTGGTGGCTCGTCTTGAGAGTCCCGATTGCGAGTATATCTCGGTAAAAATCTCAGCGATTTTCAGCCAGATCAACCTGGTGGCTTATGATGATACGTTAGATCAAATCAAGGAACGCCTCCGCCGTTTGTATCGCACGGCTCTGGCGAACACCTTCACCACGGAAGATGGACTTCCGTCACCGAAGTTCGTTAACCTTGATATGGAGGAATACCGTGATCTGCATCTGACCTGTGATGCCTTCAAACAGGTTCTGATGGAGGACGAGTTTCTTAAACTGCGTGCCGGAATCGTGCTGCAGGCATATTTGCCGGATTCCTTTGAAGTGCAAAAAGATCTGACGGCCTGGGCCCGGGAGCGGGTTGCCCAGGGCGGGGGAACGATCAAGGTGCGCATTGTTAAAGGTGCCAACCTTGCCATGGAAGAGGTGGAAGCCAGCGTTCACGATTGGGAGCTCGCTCCATATAGCAACAAGGCGGATGTGGATGCCAACTACAAGCGGATGGTGCATTACGGCTGTCATCCTGACAATGCCAAGGTTGTGCAGTTAGGTATCGCAAGTCATAACTTGTTTGAAATCACCTACGCCATGATTCTTCGTGCCGGCAATGGTGTGGAAGAGCACGTGGAATTTGAAATGTTGGAGGGGATGGCCAACCATCAGGCTCGCGCCGTGCGGGATGCGGTTGATGGGTTGTTGCTTTACGCTCCAGTGGTCAAAAAAGAGGACTTCCATTCGGCGATTGCCTATCTGGTGCGCCGACTGGATGAAAATACAGCCGAGGAGAATTTCCTGCACGATATTTTTGGAATGAAAAAAGGGGACGCCAGTTGGGAAAAACAACGGAAGATGTTCCTAACGGCATGTAAGCGCCGGGATGAAGTGAGCACCCTGCCGGCAAGAACCCAGAATCGGGCAACGGAAGTAAACGAACTCGATTTGAATGCTCCTTTCAAAAATGCTGCAGACACCGATTGGTCTTTGCGTCACAACATGCGCTGGATTTTGAAGGCGGTGGAGCAATACCGTGCCACCCCGATCGAGCCCATCCCGGTTCAAATTGGTGGCGAATTCGAACACTCAGAGGAAACCAAGGTCGGACGCGACCCCTCATGTCCTGAGAAGGAGGCCTATCGTTTCAGCGGCACCGATGCCGATGGCATTGAGCGTGCCCTGCAATGTGCTGCCGACGCCCAACCTGCCTGGGAAGATCTCGGGGTGGAAGAGCGCCGACGCATTCTCAAGCAGGTAGCTGTCGAAATAGCCAATGCGCGTGCTGATTGCATTACCGCCACCATGCTCGATGGCGGCAAGGCAGCTCCCGAAGCCGATGCCGAAGTGAGCGAAGCGATTGATTTTGCCGATTATTATGCTGACAGCTTGAGTGATGAAGCCTTCTTTGATGGAACATCCTGCAAGGCGTTGGGAACGATTGTGGTGACTCCTCCGTGGAACTTTCCCTTCGCCATTCCTTGTGGTGGCGTGTTAGCCGCCTTGATGGCCGGTAACTCCGTGATTTTAAAACCGGCATCCGAAGCGGTGCTATCATCCTGGCAGATGGTGCAGTTGCTTTGGAAAGCCGGCATCCCGAAAAAAGTGCTTCAGTTTGTGATGTGTGCCGACCGCAGTTCCGGCCAGAAGTTGCTTACGGATGAACGTTGTTCCGGAGTGATTCTAACCGGAGGTTACCCGACGGCCCGTATGTTCCAAGGGTGGAAGCCCGAGATGAAACTCTTCGCTGAAACCAGTGGTAAAAATGCATTGATCATCACCTCCGCCGCCGATCCGGATCAAGCGGTCAAGGACCTTGTCAAGAGCGCCTTTGGTCACGCGGGACAGAAATGTTCAGCGGCTTCTCTGGCCATCATCGAAGCGGATCTTTATGACAGCCCAGGCTTCATGCGTCAGCTGCGCGATGCTGCTGCCAGCTTGAAAGTCGGCCCGTCATCCGATCCGGCATCGATTGTGACGCCCGTGATTCATGAACCGGACGAGGACTTGTCCCGGGCTCAAACGACCCTTGACGATAAGGAAAACTGGTTGTTGGAGCCGAAGATGGTCGACGGCAACCCGTGTTTGTGGTCGCCGGGGATTAAAAAGGATGTGGCTCCCGACAGTTGGTACCGTCGCACCGAATGTTTTGGTCCTGTGTTAGGTCTGGTTCGGGCCGCGAACCTGGAGCATGCCATTCGAATCCAAAATGATTCAGACTTCGGTTTGACCGGAGGGATTCACACTCTGGATGCACGTGAGATTGAGATTTGGCGTGATCGGGTCGAAGTCGGTAATGCCTACATCAACCGGAGTATTACCGGTGCGATTGTTCAGCGTCAGCCGTTTGGTGGATGGAAGCAGTCGGTGTTCGGTCCGGGAGCCAAAGCCGGAGGTCCCAACTATGTTTCTTTGTTGGCGGATTGGACTCAGGATGCATTGCCGCAGTCACTTGCCGAGCCCGCCAGTCAGGTCAAGGCCGTCTTGGATCAGATCGTGGCCAAACTTCCTGACGCCAAAGACCAATTGAAAGCTGCCGCATCAAGTTGTGCCCGATGGTGGCAAGAGGAGTTCTCTGTTGAGCATGATCCGAGCCATCTGCACGGAGAAAGCAACCATTTCCGCTATCGTCCATTCCCACGTATCCTGCTTCGATCTGAAGGAATGGAGGATGTGCAATTGGCCAAAGTCCTTATCGCTTGTGTCACAGCGGGTGTGCGGGTGGATGTGAGTGTGGCAAAGTCCTCAGCCTTCCTTGTCGATCTGGGTGTGCCGGTGGTTGTGGAAAGCGAATCTGAGTTGATTGGCCGTCTTGGCGAAGATGCCAAACAATATGGTATTCTCAGGGTGCTCAATCCCAGCATGAACCTGCAGCGTGCAGCCAATGACGCCGCCTTGCAGACCATTACCGCGCCACCACTAGCAAATGGCCGTCTCGAGGTATTGCATTATCTTCGTGAGCAGGCTGTATCAGAAACCACACATCGATATGGCAATGTGATTCCGAAGGCCAAGGATGTATTGCTGGAAAACGCAAACGGCTAGACGGTTTCGATTCTTCTTGTGATCTGGTAGGCCTTACCTTAGGTTCGGATTGCTTGATCAGATAGAATCCACGGTTTGACTCTTTATTGGGGGGGGTTCGTGCTGAGCCACCTCTGATTTGCCTATCTGTGTTCTCTCTGACAAGTTAACAGATAGAACCCAGAACCCAGAACCATGAAACATTCAGCGTTCACCATACTGGCAGGAATCTTCCTGACCTCTGCCACTCAGGCAGGAACTGAGACATATACAACAACACCAGCGCCCAGCCAAGGGCTCTGGGAATGGTTTGCCGGTGGTAGCATCGGTTATTTGACGGATATCGAAGAACCGATGTACACCTTGCATGCGGGTGTGGAATACACTCATCCTGCACAGAGGGGAACGCATTTGGTCTACTTGGAAGTGGGCTTAACCCAGGATGACGAGGGTTATTTGTTCAGCCCACCACCGGGAATGACCGGAGGCCGGACCGAAACGGTTGATATGGATGCCGACATCATTCCGATTACGCTGAACTATCAGTATCAGGCTCCGATAACGGAATGCCTGAACTACTATGTAGGACTCGGTCTGGGTATTGTGATTCTCGATACATCTGCCGAATGGCAATGGACACAGGCTGTGGCTCCTCCTTTCAATCAGGGTGGGGGCAGCGAAGATGAGACAAAGGTTCGGTTTTATGGCCAGGTTTTTGCCGGTTTGAGCTATGACATCAGCGAATCTTTTGAGCTCTTCGGAGGCGTCCGCTACATCTTTATGGATGATTGGGACGCTCTGATGGATGTGCCAAACCAGCCGACAACACATACTTTCGGAATTGATGGTGATGTCTTGTTGGAACTTGGCGGTCGGTTTCATTTTTGATAGCTAACTTGTTCATTTTCAAGCCTTCTCGTTGGTCTTCGACGGGGAGGCTTTTTAGTTTTTTACTCAAAAAAAGCCCAGACCTGCAGTGGCGAATGCGGGGGCTGAATGGTGTGGAATCCCTTAATCTAAGGGGAGAGACAGAGCCTGAGTGCTATATGTAGCAGCTGTATAATATTAAGATTTATTAAAAATTTACTTGTCTCAGCTATAAAAAAACGCAATATAGGCCTTGCCTGCGGCACATTCTGCTGTTAGTGCATTCGGCGCCGAAGCCGATCGGGAAGCTATCCGTTGATAGTTTTCCGATTTTATTTTGGCGAAGTCTTACCCCCTACAACCATAACAACAACCAGACAGAACTATGAAAAACACCATCATCACCGGAGCCGCCGCTATCGCGCTTGCTGCTCCTTCGATCGCAGGTACACCTGTTACTTATACTGCTCCTGAGCCAGCCCCATCCAACCTGGGTCTGTCCGGAGACTTGAGCCTCGCTTACCAGAGCCAGTGGGATTTCCGCGGAATTTCCACCACTGCTGCTGACGCTGTTGATTACCTCACTGACGGTAATTCCGACACCGACAACATCGTGATTGCTGAGCTTAACGCAGGTTATGCCTTCACTGAAAACTTCAGCCTTGTTGGTGGAGCTACCGTGCGCAGCCTCGGTGACACCAGCATCGACCACAACACCTACCGTTTCGGTGCTCTTTGGCAGCAGGAAGACTGCTTCTCCATCGAAGTGGGTTACCAGTATCACGACCTTCGCACGATCGTCGACACCGGCAACCTCGATGAGCTCTATGCTAACTTCGGTTTCGTTTGCCCATGGACTGGCACGAACCTCAACCTCTTCTGGGCACACAGCCTCGACGGACTTGACGCTGGTGACCTTGTTGGTGACTCCGACGTGCTTGACGGCGACTACCTTGAGCTCAACGGTAAGAAGACCTTCGAACTCAACGAGTGGGCTTCCCTCGGTATCTACGGCGGAATCGCTTATGGATTCGACTACTGGTCCAACAACGACGACTTCACTCACTGGTTCATCGGTCTTGACCTTCCACTCAAAGCCACTGAATACCTCACCGTGACTCCTTACGTGACTTACACCGACGGATTGAGCGGCACTGAAGACGTATTCGGATCCGGCATCGACGAGGGCGACGAGTTCCTCTGGGGTGTGAAAGCTTCCGTGAATTTCTAAGTTTGAGTTAAACAACTCTGAATTTATAGCCCGGTGCGTGAAAGCGCACCGGGTTTTTTATTTTGTGGTTCAATTGGTAGGCATATAAGACCATTGAGCTTCGTTGGGATTTTTCCTGAAGTGGTGTAGGGTGCTGCTGATGAGCCGACTTGAATCTCTATTTTTTCGAAAGGAGCAGATGCTGATGACGTTTCTCTTTTGTGGAGCTACTCTTCAGGCGGGGACGGTTACGGTGTCACATGGCACCGTTTCCGGTTCGGATGATGCAGACCAAGCTGGCCCTATCTGGGGAATGGGTGTGACTCCTTCGATAGGGGTCGTCTCAGGGCAGGCCGAAGGGCCGTTGTTTCTTACCCGAATGGAGTTTCAGTCATCAAGCTCGGGAACCGGGACTGAGACGGTCCAAGGGGACTTGTTTCTCCAGGTGTATGATGGTTTTGAGATCAATCAGCAGGGCGAGATTATTCAAATTGGAAAGCTGGTGACAGCTTCAAGTCATAGCCTTGACTCAGCTCAGTTTGGCAAAAATCAGACCCTTTCATGGTCTTTTGACGGTCAGGCAGCCTTGGATCCTGAGAAGCAATACGCTTTTGTCATGGCCTCGGATCGGGAGAAAGAGGCAACGGTCAATGATCATGAACACTTGGTGCCCGGGGCTTTTGAGCTTCGCTCCCAGGACAGTTACGCGGGTGGGGATGGCTATACCGCCAGAGGCAAGCGTCGGGGGTGGGATCTGGAGTTCAAGGCAACGTTTGAGCGAAGCGCACCTGTGATTCAAGTTCCGTCCGCTATACTAGGACTGGGTGGAATGACCTTGGTATTGGATTAAGGGGGTAACGGGTGTGACCTTTGCGTGTTACCTATGATGGTGACGTCGTGGGAGGAGCTGCCTCGGGTCGGGCGCTTCTACGGCGTATTGACAAGGACCCGGTAAAAGCGGGAAGATGTTGGACTGTCGGTGAATACGAGGCTGCCGTCGGCTCCCGCCGTGGGGCCCACAATCGGCGACCATGGATCTGTGATACCAAGGTCCGATGACGCATACAGGGTGTAGTTTCTGCGCGAAGAGGTATTGACCACGGTGATATCGAATTCGTTTTCGGTATCCGTTTCCTCGATGGCGCTGATTTTCATCACAGAATCTGGGTCGAAGGGGTCGGTATCTGCCTGATATTCTTCCAGGTTGCTTTTGCCATCGTTGTCTTCATCCTTGTCGGGGGCTGCAATGGTAGGGTTTCCAAAATGGGTGTCTTCCCAGAGGTCGGACATTCCATCTCCATCGGTATCCGTGCCGACAGGGATCCAGACTCCATTGTAGTCGATGTTGATATAATCAATCGTGACATCGAAGGCGTTGCCGAAGCTGCCACCGGTGGTGTCACCCAGAATAAGGCGTTGTTCCGAAGATGACTGGTCATAGGGCACCCCTTCGATCTGAGTCAGCCGCTCGCCATCGCGGAAGACATGGTATACTCCGGCTGCGGGGTCATGGGTAATACGGAAGGTGTGGAATTCTCCGTCCTGATTGTTGTGGCTGACGTTGAAGGTATTGTTGTTGTAGTCTTGGGTCCGGTCGGCATAGACCTCAACTCGTATCAGGTTACTGCCGGTCCCAAGCCAGAAGGCAAAGCCATTGGCGATAGCGTTGAATTTGGCACGCATTTCAAAGGTCCAGGCGGCATCGTTCTGGTCGGACCAACCGGTGTTGGTTCCTTCAAGCCAAGTGCCACCTGAGCTGGTGTTGACGATTTGTAAATCATCGGTGTTGACGAGGTTGGAGGTGAGAGATCCCACGGAGCTCCAATCGTTGATGTAGCTGGTTCCGTTGTAGATTTGGTTGCCTTTGAACCCCGTGCAGAATTCGACGTAGTCAAAGGTTACGTCGAAGTGATTACCGAAACTTCCACTGGTATAGTCACCCATGAGTAGTCTGTTGTCACTGGCGGTTGCATCATAGGCGGCTCCAGCCACGGGGGTGAGGAGGACACCGTCGCGCCACAGGTGATAGACGTTGTTGGCTGGGTCATGGGTGATCTTAAACGTATGATATTGGCCGTCGTGGTTGTTATGGCTGACATTGAAGCTGTTTGCCCCGAAGTCCTGGGTTCGGTCGGGATGGGCTTCGATCAAAATTCTGTGGGTTCCGGTTCCCAGCCAAAAGATGAAGCCATTATCAATCTTGTTGAATTTGATCTTAGCTTCGAAAGTCCATGGCTGGTGGTTGATTTCTGACCAGCCGGTGTTGGTTCCATCCAGCACGTAGCCTTGGTTTCCCGGGTGTTGAAGTTGCAGGTTGTTCGGAGCGACCGGTGTGGGGGTCAAGCCGGTCCCTACCCAGTTGCTGGCAAAGCTACCACTATTGTAGATGTCGCTTCCTTCGAATCGACTGCAGCCAAGTCTTTCACCTGCTTTTTCGGCAATGGCCGCTGGCGTGGAAAGGATCAAGGGGAGCTCGATCACTCCGAGCCCACCAGAAATACGGTCCCCAACATAGGTTTCGCCGATCGTGTTCGGGTGGGTGTTGTCGTAGGTCATACTGGTTGGGTCGAAGCCGTTGTTTGCATCGATGATCCAAACAGGAGATGTAGCGGACGCGGTGTTTTTCGTTGCGGCCAAATCAGGTAGCAGGGCATTCAGGGCGTCTACATAAGAATAGGCGACGTTGTTGGAATAGAGGACCTGGCATAGGTGGATCCGGATATTGGTATTGGCCGCGCGTAATTGATCGATGATGAGCGCGATGTCATCACGCACTTGGCTGGCCGAGGCTCCTCCGGAGAGGTCGTTAATGCCGATTTTAATGACCGCAGTGTCGGGGATGTAGCTGCTGGCCGTGTAGCTGATGACTCCTTGATCGGCAGTGTTGAACGTGGTGGATTGGCCCGTCCAGTTGGCGAGGGTTCCCTGGCCTAGGTTGTTGACGTTGTAGCGGCCAGCGGGTAAGGGGATACGACCGTTTTCCCAGAATGCGCGCCAGCCCCAATGGCCGTCATGCTGGTTGTCGAAGGACTGCCCATTGACATCGGGCGTTGACCCCGGGTTGGACTTGTAGGCTCCTGAGACACTACCGGTGAAGAGATAGCCGGGGGTGGCATTTTTTGCGACCGAAGCATTGGCCAGATTTTTAAATACCTGGTACCGGTAGCTTGGATTGCCGTTGCCTCCTTGGGTGATGGAATCCCCGATAAACACTAACTTGCCATAGTGTCGGGAGATGCCGGAGATTCCAGCGTTGAGAAATGCCTGGGTGAATCGGCGCCCGACAATGGTTTTTCCCTCTTTGTTGAGGTGGAGTCCGTCGGGAGCGAGTTGGTTACTCAGGTCGGTATTGGCAAAAAAATCGATGTAGGAGGTGCTGGCTGCGATCGCGGCCTGGTTGGTGGCGGAGGTTCCGCCCGCAGCGGTGGTTCCTGCGGCGACAGTGTACAGGTTGGCGGCATGGGCCAGATCGGCCCGCAGGTTGTCGGTGAGTTCTTTCAGTCGGGTTCCGGCGGCAGCTGCTTCTGAGGCATTGTCACTTTCTCCTTGCAGGTAGAGAAGGCCGGCAATCTCATAGCTGTCAGTGGGGGGGAGGCTGGCGACAGCCTCGCTGACCGTGTCGAGGATGTGTTGATACATGTGTCCGCCAGAGTCTTTGTGCCAGTTGGTGTTGCCCCCGCCGCCACGACTGGCTTTGATGACGCCGAAGTTTCTTACACCTGCACGATAGAGTCCGCGGGCAAATTCCATTTCCGGCCCCCAATGGGTGGCGCTGCCGGCATAGTGGCCACCTTGTTGATCCTGTAGGGTGGTGAAATCGGCACTGCCTGAAGCCGGAGTCAAGGTCTGGCCTGAATGGCCGATGCTGGTGCTTGAGTTAACAACATTATGCCAAGAGAAAAGGATGTGTTGATCCGCTGGGTCTGACCCGGATGTTGGATCGTTTTCTCCACCGTTGGTCGTGCCTAGAGAGTTCGATTGTCCGGTGAGAATAAAGAGTTGATGGTGTTCCGCGAGTGCGCAGGGGCTGAGAGTGATCAGCAACAGGCCGAATCCAGCGGTAAGGGCGGTCAAGGTCTTCATTGAGAATTACTTTGGAGTGCCCATGCGGCTGTTTCAATAGGATTGCATTGGTGTCATTATCAAACCAATCCTCCGGGGGGCACGGAAGTCTTGTGGCTTATCGTTTGCTTGATTCAGGCTGTGTTGCGCGCCTGATGAATATTCTTGCTTGAGTATACTGGCAAATGGCTTACCTAGTCTTACTTCCGGATGCTAGTCTGTGGTTCGAACGACCCACATTCTGGTTTAGATTCCATACCACATGGTAATATTGGCAATAGGCTGTTTTCGCTGCTATACATTCCATCAAGCGGCTGAAAATTTCTCTCTGTTCCTATATCGATGGTGATGTATGAAACGGGAGGGGCATGAGCCGCCGATGTTGATTGTCTCAGACAATCGCTCATTTCCGTATTTCCAATTTTTACCTCTACTTTTTTACTGATGAAGTCATTTACCATGAAAGGCATCGTTCCCGCTGCCTACACTCCGATGAACGCAGATTACTCTGTGAATTATGATGCCATTGAATCCATGGCGGCTTATTTGAAAGGGGCCGGAACGTCCCAGATTTTCATTTGCGGGTCGACGGGAGAAGGTTGCAACCTGACGACGGACGAGCGCAAGCGGGTTGCTGAAGCCTATGTCAAACATTACGACGGTGATGTGATTGTGCATGTTGGCCACAATAGTTTGGCGGACTCAGCCGACTTGGCTGCGCACGCGCAGGCTATTGGAGCAGCTGCTGTATCCGCGATTTGCCCGACCTATTTCCCGATGAACAGCACCGAGATTTTGTGTCAGTCGATGCAGCAGATTGCGGCTGCCTGTCCAGAGCTTCCATTCTACTATTACCATATTCCGGCGCTGACATCGGCCGGAGCGAACTTGCTTGATTTCCTTGAGATGGCTGACACCGCGATTCCGAACCTGCGAGGTGTGAAGTTCACCAATGAGCAAATCCACGTTTTCCTTGCCTGCCGAAAGGCCGTGGGTGGAAAGTATGATATTGCCTTTGGTTATGATGAAATGATGATCGCCGGATGGTCTGCCGGGGCGGATGCCTATGTGGGTAGCACCTTTAATTTCATGACTCCCTTGTATGCCAAGCTGGTTGAAGCCGCCAAAGCTGGTGATATGGACGAGGCTCGTCGCTTGCAGCATTTATCTGAGGAGGCGATCAGGGTATTGAACCAGGTGGGGGCGTTTCACCCCTTGGTGAAGACGGTGATTAGCCGCCTTGGTGTGCCATGTGGCCCGGCTCGTTTGCCTATGGGCCCAGTGACTCAAGCGCAGGCTGACGAATTGTGGGAGAAGTTCCAGGACTTGGGCTTGGCTCCTTACCTGAACCCAGCGGTGTAAGTCGAAGGACCTTTGAGGACTTTTTGTTTTTTTGTTTTGTGTGACGAGCCCTGTTGTTTTGCAGGGCTCGTTTTTTTGTGGGTGTGCCCGTCAGGGCACACCGACTTGGTTCATTGCCCCTCGGGTTGATCTGGCTGATCTGGCTGACCGGGCTGAGGGGCTGGCTTGATTACTTGGCCAGGTGCTCTTCGAGCAATTGCCAGCAATACGTTTGCATTCGTGGCAGATGGAAGGGGCCCTTGTAGTGGTTGCCTTTCATGGCAGTGGAGACCCTGCCGTCACGGTGAAGGTAGCCAAACCACTCCCCGTGCTCTTTGTCGTGAAAATGCGCGTGGGCATAATCGTGGATCATCTTGTGCCAGCGAGCGTATTTGTCATCTCCGGTCATGGTATAGGCCAGCAGAGTGGCAATGATGGCTTCGTTCTGAGGCCACCAGAACTTCATGTCTTGCCAGTATTCCATGACGGGTTTGCCGGTCGGGTCACGGAAGTAGATGATTCCTCCGTGTTCTTGATCCCAGCCTTGTTCCCAAGAATAATCGAGCATTTTTAGCCCCAGCTTTTCCAAGCGTTTGTCGCCACCGCGGCGTTTGGCTTCGTGCAGGATGAACCATGCGCCCTCGATGGCGTGTCCGGGGGTAATGGTGCGCTCCTGAAGGTGGTCGATCATGTTTCCTTCGGGGTCCGTGCACTCCCAGACACAGCGAAGCTCGTCATCGACACAGGATTCAATCTGGCTGATGTAGTCGTCGATTTGTGAAGCGGCAAAGTCACAGCCAACGGTGTCGCACAGTTGTTGGGCTACGTTGAGGAAGATCATGGGGACTCCCAGACCTTGGGTCGGGCGGGCTCCGGTGGTTTTAGGTGGCAGCGGTCGTGAGCCGTCGGCGTATTCCGTACAGCGCTTGAACAGGTCGCGGGCTTCCTGGGCCAGGGATTCATCCTGTGTTGCTTTGGCGTAGTGTGCGTAGGCTGCGATGGCAAAGGCCTCCGAGAAAAAGTAGCGACGCTTGCGCAGTGGAGTTCCATCGCGTGTGACGAGAAAGAACATCTGGCCGTCATCATCGATGCAGTGCTCGCGCAGGAAGTCGACACCGGCCCGGGCTCCGTCGAGCCATTCCTGGCGGGGCTCGACGTGGTTGTAAAGGTTGCCGAGAATGGAACTGAATCTTCCTTGAAACCAGACGGACTTGTCATCGTCCAGCAGTGAACCGTCTTGATCCCGCATGAGGAGATAGCCTCCATGCGTGGTGTCAATCGATCGGGGAAGCCAGAATTTTAAGGTGTCGTCAATCAGGCTGTCGCGATAGAAATCCCGAAGTTGTTCGAGGTCTGGTCGAGTGTATGTGGACATAACAAGAAGTGGTGAGTGTGGGTTTGTGTGCGGATTATTTCTTCTGGGTCAGGAGGGTCAGGCCATTCACTTCCTCGGCTTTGGCCGGCATGAAGCAGCCTAAAAGAGCTCCGGCAATAAAGGTGCTGGTGAATCCGATGAATCCGTAGAGTAAGGGCATGACGTCAATGATTTTGGTCTCGTTGAGAATGTGTACGGTCACGACTGTGACGACGCCGCAGAGTAGGCCGATCAAGCCGGCTTTTCCTGAGCTGTGTTTGGTGAACACACCCAGGGCGAACAGACCTCCGAGTGGCCCGAGGGCAAAGCCAATAAAGGTATTGAACAGCATGAAGGCCGAGTCAATTTTGGTCCACGCGATGTAGCTGGAGACGACAATGCCTACCGATCCCAGAATGATCACGACATTGCGCGCAACTTTGAGGCGTTGGCCGTCGTCGCTTTCTGGTTTGATCAATCGACCATAGACGTCGGTCACAAAGGCTGTAGCAACGGAGTTGAGTGAACTCGAGATGGTGGACTGGGCGGCGGCAAAAACGCCGGCAATGATGATGCCTGCGACACCAACGGGCAGATTCTGCATGATAAAGAATGGCAGGATGCCGTCTTTGGCGGGCATGGCGGGATCGAGTTTTTCCGGGTGTGCTTGATAGAAGACAAACAAGGCGGTTCCGAGGGCAAAGAAGATGGCGGATCCGCAGAGGACCATGACAATGTTCAGCCAGAGTGAGCGGGCAGCCTCTTTTTCCGTGGGGGTGGTGACATACCTCTGAACCACATCCTGACCAGCTGTGTATGACGGCAAATTGGCGAACATGAAAGCGAGGAAAAAGATGATCCCGGAGGTGGATGATTTTGATATCGACAGGTTGGTCAGGTCGAAGGATTTGGTGATGCCCTTACTTTGTTCTGTCATCGCAGCGCCAACAGCTCCGATTCCTCCATCGACTTGGAAGACGACCAGTCCGAAGCAGAGAAGGGCGCCTCCAATCAGAACCATCGCCTGAATGGCGTCGGTCCAAACCACAGCCTCAATTCCGCCCATTACGGTGTAGATCACACAGAGGATGCCGATAATGAAGATCGCGGCATAGATATTGATGCTGGTCACACTGGAGAGAGCCAAAGCCGGTAGGTAGAGCACAATGGCGACCCGGCCGACGTGGAAGAGCATGAAGGTGATACTGGCGATCACCCGGGAGGCAACGTTGAAGCGTTTTTCAAGGTATTCGTAGGCCGTCGTGATGTTGAGCCTGCGGTAGAATGGCAGGTAGCAGAAGACCACCAGTGGCACGATGACGAGAATCGGCCATTGTCCGATGTAGCCGTTCCAGTTGGTGGCGTACGCTGTTCCGGGGATGGCCATAAAGGTGATGGCCGAGAGCATGGTGGCAAAAATGGAAAGTCCGGCAACCCACCACGGGATGCGCTGTCCTCCTCGGAAGTAGGCGTCGGTGCTGGATGCCGCTTCATGTTTCATGAACCAGTATCCGATACCGACCATACCGAGCAGGTAGACCACAACGACAATCCAATTGATGATTCCGAATCCTAGTTTTTTACCTTTGACGATTCCGGAGAGCACTTGGTTGCTGCGGATGCCTGGTTTGATTTCACCCGTGGGAACCAAAAACTCCTTGCCGACGATGACGACGGGGGTTGTAACCGGGGCGTAGCTGACTTCCCGATCGTTTGCTCGGCGTTCGGATTCCGGCCCCTGGGGGACGTTTCCGGATGGGATCCAGGTGTTGGTGATGGTGTGGTAGGCGAGGATCGATGACGGGAACCCTGGGTGAGCTTCACCTTGCCCGTTCAGTTCAGGGCGATCCTTTTTCTGCTGGCGGAGGAAGGGAACGTCCACCCCTCCGAGAACCAAGAGGTGACTAACGCCTGCTGGTACTGCTGACTGGGGCGCTGCTGACAGGCCGTGGGGAAGGTCGGCAACCCGTTTCCAGCTGCCGGTGTGGATCGCGCCCTTGGCTGGTGGGGAGTAGACATACGCGTCCCTCAAAAAGTCCACACCATGCATGCGGTTGCGGTCACTTGCGTCCGTTTCGATGGATTCATCGATGGCTGTGCGGCCGGCAAATACATACCATTTGCCGTCCTGAACGCCGGTAATACAGTGCTCTCGAGGCCGTGCTGGAATGCCAGGAGCGGATTCAGGCCAAGGCATCGCTTGCCATGTCCAGGTGCTGTTGTCCTTGGCTGATGTGTCCAAGGCCCAGCACGATGCGAGGCTTCCTTTTTCGGATGCTCCGGAAAAGACAAACACGGTGTTGCCAATGATTGCGGTGCCTGCAGCAGAAATTCCATCAGGAAGTGACGCGACCTCGTTGATGGCGATGCCGGCATTCGTTTGGCTGACTTCAAAGACCTTGGGTGAGTGATACATCCCGGCATCGGTTGAGCGATTACCACCAATAAAGAGGGCCGTTTTACGTGCAGGCAGCGTTACCGACGATCCGTAGCCCAGCTTTTCGGGGAGTGTGAGGTCGAGTTTTTTCCATGCCCCTTTGGCTTTCAGGCTGTCAGCCTCCAGCTGAATAGCAAACAGGCTGTCGTGCCAGATCTTGGGTGGTTTGTATCCCTCGGCATCAACGGTCCAGGGAGCCCCGTCGGGAAAATTGGCTCCACCTCCTACAACGAGCCAGCGATTATCTTTTTCTCCGACCACTCCGGCGAAGGGACCGGCAAAGCCATGTGCATCAGGAAGGCGTGGGAAGTCGTCATTCCATTCGATGGCTTCCCCTGCAAAAGTGAGCGCCCAGCTGCAGAGGGCTGTAAGAAAGAGAGAGATAAATCGGAGTCGTTTCATGATGTGGAATCGTAGGATATTGCGGACTGAAGAGACGTGCTATAACTACAGCAGGGATAGGCAAAATAACAATGGAAACAATTGGTTTGTTTATCTTACCACTTTGACATAGGATGCCAACATGAAGTTGCCTCAGCGCCGTTCATTGACTGCCGAAACCGCCGAAGTGATTCGTGAGATGATCCGGAGCGGAGAGATCAAGCAGAAGCTCCCCGGAGAGCGTGATTTGGCCGCGAGGCTTCAAATTGGTCGTGATACCTTGCGAACTGCATTGGCGGAATTGGAAAAAACCGGATGGCTCAGCGTGGGCGAGCATGGAAAGCGGCGGCAAATTCTCAAAAAGGCATCCAGCAAACAAGCTGAACATCGAAGCCGGCGTGTTGGCTTTTTATCGCCCAAGCGGCTGGAGGATCTACCACCGACGATGTTACTGGAGATCGATCACATGCGCGAAATGTTGGCCCGCAAAGAATTTTCCTTGGAGTTTCACACCCCGGCGATCTTCAGTTTGAAGCGGCCTGGCTCACGGCTCAAGGAATTGGTGGATAGTTTGCAGTATGATGCTTGGATTCTTTATCAATCCAACGAACATGTACAGGCGTGGTTTGCCAAGCAGAAGATCCCGTGCATGGTTCGGGGCCTGGCTTACCCGGGAGTTAAGTTGCCGAGTCTGGATGTTGACTGGCAGGCGACAGGGTTTCATGCGGCTTCTTTGCTGATGCGCTATGGGCACCGCTCGATTGGTTACATGGTTCCGGATACACAGCTTCAGGGTTTGTTTGCAGCCCAGAAGGGGATCGAAAATGCGGTGGCGAATGCTTCAGGGGATGTCACCTTGCACACCATTGTGGAGCAGGGAACCGCCGAAGCTGTGGCAACATCCTTGCATCAGATGTGCCATGAACCAATTCCACCTACGGCAATCATTGCGACGCGCTCACGCCAGGTCTTGACCTTGATTTCCTGGATGGCCTCTCATCAGTTGCGGATTCCTCAGAATATGTCTCTGGTTTCATTGACTTATGACAATGTGTTTGACGCGCTGGTTCCAGGTATTTCTCATTACACGATGGATCGTGCCACCATCGCCCGTGGTGGCGTCCGTAAGTTAGAGTCGGTGATGAAGGGGCAGGGATTGGATGAAAAATTATTGATTCCCGATTTTGTCCTTGGGGGGTCGGTGAAAAAATACGGTGCCTGATCGGATACGGTCAACTTGGATCATTTTATGGCGTTGTGATCCTGTAACTAAAAGAGACCGGTGTTCTCTCGCTTGAGTTATTGAGCTGTGAGCGCTATAGGATGAAGCTCATTTGTGTGTTTCATGCTGGGCACGGGCGATCTTTTTAGGAGTTTCCCATGCCCGGCATGTTTTTTATACGGGAGCAGCTTCAGCAGGGCTGTTCCCTTGTGGGACAGGAGGCCCTGGCTTGCTCCCTAGGTCTGGGCGACTAGTATGATGTGAACTCCGGAATGGAAGGAACATCATCATGAAAAAGTCATTACCGATCGAAGGCGTTGTGATTGCTCTCTTATATGGGCAGGTGCTCACGGCAGGGACGATCCCTTTGATCAATGCCAGTTTTGAGTCTACACCGAGTCATGCGATGAATCATGCAACGAGTCCTCCGGGGCCGTTTAATGAAAATCATTATAATCGAAGTTCTGTGATTGAAGGTTGGACGGTTTTCCGGCCACTTGGAGATTGGGATGCGGCGTTGATTACTCAGGCGTATGCCGACACGGAACCAGTGCAAATAGGACCCTTGCATGGAAAGCAAGCGTGCTGGTTGAGTAACAAGGGTGGAGCGGTTAGCCAGCTGAGTGATAAGCATTTTTCGGCCATGGGCCCCGGAACCTATACCTTTACCGTGGCATTGGCCCAAAGTTCCAATTTTACGATTCCTGATCGGATCGCACTGGAGATTATTGATGGTTCCGGTCGCGTGATGGGCACGCCCTTACTGATAGAAGACGGTCTGACCCCAGGCCAAAAATTGAAGGATTTTACCGTGAGTTACCAAGCGACCGGGAAGGAGTCCGGGCGAGTAGGTGTCAGAGTGGTGAGTCGAACCCAGGGGACTAATGGGGTGTATGTTTTGGATCATGCCCGATTACAGTTCGTAGCTTCCGAAGGAACGTCAGGGCATGGGCGACCTTTTGCTCCAGTTATCAGTATCGGAGGTGTAACCGTGATGATGTCTGCACCTTGAATGCTTTTTACGGTATAGCTGAGGAACCTTCTGGCGATATGAGCTTGGCAAACCATGAGCCCCGATGACAATGGATACATGAATAAAAAGGGATCGGTCAGAGGTTTGGCAGAGCATCGTAAAGCTCTCGATTTTGCCAGACGGGGGAAACTCCAAATGGCGCTGCGATTGCATGCAAAGGCGTGCCGTTTGAATCCCTCCCAGCCTGAATTTGCCAAGGAACACGCCCTGTGTTTGTTGGATACTCATTATCCTTCTGAGGCCAAGCGAGAGTTCAGAAGATCCTTGGACTTGTCCTGGGGAGACCCAGAGGTGGTGCTGGACGTTTGTATCGCCATTCATGCCCTCCACCTGCATGCCTTGCTATTGTCGTTTCTGGAGCCTCGGAAAGATACATTGCCGGATTCGGTCGGATATTTTTATGCCAGTAGTTTAGCCCGTCATGAGCGGGCGGATGAAGCTATGGATTATTTGAGTTCTCTGGGGGAGGAGGTTCGTATCAGGACTCCTTTTCTTCAGGTTCTGTGGGTTCAATTGTTATTGCAGCACCGTTCAGCGGTCGAAGCTATGTTAGCCGCAGACAAGGTGCCGATGAATACCCTGGTCCCCAAGTTTCAAGTTTCGCTCCTTTACGCCAGAGCCCATGCGAGTCACCGAGTGGGCGAGAGGGAAAAGGTGTTTCAGTGGTTGCGACAAGCGAAACAAATCAACCGGTCTCCCAGTGGAACTACCGCACCTCAGGCAGCACAGCGAGCAAAGTTGTTGAACCGTGCCGTTTTAAATGCCTCTGTTGGTGCTCCACCAGCAATGTCGGGTCGCGGTCAGGGGCTCGCCGTTTTGTGTGGGCATCCACGATCGGGGACGACATTGATTGAGCAAATGTTGGACCGGCATCCTGCTGTTTCCAGTGTTGAGGAGCAGAGTGTGTTTTTTGATTTGGTGATGACGCCCTTGTCCGCTAGCGGGCGGGGGGATGCTCAACGCGCTGCCGGGAGCATTCAGCATCTCGGGGAAACAGCCAGAGATGGATATGAACAGGATTATCGTGCCGCGCTACAGAGGTATTTGCCCGGCGGCCCTGAGGGGCAGGAGGCTGCGGGTGAGACCCTGTTTCTTGATAAATATCCGGACATGAGTTTGGCGCTTGGGACCTATCATGAATTGTTTCCTGCCGGTAAAATGGTGGTGGCTCTCAGGGACCCCAGGGATGTTGTCCTTTCTTGTTATTTCCAGGATTTTCCAATGAACCCGGGTAGCCTGCCTTATCTGGATTTGAAAACCACCGCTGAAAAGTATATCCTAACGATGGAGGCTTGGCTAGAGACCCGGGACACGCTGGCGTCAGGATTTTTGGAGACCCGCTATGAGGATTGGGTTAACGAGCCAGATGCCGAAGCTCGCCGGGTGCTCGATTTTTTGAGTTTGCCTTGGGACGGGCGGGTGCTTTCCCGTCCGGAAAGGGGACTGCAGCGTGTGGTGACATCCCCGACATACCACGATGTGGGTAAGGAAATTTACCGTGATGCCATCGGTCGTTGGCGTGATTACCAAAAACAGTTGCAGCCAGTTCTTCCCATCTTAGAGCCGATTTGCTTGCGCCTGGGCTATGGGATTGAGTGAACGGATCATTAGCTTTCCGTTTGCTTCTTGATCCGGACTCGAAGCCGGGGTTGTCCATCGCTTGTCGAGGTCTTGACGTCGAACAGATCGATGGCTGCGAACATATCACTGAGTTTGCGGAAACCGTAGGTTCGGTGGTCGAAAGGGCCTTGGTTTGAGATATGTGAGCCAACAGGTCCGAGAGATGCCCAACCGCTTTCATCCGTTGCCGCTTTTACCGCCTTGCGCAGCGTGTTCATCAGCTTGGTGTTCTGCTTGAGTTTGTTGACCGAAATAGTTTGTTGGGCTTTCTCACTTTGTGGAGGCGCTTCATCTTCCAAGAATATGAACTTCGTGCATGCGTTGACGAAGGGGGAAGGTGTGCTTTGGCGCCCGAAACCTATGACCTGCTTGCCTTCGCTTCGGAGGCGATGCACCAGCGGTGTGAAGTCACAATCGGATGATACCAAACAGAAGGTATGGACGTTTTTGGTGTAGAGGATATCCATGGCATCGATCAGTAGAGCCATGTCGGTTGCGTTTTTCCCTTTGACCAGATCAAAATGCTGGATCGGCTGAATGGCATATTCGTGCAGGACCTTTTCCCATCCGACCAGTGATCGCTTCTTCCAATTGCCGTAGGCTCGCCGGATGTTAACAGCACCTTGGGTGGCCAACTCCCCGATGATGAATTCAATTTTAGCAGCGGGAGCGTTATCAGCATCGATCAAAAGGGCGACGCTTTGATTGGTTTTGTTTTGGTTAGGGTGGTGCATGAGGAGCATTACTTCTGCTCATATCCTAGAGCTTTGTGTTGCTGTGTCGAGGTGGATTTTTAGCGATGATGGAAATGACTTTTAGCATCAAATCGATCTTTATATCTTCTGAATAAATTGTTGGTTGTTTGGGTATAACTTTTTAATTTTTGATGCTAGAGATCCTAAAAGAATAGGTTAATTCATTTAAATTTTGTGATTAACATCAAAATAACTTGTGAACAACTTGATCTTTGATCCATCAAAATGGAGACAACTGTTCCTTGTCTGTATTCTGGGGGGGCAAGTAAGGTGTTGTTTCCCAAGCCTGTCGACAGCTTGGAAAAGCTGTCCTACGATACTTGTGATGAGGTCGTGACTGGTGCAGGGTAGGGCAGGATTTTATCCTGCCGACAGCTTGGGGGTTGGCTAAGTAAGGTGCTGTTTCCTAAGCCTGTCGACAGCTTGAAAAGCTGTCCTACGATGCCCGTTGATGCGGTCGTAATGGTGCAGGGTAGGGCAGGATTTCATCCTGCCGACATCCTGGGGTTTGGCCAAGTGAGGTGCTGTTTCCCAGACCTGTCGACAGCTTGAAAAAGCTGTCCTACGATGCTCGTGAAGAGGTCGTGAATGGTGCAAGGTAGGGCAGGATTTTATCCTGCCGACATCCTGGGGTTTGGCCAAGTGAGGTGCTGTTTCCCAGACCTGTCGACAGCTTGAAAAAGCTGTCCTACGATGCTCGTGAAGAGGTCGTGAATGGTGCAAGGTAGGGCAGGATTGCATCCTGCCGTCATCCTGGGGGTTGGCCAAGTGAGGTGTTGTTTTCCAGACCTGCCGACAGCTTGGAAAAGCTGTCCTACGATGTCCGGTGATGGTGGCTTCAGGGGCTTGTCTGCCCGGATCGGAGAAAGTTTAGGGTCATCTGCATGACGTTGGGATCCGATGCAATCATGGTGTGGTCGGAATGCACTACCTCAAAGCAGGTGAGGCCGTCGAGCCTACCGTCGCGAACGGAGACAATGCCGTCATTTTTCTCATCGAGAAGTTTTTGAAAAAAGGGGATGGGGTGGCGGTCACCCATGATGACTGCGCTGGCGAGATGGGAGTCTAGCGGGGGGATGTTGAGTTGTTTGCGAGCCAGGCGTTTGCCACTTGGCCCGAGTAGGGCCAACAATGCGGGGTGATTTTCGAGCCAATCGACAATTTCGCTGCCACGGTTAGGAGGTGCCAGCATCACCAGACAGCCGAGTCGGTCGTTTGGTATGCTGCTGAGTAGGTGGCGGGTGAGGATACCTCCAAGCGAGTGGGTGACAAAATGAATCGGTTGCGCTGGGTCGGTGTGTTGTTCAATCTCCTGAAGCACTTGTTCCATGAGTGCGGAGATGTCTTTTCTGAATGAGGGATAGGGAATGTTGATGGTTCGGTAGCCTTCGGAGTTCAGGTAGCGAGCCATCGGATCCATCGCCCAGAGGCTGCGCCATAGTCCGTGGAGCAGGATGACGTTGTCTCCGTTGGCGGAGTCGGCTACCCGTGGCTTGTGCCATGGCATGGGGGGGCGTAAGCAGCCGATGCGTTGGATGGTTTGTTTCACCTCTTGGGATGTTGCGAACTTAGTAACCTTCGACGGGTGAACGTTTTTCCCCTGAGTAATCGGTGGTGATCATGGCTTTCTCCCGGCCGAGAACCTGAATACGCAGCTCCAGAATGTCGGCATCGATTTTCTCCCACATGTCCATGCTGAACGTGAGTGGTGAGTAGAGACGCTTTTTCATTTTTTCGATTCGTTTCAGGGCGTCATCCACTTTGTAGCTGGGAAGTTTTTTGAGGTGTTGGAGTGCAATGTCCGCTGTGTCGGTCTGGTGGCAGATCATCGCCATGTCGTTGCCGGCTTCGATGGCCATTTGAACATCGGGGCCCCGGCCATAGGTATTGACGATGGCTCCCATATCCAGGTCGTCGGTCATGATGACCCCATCGTAGCCTAATTGCAGTCGGAGTCGTTTGCTCAGAAGGTTATGAGAGAGAGAGCCGGGGAGCCCCGGGGTGTCTGGGTCGATGGCCGTAAAGTGGGCGTGGCAACTCATGATGGAATCGAGTTCCGGCATCAGAGCCGTGTAAGGCAAAAGGTCGGATTTGAGCATGTCGTCCATCGACTTTTCGATCCATGGAAGTTCATGGTGGGGGTCGGCATCGGCGAGTCCACACGAGGGGAAATGTTTGCCGCTTGAGAGCACTCGGCAGTGGCGGAGGTTGCGGTTGAAGATGCCGGCGTTGGTGATGACTTGCTGGGGGTCGGATCCGTAGCAGCGCCCTTGCATGGCGTTATCGGCATCGTCGTCATAAGAGATGTCGAGTACGGGGCAGAGATCCATATTGAAACCCAGCAGGCGCAGCAGGTGGGCGGTGAGTTGGCCGTGTTGGGCGATCAGGCCGGGGTCGTTTTTATCACGCAGCTGCTGCGCCGATGGAGGTTCGGTTCCAATTTCGCGGGTTCGCGAGACGCGGCCACCTTCCTGATCGATGGAAATGATAGGAGGAATGTCACATAGTTCGCGGAGGTCGTCGGTGAGCTTGCGGACTTGTTCGGGGCTGGAGACATTGCGCCCGAAGAGCACAAACCCGCCGGGTTGGATGGCTTTGTAGAGCGTTGCGTCTTCCGGGGTGAGTTCGGTCCCGGGGACTCCGAGCATGAGTAACTGGCCGTGCATACGGAAATCATGCCGCGGCAGGAGGTCGCGTCAAGGGGGAAGACGGTGGATTATACTCAGGGTGAATACACCAGGGATTAATAGCCGCAGGCATCATCGAGATCATATCCCTCATGTAGGAACCCTGGGATGGTACCGTGTCAGCCGGCGAAAATGTCCCGCAGGGTGATCCAGGCGCCAACGAGTAAAATAATAACGCCGGTTCCCATCTGGAGTTTGGCTCCGATGTTCTGCATCGTTTGGATCCGTTTTTGTGCTGCAGCGAGGCTGCCGCTGAGTAGAGCCACGGCGATCAGGACGGGAACAGCGGTTCCGATGCCATAAGTCACAGGTAAGAGGACGCTGGAATCTGAACGGATGATGCCCGGCAGCAGGGCTCCGAAAAAGAGCGCAGCCGACACCGGGCAAAAGGCAAGGGCGAAGACGGCTCCCATTAAAAACTCCCCCACATGACCACGCTCGGCGAGTTGGGTCCCCAAGGCGTTGAGCTTTCCGGACCCGGGAAGAGAGATGCGGATGAGTCCGGTGATGAACATACCGACAATGAGTAGGCCGGGGCCAATAAGGCCCTCAAGGTGGGAGCGGAAAAAACTCGATAGCTGTGGTGCGGATAGCAATCCGGCGGTGATGATGATGGCCAGTAAGCTGTAGGCGCTCATTCGGCCAAGCGTGTAGGCCAGGGCACTGCCGATGATGTTTCGTTCTCCCGGGTTCCGTCTGGTGAGGAAGGCAACCGAGGCAATGTTAGTCGCAAGCGGGCAGGGGCTAATGGATGTCAGGATGCCTAACCATAGGGCTCCGGCGATAAGCGAATACTCAGGCATCGGGAGTGGGGTTTGGTTGTTTCGGGTTTTCAAGATACTGGCGAATGCCGCTCTGAAGGTAGGATTTAAATGCTTTCGGCTGGTCGACCAGATCCCAAACTCGGTCATATTTATTCCACTTCACCTCTTTTCCTTTTTTGCGTTCGGAGACGACGACGGTTTTAAATGCCAATTGGTAGTGGTCGATGTGGTGTGCGTTTTCCGGTCGGTCAAAGTTGATGGTTTGGAAAATGACCTCCTTTGCCGAGAGTTGCTCGGCAAAGCCTTCGGATACGGCCTCCTGAGTGAGTTGTTCGATCGTCTTGCAGGTTGCGCATCGTTGGTCTGATGTGAAATAGGTGACCAGGACGATGTGTTCCGATTGGTTCAGGATGTAATTTTCTTCGCTTTGGGCATTGGCAGATGACTCAGCCGTTTCCTTTTTTGATTGTGCCATTTGCCATTGTTTCCAGCCCCAGAGGGATAGTCCAGCCAGGGCAATCAAGTAGATGGCAATGCGGGCAAAGGTGATGATCTTGTTAGCTTGTTTCATGGTAGGTGTGATTGGGAAAAATGATCAGAATGCTGGTTACTGGGTCAGGAAGGATTTAAGCTGCTCCGATGTCGGAAGCTTGCCCGCGAGCTTCAGCTTGCCATTGACCACGATGGCGGGAGTGATCATCACGCCATAGTCGATGAATTTCAGCATGTCGCTGATTTTTTCAATGTTGTATTCAATGCCGAGTTCTTCGGCTGCTTGTTGGGCTTGTTGATAGAGTGAGTCGCATTTGGCGCAGCCGCTTCCGAGGATAAGGATCTTGGTCATGATGTAGTTGATTAGTTGATTAGTTGATTAGTTGATTAGTTGAGGAGGGGGGCGATGGTCCAGCCGGCGAAGGTGCTGAAGATAACAACGAGGGTGATGTAGGTGAGGGTTTTTCGGGTTCCGAGGATGGATCGGATGACCAGCATGTTGGGCAGGCTGAGTGCCGGGCCGGCCAGCAGGAGAGCGAGGGCGGCCCCATTGCCCATGCCCGCTCCTTGCAGTGCTTCGACAATAGGTATTTCCGTTAGGGTGGCAAAATACATCAAGGACCCGGCAAAGGAGGCGTAAAAGACCGGGAGCAAGCCGTCTCCGCCCAGCGCTTGATTGATCCAGTCGTTCGGGATCCATGCTTCATGTCCAGGGCGACCAACTAACAATCCGGTGACAAAGACACCGGCAAGCAGCAGGGGCATGACAAGCTTGGTGAAACTCCAGCTCTGTCGCCACCACTCTCCGGTTTCTCCATCAGTTCCGGCAATGATCCAGGTCAAGCCGAGTAGTCCCACGGAGAAAGCTGCCAGCGTGCCGGATAGAATGGAGATGAGAACCACCGCTACGGCTGTCGTGCTTATTTTGAGCCATGAGCGATCAAAGCAAAGACCAAGGATCACAGCCAACGCCAGGGCTGAGACGGAAACGATCCACCATTTCCAATCGTAAATGAGGGCGAAGGCGGAGTGGTCGGATGGCCCCCAGTTGGCAAAGATGAGAATGCTGATCTGGGTGCCGAGAAAGGTGAGTGTCTGCCAAAGCGGGCGCTCATTTTCCTCTTCCGGCCATTGCATGGCTGCCGCTTGCTGCCGTTCCTGTTCTTCTTTTTTAAAGATGGTAGCCATGCAGAGTCCGATTAACAGACTGAAAACGATGGCTCCCAGACTTCTGGCCAGTCCCATTTCAATGCCGAGGACCTTGGAACTCATCACGATGGCCAGTGCGCTGATGGCAGGACCCGCATACAAAAAACTCGTTGCCGGTCCCAACCCTGACCCCATGCGGTAGATACCGGCAAAGAGTGGAAGTACGGTGCAGGAACAAACGGCTAGGATCGTGCCCGAGACCGAGGCCACCAGGTAGCTCGTGACACGGTGTGCCTCCGCACTGAGGTACTTCATCACGGATCCCTGACGGATGAAGCTGGCAATAGCTCCTGCAATGAAAAAGGCGGGGAGAAGGCAGTAAACCACATGCTCCCGAGCATACCACTGGGTGAGTTGCATGGCTTCATCGATCCCTGACTGAAATCGGACGCTGTCCACTGGCAGCCACCAGGCGGCTAGGAAAATGAGAGTCATACCCGTGGCCCAGCGCCACTCCTGTCGATGATCGGAAAAAGACATATCGTTTACGTGGTCAGCCAAAGCTTGGGATCAGTCGTTGCAGCATTCAATAAAGGTCAGGACGCACGGTCGCTTCAGCTCGTAAAAAATCTGCTGTCCCCGGCGCTCTTGGGAAATGATGCCAGCGTGGCGAAGCACCGTCAGGTGGCGCGAGGTCGTTGGGGGCGAGCTTTCCGCATGCTCGGCGAGATCACAGGCGCAAACCGGCCCGGATGCCAACGCGTGGACAATGGCCAGCCTTGCCGGATGGGCCAGCGCTTTCAAGGTTTCAGCCTGTCGCTCAATGCTTTTCCGGCAGGGGATCGGGTGTGCTTGCGTCGCGTCCATATCTGATATTTGTTCATTTAGCGAAATAGGCAAATATTAAATGGGTTTTTCCTAATACAGTTGTTTGGATCTTGGCGTGAGCATACGGATGTTCTGATCCAGAGTGCTCAAGCCGTATCATGGCCTCGCCATGAGCCCTAAGGGATGTCCTAAAATTAGAGCCTGAGGCTGTACGTGAATCGTGAATGTCAAGTGAGGCCATTCTATGGCATTTGAGTGGCGGGAATGTCGGGCTGTGCTGATTCGTGGGGGGCTTTGTCTGCCTCAAGAATACATTCCAGCGCTGGGACTAGGGCAAAATCCGACTTCCAAGGAAACTCCCTCGGTAACGGTCTCAACAACTACGCATTTCGAATACCTGAGCACAGCAGCCATCGTCTTGTTTATTCTGCGGCGTGTTGTGCTGTTGTGCGTTTTCGCGTGTCAGTACTTGGTTTTCTACTTTTCATTTTCGGGGGATGGATTAGAAAATGGTCATGGCAATAAGGGAGGTTGATTGGCAGCATTGGCATGGGGAAATGCCAGCCACACTGATGTTTGTGGTTCAGGAAGGTAAGGTGTTATTGATCGAAAAACTTCGGGGGATTGGTAAGGGGAAGGTGAATGGTCCCGGCGGTAAAATTGACCCGGGGGAGACGCCTGAGCAGTGTGTTGTCAGGGAGTGTCAGGAAGAGTTGCACATCACGCCCCTCGATCCGGTGAAGATGGGGGAGTTGTGTTTTGCGATGTCGGATATACCGGACATTCATTGCCATGTCTTTATGGCGACCAGATACGAAGGGGTGCCTACGGCCACCGAGGAGGCAATTCCTTTGTGGACGGATTTAGATCAGATTCCCTACGACCGAATGTGGGAAGATGATCGGTGCTGGCTGGCTGGTATGTTAGCGGGGCGGAAGTTTTTTGGTCGCTTCATTTTTGAAGGAGAAACGATGTTATGGCATGAGCTTGATTGGCAGGCGCATTAAGGGAGAGGACGCATGCCTCAGTCATGTAGCTCGCAGCATTCCCTGGTCATTCCCTGGTCATGCCCTGAACTCAGGGTCAAATGAACACCGCCATTCCGACAATCAAGTCTCTCAAATGGTGTTCGCTGGTATTAGCTGGTATTAGCGGTCCAATTTGAGTTTTTTGAGTTTGGGTGCGATGACGGCTTTGCAGTAGGGGTTTTTGTTGCCGTTGATTTTGTAATAATCTTGGTGGGAGACCTTCGCCGTGTAGAAAGTTCCCGCTTTGGTGATTTCGGTGACGATGGGTTTGGCGAAACTTTCCTGGGCTTTGTCGCGTGAGGCGGCAGCTTCTTTTTTCTGGCTTTCGTTATGGTAGAAAATGGCGGAGCGGTACTGGGTCCCGACGTCGGCCCCCTGGCGGTTGAGTTGGGTGGGGTCGTGTAAGCGCCAGAACCAGTCGAGTAGGGTGGCGTAGGAGATTTTTTTCGGATTGTAGATGAGTTGCACGGCTTCGGCGTGTCCGGTGGTACCGTTGCAGACGGCTTCGTAGCCCGGGTTTTCGACGTGACCTCCGATGAAGCCCGAGGTCGCGGCGTGGACTCCGTCGAGCCGTTGGTATACGGCCTCTACGCACCAGTAACAACCGGCGGCGAAGGTGGCGGTTTCGTATCCTTCGGGGACGGCGGGTAGGGTGGCGGGTAGGGTGGCGGGTTGTTTGTCTTGCATGGATTCTTGGGAGCAGGTGGCTTGGCTTCCGACGAGGAAAACGAGAATGCCGCCGATCAGTGCGAGAGGCAAGGTGAAGGTGATGAATCGTTGCATGGTTTTGTGGGGATTACTCAGGTGAGAGTGCTTTTGCGTCGAATTTATTCCTGAGGCTTATGCCTTGGGCTCGGATTCATGCGTTGGCTCAGGGTGCTGGTTTGGCTCGTTTGTAGTGTTGCATGGCTACGGGCATGAATTCCTCGAGTGCCCGGATGCGGGATTGGTCCAGCGGGTGAGTGCGGAGGTATTCCGGTTGAGGTGTCTTGTTTTTCTGACTGTGGTATGCGTCGAGTTTTTTCCAGAGTTCCACGGCTTGTCGTGGGTCGTAACCCGCTTTGGCCATGTAGATGGCTCCGATTTTGTCGCTTTCGTATTCTTGTTTTCTGGAGAACGGCAGGGTGTCGATTAAATAGGTAGCGAGGGCATACCCCGTGACGGCGTAGCCCGGGTTTTCGACGTCGTTGTTTTCGAGCACCGCGTAGAGAGCGGCGCCGAGGGCAATGGCTCCCAGCGTGCGGTACATTCTGAGTTCGGAGTGGTTGGCCGTTGCATGGGAGATCTCATGGCCGAGGACGGCCGCCAGAAGGGCGTCGTTATCCACGATTTTAAACAGGCCCGTATTGATGCCCACTTTTCCTCCCGACAGGGCGAAGGCGTTGGCCGAGCGGTCTTCGAAAATGACAAACTCCCATTCGGCGTCAGGCATGTCGATGACTTGTTTTAAACGCTTGGCGACACGCTCGACTGGTTCGGTGTAGCGAGGGTCATGGCTGATTTTTTTGCGTTTCTTAATCCGGTTGAATTGCCAGTCACCATGGGTCCGGATCACCGAGCTTGCTGCGCGGGAGGTGACTTCACCCGTGGTGGAATCAATGGCGGGCCGGAAGGAGCAAGAAGAAAAACTGCAGCAGATGATGAGCAGCAGTACCATGGAGCGGGAAGTGAACACGACTGAGTAGAATACTAAACGTCTGGGATATTTAGGCAAGGTGGATCTTAAGCTGATGGTGAATCAGACTGTCATAAGATTGTTTGCGGGATGTTATAAAGCGTCATTTTGATGAAAAGTCTCACCTCCTCAACCTGTATTATAGGTCAATATGATGCTTGATTTACCTGTGATTAGGGAAAGTCTGTTTGACATGAAGGCTTTGACACTTGTGTGTGGCGTGTTGTGCGTGCCTGGCTTGGGGGGGCTGGATGCTGCGGAGTCTGAAAAAACCAAGCCCTTGCCTCGGGTCCGGACATCGGTGCCGTTTAAGGAGGTGATCAAGGTTCAGACTTGGGATGAGCAGTTGCTGTCTCTGCAGCGTGCGATTGAGGATATGGAGGCCGAGCATGGAAACGTCTATGATGGTGAGAAATATCTCGCGCAGTTGAGTGCGGTGCGAAGCATCGGGAAGACAGAGGAGGGAAAGAAGTCTCTGGCGTTGTTGCAACGAAGGGCTTTGTTGAGTAACCCGGCACTTGATTTTGAGAATGTGTTGTTGGTTCGCCGGAGTCTGCCGACTCCGCGAGACAGGACGTCGATGGGGGCGGGTATTGGCATGACCGCAGGAAATTTCTCTTCGATGTGGAATGCCAAAAAGAACCTGCCTAGTGAGATTGGGGTCTTAGAAGGGGTTCGTAAAATCGATGGTGATCGTTCTTACCGTATGGTCTATCAGCATGACAAAAATCGCTTGATCAGTGATCTGGATCTGCATTTTGATGCGGACAAAATTATGTTTTCTTCGGTGAATGCCAGTGGTGCGTTTCGTCTCTATGAAGTGGGGGTCGATGGGAAAGGTCTGAGCCAATTGACGCCTGATGCGGATGGCAAGGATGTGGATCATTTTGATTCCTGTTACTTGCCGGACGGGGATATCATCTTCACTTCAACGGCTTCGTTTTGTGGGATGCCGTGCATCGATGGTAAACCGAGGATGTCGAGCATTTACCGGCTGTCTCCGGAGCAGGGGAAGATTCGGCAGCTTTCCTTTGACCAGGACAGTTCATGGTGCCCTACGGTTCACAACGATGGTCGGGTGCTCTATCTGCGGTGGGAATACAGTGACCTTCCGCATTCCAATTCCAGGATTTTGATGAGCATGAACCCGGATGGAACGAGCCAGAAGTCCTATCTGTTCACCAATTCCTATTTTCCAACATCCTTTTTTTACGCGCGCCCGATTCCTGGGCATGCGAGCAAGGTGGTCGGTATTGCGACAGGTCACCATGGTAACTCCCGGACCGGTAGAATGTTGATTGTGGATCCGAACTTGGGAGAGCATGAGGCGGATGGCGTTGTGCAGGAGGTCCCCGGCTATGGCAAAAAAGTGGAACCAATTATTCGGGATCGACTGGCTGACGGGATATGGCCGCAAATCACCCAACCCTATCCATTGGCTCAATCGGGAAGTAACAAGGGTGCGGGTAAGTATTTTCTGGTATCGATGAAGCCCTCACCCGAGGCCTTGTGGGGGATTTACCTGGTCGATATTTTTGACAACCGGACCTTACTGATGGAACAAGAGGGCTATGGTTTTTTTGAGCCGATTCCTCTGAAAAAGTCACCTACGCCGCCGGTGCTTGCTGAGCGTGTGAATGAGAGTAAAAACACCGCCAGCGTTTATATTCAGGATATCTATCACGGGCCGGGTTTGAAGGGGGTTCCTCGTGGAGAGGTTAAAGAGCTTCAGGTTTGTTCTTATGAGTTTTCTCCGAGTTCACCTTATCCGGGTAAGGGAAGCGGTGGCTTGTTGGGCACCTTGGGGATGGACGGCCCCTGGGATATCAAAAAGGTTCTGGGAACCGTTCCTGTGAATGCGGACGGGTCGGTGCATTTTACGATCCCCGCGAATACGCCGATCTTTCTCTTGCCCTTGGATAAGGATGGCCAGGCGTTGCAGTTGATGCGTTCGTGGTTTATCGGTCAGCCGGGTGAGAGGGTGTCCTGTGTCGGATGCCATGAGAGCTCTCACGAGAGTCCGTTGCCTAAGATGACGGAAGCTTCGAAGTCCGATCCTCTGGCATTGGATGCCTGGTTAGCAAAAGTGGAAAACTTTAGTTATCCGGCCAAGGTGCAGCCGATTGTGGACCGGCACTGCATGGGGTGCCACGATGGTCAACCTGCTGATGGTCGTTATGTGACCCAGCGTCATGACTATCAAAAGAAGGCAATTCCTTATCTGGGAGCGGATCTACTCAAGGATTGGCGGGTTCGCTATTCCGGGTCGGCTCACCCTAGCTATGGTGGACGTTTTTCCGAGGGTTATTTTCAATTGTTCCGGATGGCCCGGGGGCCGGGGATTGAAAGTGATATGGCGCTGCTGACGGCAAAGGAGTTCAGTGCGGATAGCACGGAGTTGGTGCAAATGTTGAAAAAGGGGCATCATGGAGTGAGTTTGAGTGAGAAGGAGTGGCGGACAATCTATCAGTGGATTGATCTCAATACCCCCTACCATGGCAACCGGATGGATGTTGTGAAGGGGCTGCCTGTAGCGAAGGCTGTCGAGGTCGGCATGAAGCGTTCCAATGAGTTGGCCGAGAAATATTCCAAGTACCGCAAACCCTTCGGTCATACCAATCCCACCATGCCGAAGGATGTGCCGAAGCGTGTGGTTCCCGACCAGAAAAAAGTGAGGGATTTGCGAATGGCGGGCACTCTCGAATTTGCGAGTCAGGTCGGCAAAGAACAAAAACAGCCGATCACTCTGGATCTTGGAGGTGGGCAGTCGATTCGATTGGTCTACATTCCGGCCGGGCATTACACCATGGGGTCGGCCGCCGGTGGGATGGATGAACTACCCATGCATAAACAGGAGATCAAGCGAGGGTTTTGGATGGCCGAGGCTGAGATCACTAATGCCCAGATGCGGCAGTTCGACGACGCTCATCATAGTCGGGCTGAAGACCGTCATGGATATCAGTTCGGTCAGCCTTGTTATGATGTCAATGGTGATGCCTTGCCTGCCGTCAGGGTGAGTTGGAAGCAAGCGATGGAGTTCTGTGATTGGTTGGCGAAGAAAACAGGAAAACAAGTCAAGCTTCCCAGCGAAGTTCAGTGGGAATGGGCATGCCGGGCCGGCCAGGGGACACCGTTTTCCTATGGGGATACCGGAGCAGACTTTTCAACTTTTGCGAACTTGGCGGACAAGAGTCTTGAAGACTACGTTGATGATACCGCGAAAGGAAAATACCGGTATTTTGAAACGGTGATTATGCCTAATCCCAATCGTTATGAAGCCCATGTCCCTTATGTGGCTGAAATCGACGACGGAGGGTTTCTTGCCAGGGAGCCAAAGCAGTATCAAGCGAACCCGTGGGGACTCTACGATATGCATGGCAATGTAGCTGAGTGGACGCGTTCGGTTTACCAGCCGTATCCATTGATTGCGGGTAAAGGAGGCGATGCGGATAAGGGACCCTTGCGTGTTGTGCGTGGTGGTTCCTGGAGGGATCGACCACACCGTGCAACGTCCAGTTTCCGCTTGGCCTATCCAGACTATCAGAAAGTATACAACGTCGGTTTCCGGGTGGTGATTGAGTAATGTAGGTCTAACTATGCCGTTTGCGCAGGTGCGACGGTAGAATCCCCAGCTGGTCGCGGTACTTGGCGATGGTTCTGCGGGCGACTTTGATGCCTTTGCTGTGAAGATGTTTTTCGACCGCTGTGTCCGACATCGGTTTGGCTGGGTCTTCGTTGGTGACGAGTTGTTGGATGGCTTCTCTCACTCCGGTGTTGGAGATTTCCTGTCCCTCCTGAGTGGTGTAGCCGGAGGTGAAAAATGAGCGCAGTTCAATCAAACCATGGGGGGTAAGGATATACTTGCCTGCGACGGCCCGGGAGATGGTAGCGGCATGCACGCCGATGCTTTCTGCAATGTCGTGCATCGTCATCGGGCGAAGTTTACTTCGGCCGTGGGCAAGGAAGTCTGTTTGGCGCTTGATGATTTCCGTACCAATTTTGAGTAGGGTTTCCTGGCGCTGGCTAACTGCGCTAATGATCTGGCGTCCTTCGTGGATATGATCGCGGAGGTACTTGCGGGCCTTCGGGTCGCTGTTGAGCTTGGCGAGAAGGTCTTTGTAGTGATTGCTGATGCTGAGTTTTGGCAAGTGGTCCCCGGTGAGTTGTGCGTAGAAGTGGCCATCGCTGTCTTGCTTGAGTTCCAGGTCGGGAGTGACATGTGGGTTGGAGGTGGCATCGAAGGCGGCACCGGGGTCGGGGTTGAGTAAGGCGATGCGTTCTGCTGCCCGGATAACGGCTTCCTGAGAGACCCCGAGTTCCCGGGCGATGTCGCCCAATTTGCGCCGCGCGAGTTTGTTGAGATACTGGTCGACGATGCGGCTTTCCAAGGAGCCTCCCCGGCCGAGGAGTTGCAGTTGGAGTAGGAGGGATTCGGTCAGGTTTTCCACAGCCACACCCGCAGGGTCAAAGCCTTGAAGCAGGCTTTGGGCAGAGCGTAGCTCTTTCAGCGTGAACGTGGATAAGGGGGCCAGGGTTTCGAGGGGATCATCCAGAAACCCTCGGTCGTTGATGCAGCCGATCAGGTATTCGGCGGCGGCCTGTTTTTCTTCTCCTACTCCAGCCCGGTTGAGTTGGTCTAAAAGGTGTTGTTGCAGGGTCAGGGGGGCAACAATCGAGTTGTAGAGAAACTCCCGGCGTTCTTCGTCGTCGGCGCTGGCTTGATGGGTGCCGTGGGTGAGGATTTGTTCTTCGCGCCAGGTATCATCAAATTCGGAAAGGTTCTCGTAATCGTGTTCGGCATCCGGCGGAGTGATTTCCTCGAGGTGCTCCGAGTCTTCCTGAATTTCCAGGGTGGGGTTCATCTCAGCAACCTGATGCAGTAGTTGGCTCAGCTCCAGTGTATTCGCTTGTAGGATCTCCAGGCTTTGCCGCATCTGGGGCGACAAAGTTTGCTGTTGGGACATGCCTTGCTGCATGCCATGCTGGATTCCTGAACTTGCCATTGCGGGTGGTTGGCTCTCGTTGCTGCTGCGAGAACAAAGGCAATCTAGGGAGGGCGAGAGCTCTTGGCAATCACCATGTAGCAGATTTTATGCCATGTTTCGCCTTAAAGGTCGAGTTTGCCCCGCTGGCGATTATGCCTTGGGTGTAGCCAGGGTTTTCAGGCATTGTGAGGTCGCAAACAGCCCGACGGTGGCAGTCATGTGGGTGATGCTGCCAAAGCCGGAGGCGCAGTTGAGTCGGTTTCCTTGTTTTTCCCCTGAGCTTGGACGATTGATGGACACGCTGCCGTCACACTGGGGAAAGACCGGGGATTCGGGAGAAAAAACGCAGGGGATACCAAACTTTTTGGCTTTGATCTTTTTTTGGGGATCTCCACCGGCCGGGAATCCGTAATTGCTGCGCAGGTTTTTGCGCACCTGATTGAGCAGGGCGTCGTTGTAGGAGCGAGAGAGATCGTCGATTTTGATTTGGGTGGGGTCGGTCAGCCCTCCGGCGCCTCCGCAAGCGACGACTGGAATCTGGCGCTGGTGGCACCCCGCGAGCAGGAGGCATTTTGCCCGCACGTGGTCGATGGCGTCGATGACGAAATCGAATCCACTGTCGAGGATTTCATCGGCATTACGTTCGCTGAAGAAAGTTTCCAGACAGTGGATTTGACAGTCGGGGTTGATCGCCTCGACGCGTTTGGCCATGGCGGCTGTTTTTTGTCGGCCGATTTCGCCATCCATGGCGTGGAGTTGGCGGTTGATATTGGTGATGCAGATCTCGTCGAGATCGATCATGGTGATGTGGCCAACTCCTGAGCGAGCCAGAGATTCGACGGACCACGACCCGACTCCTCCGATGCCGACGACGCAGACACGGGCTTGTTGAAATTGCTCGAGGGCGGGTTCTCCGTAGAGTCGGGCAATACCGCCGAACCGGGGTGATGACTGGGAGTTCATGCTTGATGGGGTGGAGCGACTGCTTACAGGATTCCCTTTTGTTGGGCGAGGCAGATGCAGGCGTGAATTTTGAAATCGATAAGCATGTCCGAGGCCTCTTGTTCCGCCAACCAGTTGCTGATCTGGTCAAAGGGGACGTGGTGAACCGTGATGTCTTCGTGTTCGGTTCCGCCGCCGCTATGTTCGCGAACCAGTTGGGTGGCGGCATAGAAGTGGGTGGTTTCCGAGGTCATTCCTGCTGAGGTGGGGGAACTGAGCAGGTGGGTGACGCTTCCTGCGCGGTATCCGGTTTCCTCAAGCAGTTCACGGCCTGCGGTTTCGGCTAGGGATTCATCCACAAATTCAGGTTCATCGCCAACGAGACCTGCCGGGATTTCGATTACGGTTGCGTCCATGGGGAAGCGGTATTGTTCGACCAGGACCAATTGGCGGTCATCGGTGATGGGGAGGATGCCGACGACTCCGGTGGAGTTCGGGCGTGCTGCGAACTCCCATGTGTCTCGGGAGTAGAGTCCGAGGTAGCTTCCCTCGGCGAGAGTTTTGACGGATGATGAATTCATCGGTGATTGCTTGATCGGGTGAGGTGGCGGATTGCAGGTAGGGCTGATTGGCCTCAATCAGTCGCCGGCGCATCAGCTTCAACGGGTGGGCGCTTAGTCGGTTTCTTTGCGCATGTCCAGGGAGAGGAGTTCTTTGAGGACGGAGCTAGCCGAACGGTTTTCGTAGAGGATGGAATAAACGGCATCGATCAGTGGGGTGCGCACTCCTGCATTGCGGGCGGCCCGGTAGATGGATTTGGTATTGGGCACGCCTTCGGCGACCATGCCGAGGTTGGCAATGATGTCATCGAGTTGTTGGCCTTCGCCGAGGGCCTTGCCCACCCGGTTGTTACGTGAGTGGGACGAGTAGCAAGTCACCATGAGGTCTCCGATGCCGGAGAGCCCCATGAAGGTTTCGGCTTGTCCTCCCAGGGCGGTTCCGAGTCGGGTCATTTCGGCCAGACCGCGGGTGACGAGGGCTGCGATGGCGTTATCACCGAGTTTAAGTCCGGATGCGATGCCTGCAGCCAGAGCGAAGACGTTTTTGATAGCTCCGCCGAGTTCCATGCCAGCCATGTCATCGCTGGTGTAGCTGCGGAAGAAAGGGGTGGAGAAGATGGACTGAAGGTCGGCTGATAGCTGCTCGTCTTTGGAACCAATGACTGCGCAGGATGTCAGGGCAAGGGAGACTTCCTCTGCGTGGTTGGGGCCGGAGAGAACGGCGAGTGGGTTGTTGGGGAAATGCTCGCGGATGATTTCGCTCATGCGCGTCCCGGTGTCGTGTTCGATACCTTTGGAGCAGGACATGAGCACGGTGTCTTGGGGGACCGGATGAGCGGCCAGAGCTTCGACGGCTTTGCGCATTCCCGATGTGGGGATGACAAAGAGGATGAGGGATGCATCCAGAGTGGATGTGAGCTCGGTGCTGGCCTGAATATTGTTCTGCAAGCTGAGGCCCGGCAGATAACGCTCGTTGCGGTGTCGGGTGTTGATGTCTTCGGCGACATCGGTTTCGAGTCCGATCATGGTGACCTGCTGGAAGGTGTGGGCGAGCAGGGTTCCGAGGGCTGTGCCCCAAGAGCCGGAACCGAGGATGGCGACTTTTTCAGTGGATATCATGGCTGAGATAGAGGTGAGAGGGCTGGTTTACTTCTTTTTTTTCTCAAAGCGGTGTTCGGTGCCATTGAGAAGGTTTTTGATGTTCGAGCGGTGCCGCCAGGTGGCGAGCAGGGCGATCACGATGGAGAAGATGAAGAGTGGCTTGTTCCAGTTTCCGTCAGGAAATTTACCGTGGAACCACGAACCGAACAAGGTGATGAACGGCAGGCTGAGGGCTGCTCCGATGCTGGCAACGGACACGTATTTGGTGGCGTAGAACAGCGCGACCCAAACGAGGATGAGAATGAGCACGCCAGCCGGCATCAGGGCGATCAGGGCTCCGGCCGAGGTTGCGATGCCTTTTCCTCCTTTGAAGGCAATCCATGGCGAGTAGTTGTGGCCAAGGATGGTGGCGAGAGCTGTCAGGATGTGGAGTGCTTGAGCTTGCCCCTGGGTGGTTTCATGGGCGAGGGGGCTGAGGAAGCTGAGGCCCATGGCTCCGCTGGCACCTGCATAGGTAATCAGGCTGATACCAGCCATGGTGGGGATCAGGCCCTTGAGGAGATCGAGGATGAGGCAGGTGATGCCGTATTTTTTTCCGACGACGCGCAGAACATTGGTGGCGCCGATATTGCCGGAACCGTGTTCGCGGATGTTGATGCCTTTGGATTTGGCGATAATCAACCCGAAGGGGATGGAGCCGATAAGAAAGGCAAGCAGTGGTGGTATCCAGAGAGGTGTCATGATGGTGTAGGCGGGATGCTAGTGCTGGTGCCGGGGAATGCCAATCCGTAAATGTGTAAATGGGAGATTCGAGAAGGCGTGGAGAAGCTAGTGGTAGGGAATGGCTTAAAACCCGGGGCGGAAGCTATTTCGCTTCTCATTTTTCGTTGGGTAGGCTAGGGCTTGCGCGTGAACGAGACGTGTGTGATTGATGCTTCTGATCCGTCGAAGCAAAAAAAGGTGGTTCAGCAGGTGGTAGACTTGCTGCATTCAGGAGAGGTTGTGGCCTTGCCTACGGAGACGGTTTATGGGCTGGGAGCGGATGCTTTGAATGCGGATGCCGTGGCCAAGGTGTTTGCTGCGAAGGAACGCCCTGAATTTGACCCGCTGATCGTGCATGTCGGCTCGTATGAGCAGGTGGCAGAGGTGGCGGATGTTCCGGAAGAATTGGAGACGGTGGTGCAAAAGCTGATGAAGGCTTTTTGGCCTGGTCCCTTGACCTTGGTTTTACCAAAAAAATCCTGCGTGCCGGATATCGTGACCAGCGGCTTGCCCACGGTGGCGGTCCGGATGAGTGGTCACCCGATCATGAAGGCCGTAGTCAGAGGCTTGGGGAGACCGATTGCGGCACCGAGTGCCAACCGGTTTGGTCGTATCAGTCCGACCTCGGCGTCGGCTGTGGAAAAAGAGCTTGGCGGGAGGATCCCGGCGATTGTTGATGGCGGGGCGTGCCGCGAGGGCTTGGAGAGTACGATTATCCGGCCTGAGGCTGGTGAAAAGCGACCGGTGTTGCACCTCTTGCGTGCGGGGCCTGTAACCAAGGAGATGTTGCAGCGATTTGGCAAGGTGGAGCGCCCCAAACGGCGGCTCTCCAGAAAAGATCGGGCCCAGGCGAATCCAGAGGCGACGCAGCAAGCGCCGGAGGTTCCCGGGCAGTTGGCAGCGCATTATGCTCCGAGGACCCCGCTTCGGGTGCTTCGAAATGCGGCGGAATTCAAACCTGAGGCTGGCAAGCGTTACGCCTTGCTGAGTTATTGTGGGTCGGAGAAGGCGGGTTTTATTCAGGCTCATGCCTGGGATGTGGTGGAGGAGCTTTCTCCAGGAAATGGCAAACTGGCTGAGGCCGCGGTGCGTTTTTTCTTTGTGTTGAGGCAATTGGATGAATCCGGGGTGGATGAAATCATTGCCGAGCCGGTGTCTGAAACCGGTCTGGGCGTGGCGATCATGGACCGGCTTCGCCGCGCTTCTTATGGCTCTCAGTCCGGGGCGGGTGGCGACCAAACCCGGAGCTAGTGGTGAATTAAGCTGAGCGTGCCCATGTTGAAATCCTTGATGCAAGTATCCGGTTTTACCGCTATTAGCCGGGTGCTTGGTTTTTTGCGGGACATTCTGATTGCCCGCTATCTTGGTTCGGGTCTGCTTGGTGATGCTTTTTTCTCGGCGTTTCGTTTCCCCAACTTGTTTCGGCGGATTTTTGGCGAAGGTGCTTTTAATGCGGCCTTTGTGCCGATGTTTGGCCGGAGGTTGGAAAAAGAGGGCGAGGAGCCAGCGATGGCTTTTGCTTCGAATGCCTTTTCGACTCTGCTCGTGATGCTTGTGGTGGTCACGGTGGTGGCCATCCCCTTCATGTCCCAGATCATGGGAGTGGTGGTTCCTGGATTTAAGGCGAAAGTCGAGATGCCGGTATCGGCGGTGGAGACTCCGGAACGGGAGTCGTTCCAGTTGCGGGTGGACGGCATGAGGGATGTTTATTTTCAGGTGCCGAAGGGATCTGAGGGTGCGGTTCGCTTTGAAAACCTGAGGTATATTGAAGAAAAGCCATCGAAGGTGCCTCGGTTTATTGGCGCGGGTGAGCGCGGCGGAGCTTGGGAGATTGAGCAGGTGGCGCATGCTTATGATTTGCAGGAAGCCAAACGGGCGAAACGTCAGAAGCGTGATCCTCACCCGTCGATCGAAGGCTTTGCCTCGGATGCTGGTGTTTGGAAGGTTACTGGCGATGGTATTGTGCACCTCCGCTTGCCATCAGACCATGGGTTTGGTTGGTTCGAGGGGGAGCTTGTCCGCGTGCCGGGCGCGGATCCCGCTGCTGGCGAGATTCGGATGTTTCGCAATCACCCGGATACTTTTCAGCTTACGGTCCGCTTGTCCCAGATCACCTTCAGTTATCTGTTGTTTATGGCCTTGGTGGCTCACCTGAGTGGCGTTCTTAATACCTTCCGAATTTTTGGGGTGCCGGCGGCGGCTCCGATTTTACTGAATGTGGTCTTTATCGCGGGCTTGGGTATTTTTGTCGGGGCGATGAAGTCTGAACTTCCGGCGCACGTTTGTGCCTGGTGTGTGGCGGTGGCCGGGGTGCTGCAATTTGTCATGCTTTACGGTGCGTGTCGGCGCAATGGTTACCAGATCAAGGTGCACAAGCCGGTTCTGGATGGCTCGATCAAGCGTCTGTTCCTGTTGATGGGGCCGGGTATTCTGGCTGCCGGCATCCAACAGATCAACTTACTGGTCGGAGGGATTATCGCCTCCTTCCAGCAGGGCGCGATTTCCTGGCTGTATTATTCGGACCGGGTTTATCAACTTCCCTTGGGGATGATTGGGATTGCTCTCGGGGTGGTGTTGCTACCTGAGGTGACGCGTTTGGTTCGCCGGGATGATGCGAAAGGGGCATCGGACAGTATGGTGCGGGGCATGGAGTTAGGGCTTTTGATTACTTTACCTGCTGCGGTGGCGATGTTGGTGATTCCGGTTCCGATCATCTCGGTGCTTTTTCAGCGTGGTGAGTTTACTCCGGATGATGCCATTCAGTCCGGGTTGGCATTGCGCGGGTTTGCTCTCGGGCTTCCCGGCTATGTGCTGATCAAGGTGCTACAGCCTGGCTATTTTGCCCGGGAAAACACCAAGTCGCCGATGATGATGGCTGCGGTGACCGTGGTTGTGAATATCGTGGTCAGCTTGCTGTTGTTCGGGCCTCTTGGGCACGTTGGTATAGCGATTGCGACTTCCGTTTCGGCCTGGGTGAATGTGGCCTTGTTAGCGAGGGGCTTGCGCGGCTTGGTTCACCCCGGGAGGGAATTTTGGCAGCGATGTGTGAGGATATTGGCTGCCAGTATGGCTATGGGGGTGATCGTCTGGTTTGGTTTGCAACTGGTCGGTGGGTGGCTGGAGGCTGCCTTTTGGCAGCAGTGTGTGGCATTGGGTCTCTTGGTGGGACTGGGCTTGATTGCCTATGCTTTTCTTGCCTTATCGTTAAAGGCCACCAGCCTGGCCGAACTGAAAGCCGGATTTAAACGAGGGTAACGAACTCATTCACACAGCAGAACGATTGATGAAAAAGCGTGTATTACTATCATGGAGCAGCGGCAAAGATTGTGCCTGGGCCTTGCATGTTTTGAAGCAGGACCCCGAGGTGGAGCTATTGGGGCTGTTTACCACGGTCAATGAAGCCTTTGACCGGGTGGCGATGCACGCGGTTCGGAATGAGTTGGTGCAAGCTCAGGCTCAAAGTGCCGGTTTGCCACTGGAATTGATCCCGATTCCTTACCCATGCACGAATGAAGACTACGAAGAGCGGATGGGGGACTTCGTTTCCAGATGTCTCGAGCGTGGCGTGGAATACATGGCTTTTGGGGACCTCTATCTGGAAGATGTACGTCAATATCGCGAGAAACAACTCGAGGGCTCAGGCATTCAGCCGATGTTTCCGATCTGGGGGCTGGATACCAAAGAGCTTTCCCAAGAAATGCTGGCGTCGGGCTTGCGGGCGATGATTACCTGTGTTGATCCGAAGCAAGTTCCTGTGGAGTTGGCAGGCAAGGAATATGATGCCGATTTTCTCAGTCAACTCCCTGATGGTATGGACCCCTGTGGTGAGAATGGGGAGTTTCACAGCTTCTCCTTCGACGGGCCGATGTATGAAAAGCCCGTTCCCTTTCACTTGGGTGAGGTGGTCGAGAGAGAAGGATTTGTGTTCGCGGATCTGCTGCCAGGGGCCTCATCTTGAACGATCTCGCGCCTGCCCATGTGGCAGGCACATGGGCTCTATGTCGTGCTCAAGCCGCTCGCTATTTCTTTTTCCCCCAGGAGTCGCGTAGGGCGACGGTACGGTTAAAAACTGCTTGCTCGCCCGGGATGTGATCCTTGAGCTCGGCGCAGAAATAGCCAACCCGCTCAAACTGGTAGACGTCGCCGGGTTGGGCATCGTTCAGGTTAGCTTCGAGCTTGGCGTGTTTGATGATGTTCAGAGAGTCCTGATTCAGGCAGCTGAGAAAGCCTCCTTCTTCGCCGTCCGGATTCTCGGCAGTGAAGAGTCGGTCGTAGAGACGGATCTCGGCATCGACGGCTGTTGCTGCATCCACCCAGTGGATCGCGGCTCGGCACTTGATGCCCTCCGGTGGGTTTTGGCCGATGGTTCCCGGGATAAACTCGCACAAGACTTCGGTGACTTCACCGGCGTCATTTTTTTCGTATCCGGTGCAGGTGATGATATAGCCACCACGAAGTCTGACCGAGCGGCCAGGGCCGAGGCGGAAAAACTTCTTCGGCGGGTCTTCCATGAAGTCGTCTCGTTCAATCCAAAGCTGTTTGCCCAGGCTCACCTGGCGGGTTCCAGCCTGTTCATCGGCTGGGTTGTTTGGGGCCTCGACTTGTTCGACATGCTCGTCGCTTGGCCAGTTGGTGATGGTGACTTTCAGCGGGTCGAGTACGGCCATGCGTCGCTCAGCCGACTGGTTGAGCTCATTGCGGATTTCGTCCTCGAGAATCGACATGTCGGTCACGCTGTTGACTTTGGTGATCCCGACCCGTTTGCAGAAGCTACGGATGGCTGCTGGCTGGTAGCCGCGACGGCGCATGCCGGAAACGGTGAGCAGACGGGGGTCATCCCAGCCACTGACGTGGCCGTCGTTGACGAGTTGCAGGAGCTTGCGCTTGCTCATGATGGTGTAGCTCAGGTTCAGGCGGGAGAACTCAATCTGGCGTGGGGTCGCAGGAACCGGACAGTTCTCGATAAACCAATCGTAGAGCGGGCGATGATTTTCAAATTCGAGGGTGCAGAGCGAATGGGTGATGTGTTCGAGCGCATCTTCGAGCGGGTGCGCAAAGTCGTACATCGGATAGATGCACCAGTCGTCACCGGTATTGTGGTGAGTGGCGTGCATGATCCGGTAGATTACGGGATCGCGCATGTTCATGTTCGACGAGCTGAGGTCGATTTTTGCACGCAGCACCATGGAGCCGTCGTCGTAGTCGCCGGCTTTCATTTTTTCCAATTGCGCCAGGCTTTCTTCGGCCGGGCGATCACGGAAGGGGGATGGGGTTCCCGGAGTGTTGACGTCGCCCCGGTTGGCTTTCATTTCCTCGGGTGACTGCTCATCGACGTAGGCCTTGCCTTCCTTGATCAGGTGCACGGCGTAGTCGTAGAAAAAATCGAAGTAGTTGCTGGCAAAGTAGAGGTGCTCGTCGGGCGCGCTTTCGCTTCCCCAATCGAATCCGAGCCAGCGCACATCGTTTTTGATGCTTTCGACGTATTCGCTTTCTTCTTTTTCCGGGTTGGTGTCGTCGAATCGCAGGTGACAGCGGGCATCGACGCCTTGGTTTTCCTGGGCGATGCCGAAATTGAAGCAGATGGATTTGGCGTGGCCGATATGGAGGTAGCCGTTCGGCTCCGGTGGGAAGCGGGTGATCACGGTTTCGTGTTTCCCACTGGCCAAATCCTTGGCGATGATATCGCGGATAAAATCGAGTTTTTCTGGCATCTTGCTGTCCTTGCTCATGTTCGGCGGATTTCTACGCTGGGTAAAGGGAAAGAAAAAGCCGTAAAATCATGGATGTCGGATTTTTTTGCCTGTGGCGAGGAATGAGGGGCCCTCGGATGGCGAGAGGGTGAGGTTTGCTTGTGCAGTTGAATAACTTGTACCCAGAGGTTACGGGGGCGAACCACTTGTCTCAACCGCTGGATTTTCCTACATACTCAGGTGCATCGTCGATTTTATCTGTTGGTGAATCCATGGATCGATGCAAATCAACATCACGAATACAATACGAATAATAAGATGAAACTGAAATATACAATCACCGCTTGCTGCATGGTGCTTTCCGGCATGATGTCAGTGAACGCGGCGGTATCATTAACCAATGGTAGTTTTGAAACCGCTACCGATGATACCTATAATGGCTTCAATTACAACCGGACAACAACCGTTGACGGTTGGACAATCGGTCGCCCTGGTTCGCTATGGGATGTCGCCCGTATCAATCAGGCATACTGTGATGATGCGAGTGTGCAGACCGGACCATTGAACGGCGGTGCCGGGATGTGGATCAGTGGAGTTGGCGGTTCTTTGAGCCAGGACACGGGTACTAGCTTTGCCTCCGAAGGTGCTGGGGACTATCTGTTTACTCTGTCAATGGGACAGAGTTCTAACTTTACAGGAGTGGATTCAATTACGATTGCCTTGGTTGCTGATGGAGGCGCCGGAGCTGTCTTGAACTCGAATGTGATCACGACCTTGAACCCAGGAGATGATCTGTCAGATTTCTCTGTAAGTTACACAGCTGACGGAACCGAAAGTGGAAATGTTGGTGTTGTGATTACTTCGGGGGCAGATGATCTGTCTGGTGTTTATGTCGTAGATAATGCGCGCATTGGCTTCACCGCCGTTCCCGAACCAGCTTCTGCGGCCTTGCTCGGACTTGGAGGTTTAGCGCTGATCCTGCGTCGTCGTAAGTAAGGATTTGGTAAAGATTCAAAGGTTCCCCTTTTTGTGTATGGAGAGGGGTGCCTTGGATTTTGTAACAATCAAGCCGGATTCGGAGCTTCTACGGATCCGGCTTTTTGATCCTGTTTTTTGGTCGTTTTGTCCAAACGGCCTACTGATTTTGAGGGGGTGCCATGAGGAAAAAAGACTTCGATAGCCACGGTGGTGGAGCGAAGGTGAGTGGATGTAAGACCTTCCATGATGGAGGGTAAAAATATACGAGACTTATGAAATTGACCGTTTTGGCTTTGCTGCTGGGTGCCTCGTCAGGCATGGGGCAGAATCTTTTGACGAATGGAAGTTTTGAGTCGGCTGCCGACACCAGCTTCAATGGATACAACTACAACCGGACAACGGAGGTCTCGCCCTGGACGATTGACCGGTCGAGTTCTCAGTGGTCGGTGGCGCGGGTGAACCAGGCCTATTGTGATTCGGCAGCCGTCCAGACCGGCCCCTTGCTTGGCTCGGCTGGTATGTGGTTGAGTGCGAATGGGGTGATTCAGCAGGATGTCGGTGTCAGCTTTGCTTCCTCGGGGTCGGGAGATTACACATTCAAGGTTAAGATTGGTCAGAGTTCCAATTTTACCGCGACGAACCAACTAACGATGGCGATCCTGGATGGATCTGGAACCGTGCTCACTAGCCGAAGTCTAACATCGTTAAGTCCGGGTGATGATCTGGTGGAGTTCTCGCTCGGATACACATCGAGCGGATCGGAAAATGGCAACGTGCAAGTCCGTCTGCAATCCGGGGCAGGCAACACGAATGGTGTCTTTGTTATTGATGACGCCAGTTTGACATTCGAAGCGTCTGGATCGGTAAGCAATTCGGAGCAATTGGTGGAACCTGTCGTCTGGGTGGGGGTGGATACCCAGCTTGGCCCAGGTGGGACGGTGAAAAAATACTGGCAGCATCGTCATGACCAGATTGCTGAACGTGGGGCTTCCAAGTCGGGCGTTTTATTTGTTGGTGACTCCTTGACGGATCTGATGTGCACTGAGCTTTCGAATGCGACCGGCCCCAGGGTCTTGATCGATTCCCCGCACAAGCCGACGTATGAGTCGGTCTGGACCTCGCGCTACAAGCCGGCGAATTACGGTATTGCCGGGCAGGTCACTCAAAACGTGCGCTGGCAGATTGCGAATGGCTTGTATGGGGCAGGATCGAAGCCAAGAGTGATTTCGTTGATGATCGGAACCAACAACCTGCACCAGAACGCCCTAGGCAGTGGTTCCTCTCCAACGGCCTTGACGGATGCTGAGAACCAACTCGACACCGTGGCCGGCATCAAGGCCGTGGTGAATGACCTGAAGGCATGGAGCCCGGGGACAAGCATTCTTTTGCATAGTTTGCTTCCTCGTCATTTGAATGGTTCGGATCCGGTGTCGAACAGCTTGGTGGAGAATGTGAACGCGGATGTGGCACTCTGGGCCTCCTCCCAGGAACATGTTGAGTATGTGGATCTCTATCCACACTTCTCGGATGGTAGCGGGGGTATCCAAACCCAGCTCTACGATAGCGACCAGTTGCACCTGAGCACGGCGGGTTATGAAAAATGGTTTTCCGTATTGAAACCTTTGGTGGATGCCGAGCTTCCGTCGGGTCCGGATTACCTCCGTCATTTGAATATTCCGGTCAGGCGGTCGACAATTCCTGCGCGCCCCGACTATCAAAATATCAGCGGCAGGGCGGGAACCTTCGGATGGAATACGGTGGATACGAGTGAAACTTGGAACGAGGCATTCGAGCGATCACGGGGAACGGCACCCACACAAGAGGCCGAAATTGTATTTCTCGGTGACTCCGTTACCATGGCCTGGGGCAGTGTTGGCGGGCGGACGCAAACGTTTAGCCGCGGTAGCGCCACTTGGGCGGCATCCAACTATGATCAATACAGCGCGGTGAATGCCGGTATGTCCGGAGACCAGACCCAGAACCTGCTGTGGCGAATTGAGAACGGTCAGCTCGATGGTATTGGAAAACCCAAGATGTTTGTCGTCATGATCGGAACGAACAACCGTGAAGGGATCTTGCTTGGTGGGGAGTTGGTCTTCAATCCGGGTGGAGCGCAATCGTCGCAAGAAATTGCCGATGGTGTGTTGATGGTCGTGCAGCGTTTGCAGGCCCTCTACCCTCAGGCTCACATCGTTTGTCAGGGGATCTTGCGAGGGGCGAACCATGCCGACCCTGAGCGAATCGCTGTGACTGAGGCCAATGCCATTGTGCAAGCTGCCTTTGAGCGTGATACGAATCCGTATTTGCACTACTTCGACACCAATGATTTTTTCATCGATCCGTCGTCTCCCAATGAGGCCTATGATGCCAGTATGCATGTGGGTGATAATGTTCATCCTAACAATGCAGGCTACACGGCCTGGGCTGCGGCCTTGCAGCCATACATCGATCGATATGTTAAAGGAGATAACTCAGCTCATTTCAACGCCGGAGTTCCTGATGTGGATTTGTCTGCGTGGCAAGAAGAAGTTTCAAGGGGGACAACGGCTGCCGTGACTCATTTTGCCGCGGTCCCACAAAATGCCGGGCAATCAGTCGACTTGTCCGGGATCTCGGGGGAGGCGAGTTATGAGTTTTTGATTCGCGCGGAGGACCTTTCTCAGGCCTCGGCGATTTTGTTGAGTGAGCCCGGTGCCAGTCTTCGAGTTGAGCAATGGAACCAGTCGGGGCGCATGGGCCTGACCTGGGGAGGGGATCACCAGTTCACCCCTCTTTATGGAACCAGTGTGTCGTCACCTTATGGAGGAATTCACCATTTGGTGCTGCAAGTGCATGCCGATGACAGCTTCAGTCACCTCTTTCTTAATGGTGAGTTGGTGGGTGTGCTGAACCGGGCCTACACGTTCTCATCTTCCACGGCTCTCCTTGCCAGTGTTAGGGGAGAGCCGTTGGGACAGGACGGTGCGGATGTTGTGTTAGGTTTTGCGGCTTATAATCGTTTGCTCCCGCGCGCGGAAATTCAATGTCACCATCGTGCTGCCTTTTGTTATGAATTACCGAAGGTTGAATTCTCCGTGTGTCCGCAGGATTTGCAGCTATATCCAAGGACTTCTGCAAACCTCGATCCGGTGAACGTGCCGGTGTCGGGTGAGGTGCTCGAAGCCGGGTATGATTCCGTGTTTATTCGACGCTATCGCAATGGCGTGGTGGATGGCAGTGATGTATCGGTTCCTTTGGCTTACTCGGAAGGACGCGCCAGTTTTCATCTCAGCCCGACGATTCTTCCCGAATTGGCCCAGTATCGTTTGGCTGTTTTCCTGCGCAAGGGAACGGAAGAGGTCTTGGTGCATGTCGCTAACAATCTCGTTGCTGGCGACGTGTATTTGTTGCAGGGGCAAAGCAATGCGTATGCCCGGAGCTGGAATGGATCGGCCAACGAAAACCTGGGGCCTTTTTTGCGTTCTTATGGAACCAATCCGATTTTTCAATTTGGCGAATCATCGAATGAAGAAGCTCTGCGAGCTGCCTATACGGTGGCCGATCCGTCATGGCATTACGCCATTGCCGACGAGGATGTGGACAATGCGGACGATGATCGTTCCCGAGGGCATATTGGGCAACTGGCAGCTCGGATCGGAGCCAGATTGATAGAACAACACCAGGTCCCCGTCGCCGTGATCAGTGGGGCTCACGGAGGAAAGCAGCTTTCCTTTTTTCAACGGAACGACAGTAAAGCGAGTGATTTGAAAACGAACTACGGTCGCTTGCTTTGGAAGTGCCGGCAGGCCGGAGTGGAGGGGACGATTCGGGGACTGGTTTTTTGCCAGGGGGAGACCGACGACGGCATCATCCATGGTAAGGTGGGAGGATCGCAGACACCCGAGGGATACAATGCAGCCTTTGCTTCTTTGTATGACGATTGGCAGCAGGATTTTCAAATCACCCATCACTATGCGATTCAAATCCGACCGAAGTGTTATGATTGGGTAGTCCCCGAGGATACCCGCTTGCGGGATTACCAGCGCCGATGGGCGGATGAACATGCGCGTTTCTCGGTTTTTTCCTACAATGCAATCAGTGGCCAGCTCGACGGAGATTTTTGTCATTACGATTACCTCAATGGATATCAGACGATGGGGGATCAGATTGCACGGGCGATGGACAGGGATCTTTATGGGGTGACCGGGGTGAGCAACGTGGATGCTCCGAACCCGCGCAAGGTGGCATTCTCTAATGATGCAAAGTCGGAACTCACGGTGATGATGCTGCAAACCGGAGACACCTTGTTGGCGGACGCTGGTGTGGCTCAGTATTTCCAGTTGGAACAAGCTGATGGCACGGCCATTGCATCGCCATCAGTGACGGGCGTGACGGTGGATGGGCATACCTTGCTATTGAATCTGTCCGGGCCAGCTCCTGCCAATGCTACGCGTCTTGGATTTAAATCGCATAAGCTGGAATCCTCAGGCGATCACTGGGTGACCAATGCCAACGGGGTTGGGATGTTGACCTTCAGTGAGAGTATTGCACAGTCATTGACGCCTGTAGAGCTGTGGCAGCGTGATGTCCAGGGGGTTCCTCCCGGATCGGATACTAGCACTGACGGTGACAAGGACGGGCTGGATGAATTGCTCGAGCATGCCCTAGGCCAGGATCCCGCTGAGGTGTCTAATGGGTTGGAGGCATTGCCTCATCTAACCTATGTCGAACATTTGGGAAGTGATTACCCGGCCTTACAGTACCAGCGGCCAGCCGGGATGACTCATCTCAACTATATTGTGCAATGGAGTGATGATCTGGTGAACTGGTCTCCCGCCGCTGAGCATCTGGCCCCCGAAGCGATTGTTCGTGGCGGAGTGGGTGAAATAGTGACGGTGCGATCGCTGTATTCTTCTGCGTCGTTGTCCAGCCGCCAGTTTCTCAGATTACTAGTCTCCGAACGTCCTTAGTTATGTTGTCATCACGCCTATTTTCGTCGTTTATCTCACTGCTTCATCCGATCACGTTCTCCAGCATCACGATCTGTGTTGCCTCATGGGTTCTTTTTACTAGCACCTCGGGTGAGGCCGGAATTGTTCCGCTCCCTGCTTCGATTGAAATCCGGCAGGGGAGCTACTCTCTGAGTGGGGAAGTGATTTACCAATGTCCCGAGGAGTGGGTGCCTGCGCTGGAACTGGGGCTGGCCAGATTGTCTGCACATTCGACCTTGGACTTAAAAAAGGGAGCCAGTGCGATCGTGAAAGTCAGTAAGGATGCCAAGCTTCCCAAGCGGGAAGCCTACACTCTCGAGGTGAATGCTCAGGGCATTGAGGTCAAAGCACGCAGTGAAGCTGGTGTGTTTTATGCCTGCCAGACCTTGCTGCAGGCGATTCAGCAGAATGTCTATGACCCGGGTAAGGAATGGAAATCTCTCACCGTGCCCCAGATGCTGGTGGAAGATACTCCGCGTTTTGCTTGGCGTGGTTTAATGCTGGACTCGTCCCGCCATTTTCAGACGGTGGAGGAGGTGAAGCGATTCATCGATTTGATGGCCGTGCATAAATTGAATGTGTTTCATTGGCATCTCACCGACAGTCATGGCTGGAGGTTTGAATCGAAAAAATATCCTGAACTAACGAAAAAGGGAGCCTGGAGGATGCAGCCAGGATATCCGGAGAAAGGAAAAAACCGGCGATATGGAGGCTTCTACACTCAGGCTGAGATTAAGGAGGTGATTGCCTATGCCAAGGAGAGAATGATCACGATTGTTCCGGAGATTGATATGCCGGGGCATTGTTTTGCGATGGTCGCTGCTTATCCTCAGCTCGGCTGTCTGGGCAAACCCCAAGAGGTTTCTCATTTTTTTACTTACCCCGCGGTTGCTCAGAAGTTTCCGAACGTCAAGGGAACGGATGTGCTCTGTGTAGGCAAGGATGAGACACTGAAGGTTTGCAGGAACATTCTCGACGAGGTGATGGAGCTCTTCCCTTCGAAGTTCATTCATATTGGTGGGGATGAGGTGAACAAGTCTCATTGGAAGCGTTGCTCTCAATGCCAGAAGCATATGAAAACCAATGGGCTCGCCAATGAACACGAGCTGCAGAGTTGGTTTATCCAGCAACTTGATCATTATATTACGCAAAAGAACCGGCGCATGATCGGCTGGGATGAGATCCTCGAGGGAGGATTGGCAAAAAATGCCACGGTGATGTCGTGGCAGGGGGAGCATGGAGGAATCAAGGCCGCGAAAATGGGGCATGATGTCGTGATGTCCCCGCAAACATACATTTACCTCGACCACGGACAATCACACAGTCCGCTGGAGCCACCTCACTGGCCGGGTCATAAACCGCTCGATCGCGTCTACTCCTACCAACCGGTGCCGAAGTCTTTGAACGACCAAGAGGCGTCACATATTATCGGAGTCCAGGCAAACGTCTGGACTGTATTCATCCACGAAAATTGGTTGCTGGATTTGCAGACCTGGCCGCGGGCCGCTGCCCTTGCTGAAGTAGGCTGGACACCTCAGGCATTGAGGAAATGGGATGACTTTTATCAACGTATGTCTGTTAGCCATCGCAAACGGCTTGATGCTCTCGGCGTGAACTACTGGTGGGAGAATGCGAAACCGATTGGAGAGTGGAAGCCGGAAGGCTTGAAGTCTGACAGTCAGATCAGCGAGCTAAGTTATGACATGACCAAACTGATCGAAGCGGGGCAATCATCCGACATCCATATCGTGTTCCAATACAAGCGTGGAGCCCATGCTCTGCGTATCGAGTCGGTGGCCCTGCTCGAGAACGATCGCGTGCTGTCCGAGGATCGGCACAAGGGGGTGGCTGGTTCGACCCACAAGAGAAACCGATACACGATCCCAGCGTTTACTCCTCGCAAAGGGGCTCGTTATGTCCTGCATGTGAAAGCCTACGGTGATCAAGGGGCTGACTCCCATGGAGTACTGACCATGTCCAAGGTGCAAACGAAACGGGTGAAATAGCTCTCAGGATTCCCCAGCAAAGAGAAATAAATTTGGAAGTCCGGATACTTGGGTTTGGTCTGGAGTTTGTTATGTGTGACTTTGTTTTAAATTTAGTGAGTTTTTTGTTGATTTCCAGTTTTTGGTTTGCTAATTAGAACTCGGTTTCAGAATTTCGGTGTTTAATGCTTTGCTGATGGATCGGCATCATTTCGTTCCGTATTCAATAAACTGCTTCGTATGTCCGGGTGTTCGTAAAGCACCCTTAATCTAACAAATAAAAATATGAACAAACAAATGATCGCGGCGTTGTCCGCAATAACTGTCAGTTTCGCTGGCACCGCCACCGCAGCAACCATCGCTTTCGATATTGGGCCCTTAGGACTTTTGGACGGAGACGGGGGGCTTGACCAGAGCACATTGTCAGATGGCAATGTGTGGAACATTTTCGGCCGTGTAGGCGGAGGTGTGGATCTAGGCGGCGTACAGGACACGAATGGCAACGAGACTGCTATCACGATGCGAGCTGCAGGTGTCAGTGGCCGGGATGGAAATTCTACACTCAATGCCGGTTGGGGCGGCACCGTGCCGCAAACGGTGGTCGACTCTTGGTATTTTAGAGATGGGGTAGGAACCATGTCCTTCGTTTTGAAAGGGTTTGATCCAGGTTCGGCTTGGGATATTGATGTGATTGATTCTTTTAAAACGGGCACGGGAGCGAATACGATCGACATCCAGGTTAACGGCTTGTTTGCTGATGGCAGCGTGGGACCTAGTGCAACGACCGATGGGGACGGTTGGCGCAGGAGAGAGGACGGCTGGGATAATGATGCGGTGCTTTCATTTGATGGTTTCACGGCTGATCAAAATGGCGAATTTGTCATCACTCTCAGCGGCGGGAATCCGACGATCCAGGGGCTGGTGTTGACCGCGGTTCCCGAACCTTCATCTTCAGCGCTTGTTGGCATTGGAGGGCTGGCTTTGATTCTCCGCCGCCGCAAATAAGTGGGGGATTTCAGCTTCATGTCAAATGTGTGTGTTATCCGCATCCGGATTTGCGCCGGGTGTGGATTTTTTTCACCTCGTTAAAGAAGTTTCAACCGTTTAAATTGTCGGCATCCGTTTCCTTCCGAGCGTATTGGTTGACCAGACTGCCTGAATAGTAAGTAAGTCAGATCCCATGAAAAAGTTATTGAAAGCGTTGTGTGCATGTCTGTCGTTAGGTCAGGCGGTAGCGGCCACCTTTGTCGGGGTGGATTCGGTTGCCAACTCGCAGTGGAGAACGCAGGCTCAGTTAGAGCTGGATGGTGAGTATGGAACGGAGGGCTATCTCATCTATGGCCTGAAGCGTGCGGATGGAACCTACGACGCCGGCTATGATGTTTCTTCCTTGTTTGGCAAGGATGTGTCTTCCGACCATGAGCTGGCTCTGCCTTCATTTATCTCGGATGTTGCAGGTAATGCCAAGGCCATGTGGTCGGGTAATGGTAATTTCGGGATGCTGGAAAATCCAGCGAATGGGAATGCATTGGAAAACGTTCCCCTATTGGTTGAGAATCAGGCTTCGGGAGAAGTGTTCACGCTCAAGGGCTCAGCCCATCAGGCGTATCGACTGACGGTTATGTTTGCCGATGGTGACGGAAAGTTGGCATCGTGGGGGATGTCGGTACGTGATGCTTCGGGGGAGACGTCGATGGTTCCCGATTACGTATTCACGCAGACGTCCCGGCTTGCTTATGCCGTATGGGATGTGGTGTCGGATGCTGCTGGTGAGGTCCGGGTGGCAGTGAATGCGAGTAATCATTTTTCGATCACGGGTTTTGCTTTTGATCTTCAGCCTGTATTCCCAGTGGTGACGAGTAGGGGGGCGACGGATATAAAAAGTTCAACGGCGAATTTGCCTGGTGAGTTGGTTTACGATGGTGGCCATTCAACTCGGGTCTGGTTGTGTTGGGGGGATGAAGACGCCGGTGAAGCGTTGCAGGATTGGGATGATCAACGAGATCTCGGGGTGCTGGGTGAGTCCGTTCTGGAAGAGGGAGTGAGCGCATTGGCGGTTGGGAGCACTTATTATTTCCGTTACCATGCCGTAAATGCCAAGGGGAGCGATTGGAGTGATGTGCAGTCATTTACGCCCCGCCTTCCACAAGTCACGATTTCGGGTGGCCAGGAAATCGAAGGGGCGACAGGGCTGACTGAAATTCAATTTTTATTGACGCTTTCTTACGCCTTGGATGAGGATATTACCTTGGATTATGACCTTGGTCATATCACAACGGACGCCCAGGATTTTACTCCGGTGTCGGGGCAAGTGACAATCCCGGCCGGGCAGACGACGGCAGTGATCTCAGTCTGGGTTAACGGTGATGGAGATGAGGAAATTGATGAAATTTTTTCTTTGAGTTTTTCTCCTGTGCCCGGAGTTGAGGTGCCAAGCGAACCCGTTGAAGGAGTGATTTTATCGGATGATGGTCAGCATCTTTCTCCCGTAGATGTCCTTGCCGATGCTTCGGCCGGATTACTTTATGTTGCCGCCAATGGGGCGAAGAAGGTCGTCGTGGTGGATGCCGTTACGGAGCGTTTGTTGAGGAATATCGCACTGCCGGATGCTCCGAATGGGATGTGTTTGAATGTTTCAGGTTCACGCTTGTATGTGGCAGCCGGTGGTAGTGCAGGGAAGATTCATGTGGTCGATACCGCAAGTTATGAGGTTTTATATTCATGGCCGGTCGGGCATACGCCGATGTCTCCCTGCCTGAGTCCGGATGGCTCGCGGTTGTATGTGTGTAATCGGTTTAATGACATGGTCTCGGTTCTGGATGCGTCGGCTGGGTCCCTGTTGGCGAACATCCCGGTTGAACGGGAACCTCATGCCGCAGTGTTGTCGCCGGATGGCGGTAAATTGTTTGTTGCCAATTTGTTAGCTGTGGGGCCGGCGACATCGAGTCAGGTGGCCGGGCATGTTTCGGTGATTGATACCTCGACGCGATCGGTTTCGAACTCGATTGCTTTGCCCACGGGTTCTCATTCCCTGCGGGGCTTGGCAATGGCTCCGGGTGGGGGCTCGCTCTATGTTACACACGTTTTGTCCCGCTACTATATTCCAACGACTCAAGTGACACGGGGGTGGATTAATACGAACGCCCTGTCGGTTATTGATCCTGCAAGTGAAGCCCGAGTGAATACCGTGCTCTTGGACGACATGGATGAGGGCGCCGCCAACCCATGGGGCGTGGCTTGTTCCCCGGATGGTGCATGGCTCTGTGTCGCACATGCTGGCACACACGAGCTCAGTGTGATTGACCGGGGGGCGATGGAGGCCAAATTGGCGGCAAGTTCAGACGATGCCAGTAAGGACCTTGCCTGGATGGCGGGGATTCGTCGGCGTGTGGCTCTCAGAGGAAACGGTCCTCGCGGTATAGCGATTATGTCAGGCAAGGTATTTGCTGCAGAATATTTCAGTGACTCGCTGGCTGTGGCTGAAATGGCGGGAACGACAAGCCACGGGCGTGAGGTCACAATTGGTTGGAAGAAGCCGGCGGATGAAATTCGAAAAGGGGAGATGTATTACAATGATGCCACCTTGTGTTTACAAAAATGGCAGAGTTGCGCGAGTTGCCATCCAGACGGGCGCAGTGACGGCCTGAATTGGGATCTGCTTAACGACGGATTTGGTAATGCTAAAAACAGCAAAAGTCATGTGACTTCCTGGAATACCGCTCCGGCTATGGTCACAGGTATTCGGGCCGATGCCGCGGTGGGGATTCGGGCGGGCTTGCGTTACATCCAGTTTGTCAATCGGGATGAGTCCTATGCTGAAGCGATCGACCGCTATTTTGAGTCGATGAAACCAACTCCCAGTCCCCATCTGGTGGATGGTGAGTTGAGCGAGAAAGCGTTGCGTGGTAAGCAGCACTTCCAGTCTTCGGGTTGCATCAACTGCCACAGTGGTCCGAATTTCACGGACCAGAAAAAATACAACGTCGGAACCGGAACAGGGAGTGAAACGGGGAAGGCCTTTGATGTGCCGTCGCTGGTCGAGCTTTGGCGTTCCGCTCCCTACCTTTACGATGGTCGGGCGGCGACGGTCAGGGATGTGATGGATACTCATGGACATGGGAATACAGACGGACTGTCTCAAGAAGAAATAGATGAACTTGTAACCTACCTGCTTTCCTTATGAACATACGTAAACGCTATCAATCGATGCTAACCGCCCTCATGTTGGGAGGCGGTATGGGAGTTGCCGTGGCGGAGTTGCCGGCGATGGTCCAGAATCATAAGATTCTCTATGTGGTGCGCAAGCAGTATGCTCCGGACCACCATAACACGCATACGATGTTTCCTTCGGCGGCTAACGAATACAACAATGGCAGTTACGCAGGGGGTAGCAGTGCGCTCAAGGTTTATGATCCGGCAACCGGCGGCATCAGCACGATTCTAAGTGCCGGAGCCGACGGCGTGGTTCGCGACCCCTGCGTGCATTTTGATGGCGAGCGGATTCTGTTTTCATGGAGGAAGAGCACGAGTGAGTCATATAATATTTGGGAGATTCGCAGCGATGGTAGTGGACTGCGTCAGCTGACATTCATGCCGGATGTCGATGACTTGGACCCGATTTATATGCCTGATGGTGACATCGTGTTCAGCTCTGGGCGGGAGCCGAAGTATGTGATGTGCAACAAGCACCTATCGTATAACCTTTACCGGATGAATGCCGATGGATCGAATATTTTGCAAATAGCAAACAGCACCTTGTATGAAGGGCATCCCAGCCTCATGCCCGACGGACGCATCATGTATGACCGTTGGGAGTATGTGGACCGCAACTTCGGTGATGCCCAGGGGCTCTGGGTGACTGATCCGGACGGAACCGGGCATGCAATTTACTACGGCAATAATACCAGCAGTCCGGGTGGAGTTATTGATGGACATGCGATCCCCGGCACCCAGCAAACGGTTTGTGTGTTTGGGTCCTGCCATGACCGCCCATGGGGAGCGATTGCTATCATCGACCACCGTTTGGCCCGGGACGGCAAGGATGCAGTTGTGAAAATCTGGCCTGCCTCGGCGATTAACAAGGTTTATAACAATGGAAGTGTTGGCGCGGTGACATCGGCCTTTGACGCTTTTAAGTCGGTCAATCCGAAACATGAAGATCCGTTTCCGGTTCTCGACCCGGAGACAGGTAGTGGAGGGCGGTATTTCCTCTGTTCCCGCGATGTGGGTGGAGGTCATATGGCCATTTACTTGCTGGATGCCGAAACCGGTGGCTCCACGCTGGTTCACGATGAAGGAGCGGGTTCCGTTGGTTGTTTTGACCCGATGCCTCTGGTGCCCCGGGCGAAGCCCAATGATGTTACGGTTCCTCGGAAATATGACGATACCCCTGGACGCTTTTACGTTGCCGATGTGTATGAAGGAACGCACATGCAGGGGATCAATCGAGGTGATGTCAAATGGTTACGTGTGGTGGAGTCGCCCGAGAAGCGTTTTTTTACCTTGAAAGGTTGGGGCGGACAGGGATTCCAAGGGCCTGCGGTCAACTGGGATAATTTTGAAACCAAGCGGATTCTGGGGACTGTTCCGGTTGAAGATGACGGCTCGGCTCATTTCGAAGTTCCACCCCATCGTTTTGTATTTTTCCAGCTATTGGATGAAAATAAGATGATGCTGCAATCCATGCGTTCGGGGACGATCATTCAACCCGGGGAAAGCCAGGGTTGCATCGGCTGCCACGAATCACGGGACCAGGCTCCACACTATCCCGGGTCCCAGATGCCGCTGGCCTTACGCAGATCTCCAAATACGATGAATGGGTGGCAGAGTGAAGCTGCCAAGGTGTTTAATTACATTACGGATGTTCAACCTGTCCTGGATACCCATTGTGTTTCGTGTCACGACTACGGTGGAGATTCTCCATTGTTAGCCGGTGACAAGGGTGTTGTGTTCAATGCAAGCTACGCGGCACTTTACCGGGCATCGTTCGCTGGATCCCAGTGGGGATACACAGGGCCGCCGGGGCCGGACCTGCAGCCATTCAGCAGGCAAAATCCTGGGGGGCTCATAAGAGCAAATTGATTGAGACCATTCGCTCGGGTCATCACGGGGTATCTCTCTCGGGTTCTGATTTTGAGCGACTGGCCACTTGGGTCGATTTGAATGCGCCTTACTATGGACGTTACACCAGTAATTTTCCAGGCAATGAAAGTGGTCGCTCTCCATTGACAGATGGTGAACTCAACACCTTGATCAGTTTGACCGGAGTCAATGTGAAAAACATCAAAGGGCTCGGGGAGCAGGTGTCCTTTGACCGTCCAGCATCGAGCCCTTGCCTGAGTGGCGTGACGGGGGATGCCTATGACCAGGCGCTCGCCTTGATTCAGGCAGGCAAATCCAGATTGGAGTCGGTGACGCGTTCGGACATGGCCGAGTATGTGATGTCGGCGGGAATCGATCTTTGGCGGGAAGAGAAATACCAACACCGCAGACAACGGGAAACAATGAATCGGGCCGCGATGGCTGGAGATGGTTTGGTTTATGACTACCAGGGGCTTCTGGCCATTGCTCAGTATGCACCTGAAGGAGTGGATGGAATCTCATCGCGAATCCAGGGGAGTGTCCTTTATAGCGGGAATGATGAAGAGGTTGATATTATTCTGGTGTGGGGTTCCCAGGATATGGGGGATGATCTCAACGCATGGGAAAACAACACGGCCATTGGAAGTCAGCCTGTCGGAGATTTCGATTACCTCTTGGGAGGACTGACTCCAGGACAGCCTCTTTATTATCGTATTTTTGCAAGCAATTCTGATGGGAACACCAACACCCATACCAGTGGAAGTTTCGAGACTCGGTCGTTGATTGATCTGGATGCGGATGGAATGTCGGATTCTTGGGAGCGCTCCTTTTTCGGAGGACTTGATATCTGTCATGCGAACAGTGACTGGGATGGGGACGGTCAATCCGATGCCCAGGAATACCATAGTGGAACGGACCCGTCGGATCCGAATTCATCGATGCGTGTGATTGCTTTTCAGTCCATCGCTTCTGACCAACATCGCTTGAGTTGGAAGAGCGAGGAGAAAGTGAGCTACGAGATTTGGGGAAGCCAGGACATGAAGCATTGGGTGCAATTGACCAGTGGCTTGCAAGCTACACCTCCGGTTAATACGGAAGACCTTGACCTTGCTGATGACGCTTCCTATTTCTTCCGTGTGCATGCCCAGCATGCGGAACGTTAAGCTTGAGGCGCGTTTTTTATAACGTTTTGTTCTTTTTCTTCCGGGGGGGCTGCTTGCGTCGGTGGCTGTCAGGGTTGACAAAGATGATTTTACACTTGCTGTTTGTTTTGAGGGACTCCGCTCGCCGGCGGTTACTGACGGTGTCATCCAGAATGAGAGCGCGAACGGGTAAGGATGAGAGCAGGTGAACAGGGGGAGTTAGGTTGGTTTTTTTTGAGTGAAGAAGAATGCCGTCAGGGTTGCCTGATAGATTCGCCGTGCGGTTTTTTTCTGAGTAATGAAACTGGAGCGGAGGGGCAAATCTTCCGCTTGGTTTGTTGTATTTTTTTAGAAAATAATGAATGAGTTTACAGTGTTCTTTATTGGATTTGATCTTGGCGTCATAGTGTAGCATGCTCAGGCTGATGTAGACTCGCTGCTTGCCGAGTTTTTTGATCAGTTGAACGGTCTCGTTTCCACTTAAAGGTCCTGGGATTGAAGCATATTGATCCGATAGCTTGATGAGTGTTTCGGCTTTATTCAGTCCACTTTGTTTGAGGTTGTTCGAGGCGAGGCGAAATTCTTGCCGAACAAAATGAGTGAAGCCGAGAGTGTAGAGGGCGTTCGGGTTGTCGGGGGTGGAATCAACGGATTGTTTTGCTGATTGCAGGGCTTTGTCGAAATCCAGTTGATCGAGTTCATAGCCGCTGTGGATTTGTAAAATCGATGACAGCTCCTCGTTCGCTTTTTGCCGGGCTTCCTGTTCGTTTAAAAGTTCGGCCATAGCCAGAGTGGTCATGCTGTTCGCATGTTCGGCTTTAGCTTGAGCTCCGATGGCGCGTTGTTCACTGGCTTGCAGGGAGTGAATGTAATAGGCGGTGGATGCCAGTAAGGCAACGATGGAGCTGAGTGCTAGGATGCAGGTGGTTTTGTTACGTTTAAAAAACAAGGCGGCTAACGTGACGGGGGAGGCTGACTCAGCCAGAGTGGCAAAGCCGTCCCGATACTGTTCGGCTTCCCGTTTGAGTTCGGCAGCGGAGTGATAGCGCTCAGCGGGATCGCTCGCCATTGCTTTGCTCAGGAGCGGGGTGAGTCGGCTTGGGATTTCCGGTCGGTTGAGAGCTTGGATCTTGCCTTTCCGGGTGAGATCGAGGGTTTCTTGTTGGTTGGCCCCCTCGATCGGAGCCTCCCCGGTGAGTAGGAAGTAGAGGATGGCTCCAAGCCCGAAAATATCAGAGCTTGGGTGCTTTGTGTATTCCGGGTTGGCTTTTTCGGGCGCCATAAAGCCGGGGCTTCCCTTGATGTAGCCTTGTTGCGTTTGACTTTTTTCTAAATCGTCAACTGGTCGTTTGGCGATACTTGATGCGAGCCCCCAGTCGCCTAACATTATTTGCCCTTGTTTGCCGAGGCTGATGTTGTTGGGTTTGAGGTCAAGGTGGAGGACATCGTGCTGGTGGGCGTAGGCAATGGCATCGCAGAGTTGGATGAAGATCTCCATTTTTTCCGGCAGGCTGGGTGCCTCCCGGATCTTATCGTTGAGCGTTTTTCCGCTGGTTAGCTCCATGGTGAACCATGGCGCTCCCTCGGTGATCCCCATGTCATATACCCGGATGATGTTAGGGTGTTCAAATCCCGAGGTGGTCTGTATTTCCCGGATGAAGTCGATTGCTTGCTCGAGGTCCAGGACATCATCCTTGATGCGGGCCATGGCGACATCCCGGGAACAGTGATTGTCCGTGACGCGGGACACTGATTTAATAGCCCCCTCGGCAATAAACCTCTCATTGCTGTAGCGGGTGGCACTCAATAATTCGACCTGACTGAGTGAGGCATCATAGAACTGAAGCAGTTTGTCGTTGTTCTCCGAATTGGCAACTGAGCGGTTCATGATCTATTCGAGCTCCTTTCTCATGCGGTTGATTTGGACAATGAGGCGTTCTTTCACTCTGTTTTTGATCCGGTAGACGGTGTTTTCCTGAAGTTCGAATTCCCGAGCCAAGGATTCGACGCTTTCACCATCGAGTGAGCGCTCGAAGATCGTGATACTTTGTTGGTTAAAGGATGCCCGCAGGTTCTGCATCGCCCGATTGGTGATGTAGGTTTTCCATTCGTGATCCATCAATTGGTCTAATTGCGGGCTTCCGGATGGGCTGTCATCGTGTGATTGAAAGTAGCTATCGATTCTCTTTTGTTCGTTTTTTCGAGAAGAAAAATAGGAGTAGGCGGTGTTGCGGATCACGGTGCAGAGCCAGGAACGGAATGATCCTTTCTCCGCTTGGTATTCAAACTCAGGTAATTGTTTCCAGAGTTTGAGCAATATGTCCTGACGCAGGTCCGAGGCGTCATCTGCACGGATGCCCAAACGGATCAGCACAGTGTAGATGTAGCCTTCGTAGTTTTGGGTAAAGGTCTCCCATGCCGCTTGGTCGTCTTGATCCTTGAGGCGCTCAATCAGAGTGTAGCGGGTGTGATCCATTGCTTGTAGGGGCTAGGCTGCACCCGAGCGAGGAATCCACTACCGTTCCTCTCTTGGATAAGATCGGTGAGGGGCTGATTAGCCGAACATCCCACGAAACGTCTGGCCTCCATCAGCGAGTCGGCAGAGAACCGCTTTCTGTGCGTGGAGTCGATTTTCAGCTTGTTGGAAAATGCTGTCGGCGTGAGCTTCGAGCACACGTTCGGTGATTTCCTTGCCCCGATAGGCTGGTAGACAGTGGAGGACGATATGAGAAGCGCAGGCGTGTTGGAGTAGTTCCTGGTTGACTTGGTAGTCTCCAAAAAGTTTTTCTTTTTCTTTTTGCCCTTCTTCTCCCATGGATAGCCAGACATCGGTATTGATGACTTGGGCATCCTTGACGGCTTCAATAGGGTCAGTCGTGATACTGACATTGGGTGCTTGAAGACGTTCAACGTATTGTTCTGTAGGGAGGCAGCCTTGGGGCGCTGCGATGCACAATTCGAATCCCAGTTCTTTGGCAGCCCACATCCATGAGCGGGACATGTTGTTGAATCCGTCACCGACAAAGGCCACTTTTTTCCCTTCCCATCCTCCGAGGCGCTCTTTGATGGTGAGCAGATCCGCAAGAATTTGGCAGGGGTGGGCATCGTCGGTCAGAGCGTTGATGGTGGGGATGGCAGAGTAGTTGGCAAAATCGACCACATCCTGCTGGTCGAAGGTGCGGATGATCGCTCCGTGAACCATGCGACCGAGAACGCGGGCGGTGTCCTTGATCGGTTCTCCTCGTCCCAGTTGGATGTCGTTCGATGAGAGAAACATGATCGAGCCCCCGAGCTCTCGCACTCCGACCTCGAAAGAAACGCGGGTCCGGGTGGATGATTTGGTGAAAATCATCGCCCAGGTTTGCCCTTTGAGCGGGAGCTTTTTATGGCCTCCGTTTTTGCGTTCGGCCTTGAGTTCAATGGCCAGATCAATCAGTCGATTGATGCGTTTTGCGGAGAGTTCTTCGATGGAAAGAAAATGAGTCATGATATGGGAGGTGAGAATGAGCGCTCAGTATTCAGTTTTTACAGAGCGAATCGAGGGTGTTTTTCAATATTTTCAGGGCTTCGTTGATTTCCTCGCTACTGACATTCAGGGGGGGGAGCAGGCGCAGGGTGTTGGGCCCTGCTGGGACCGTCAGGAGACCCTCACTCATGAGGGTCTGGCAAAGGGTTGGTGCCTCGAGCTGTTCGGGGTCGAGGGCGATGCCGAGAAGCAGACCTTTTCCTCTGATTTCGAGAATCACGGGGTGGTTCCAGGAAAGAATGATGTCCCGGATCTGTTGTTCCTGCTGTTTGGCGTGATCGGCAAGTTGCGAGTTCCGAATTTCTTCAAGCACCGCCAAGGCGGCGGCGCATGCGAGTGGGTTGCCACCATAGGTGGACCCGTGAGAGCCCGGGCCCATCAGCGAGGATAGTTCGGTGCCGTTCTGATCGATGATGCGGTCGCTGACGTAGAATGCCCCGATTGGAAAGCCACCACCCAGACCTTTGGCCCAGGAAATGGTGTCGGGCTGCAACTCAGGGCAGATGGCCTGCCAGCCCATCAGGCTGCCGGTCCGGCCAAGACCGCATTGGATTTCATCGAACATCAGCAGCAGGTCATGTTGCTGGCAAAGCTCGGCGAGGCCTCGGAGAAACTCGGGCCGGGCTTCATGGACGCCACCTTCACCCTGGATGGGTTCGAGCATGATGCCGACCGTTGTTTCACTGATGCAGGAGCGGAGGGCATCCAGATCGTTGAACGGGCAATAGCGGAAGCCGGGTAACATAGGATCGAACCCTTGCTGGATCTTGGTTTGGGCCGTGGCCGCCATCGAGCCGAGGGTCCGGCCGTGGAAGGATTGCTTGAAGGTGATGACCTCGTAGCGGGGGGAACCATCGGCCTGGGGACGGGCGTGGCCATAGCGACGGGCGGTTTTGATCATACCGTCGTTGGCTTCAGCTCCTGAATTACCGAAAAAGATCTTACCCGGGGTTTGGACAAAGTCTTCCACCAGTGTGCGAGCCAGTTCCTTTTGCTGCGGGATCTGGTAGAGGTTTGAACAGTGCATCAAGGTGGAGGCCTGCTTGGCGATGGCTTCGCTCAGGCTGGGATGGCAATGGCCAATGCTGCAGGTGGCAATACCGGCACAAAAATCGAGGTAGTCTGTGCCGTTTTCGTCCCATACTCGGGTTCCTTCGCCGCGGACCAGGGTGAGAGGGAAATTGGCATAGGTTGGTAATAGGTAGGACATAGACGTGCTTATTAGGTCGTTGGTATGAAGATTCAAGCATAGATATCGATGGCCGCTTGTCAAATACGGGCATTTCAAGGCTTGCATGATGGCTGCGAGAGCCTACATTGCGCGTGCCGCTCCCCGGACGGTCGCGGTCAGCTCAGCTTGTCTGATTTTGATCGAGGAAAGTCCGGACACCATAGGGCAGCGTGCCCTGCGAAAGCGGGGGACGGCCAGTTCAAGCTGGTCGGACGGAAAGTGCAGCAGAAAACAAACCGCCTTGATCCTTCGGGATTGAGGTAAGGGTGAAAAGGTGGGGTAAGAGCCCACCGCTCCAAGGGTGACCGAGGAGGCACGGTAAACCCCACGCGGCGCAAGACATAACAGGGGAAGGGTTGCCCGCCCGATCAGGATCCCCGGGTATTAGTCGCACCATCCCGCAAGGGAGGTTTTCTCTCTGTCTCCGGACAGGGTAGGATAAGATAAATGACCGTCCAGCTCCAGATTGTCTGGAGTGGACAGAATCCGGCTTACAGGGGAGCGGCCCCCTTTCTTTTGTTTTTGTTGGGTGTTGAGGTGTTGAGGTGTTGAGGTGTTGAGGTGTTGAGGTGTTGAGGTGTTGAGGTGTTGAGGTGTTGAGGTGTTGAGGTGTTGAGGTGTTGAGGTGTTGAGGTGTTGAGGTGTTGAGGTGTTGAGGTGTTGAGGTGTTGAGGTGTTGTCTGTGGCTGCGCTTGATGTGTGTGTTTGTTAGCTCGTGTTTATAGAATAATAAAAGATCTTTTATTGTTAGTTTGTTAGCTAATAAAATATATTTTATTATTTATTCTGAGGTGGTTTTTGTTGGTGGTTTGCTGTGAGTTAAACTCGGATTTGGTCTTTTGTTACTTTGTAACTTGTTCGTTTTGAGTTGTTTGTGTGTTTTTGTTGAGCTTGTCTTTGTGAAGTGTGAACGTCTGAGTTTTTGTATTTTTGTTAGTTTGAGTTTGGGGTTGTATGATAGCTAACAAAAATAAATTGAAATTGTTTGTATTGGTGTTGACTGTTGTTTGTTGGGTGGTAGCTGTTTCGGCCTCTCCATTTCATTTGGTGAGAGAACGTTAATCAAATTTATTCTATGAAAATGAAACAGATGATCCCCATGTTTGCGGTCAGTGCGATGTCACTTTCCGTTGCCTCTGCTGCGAGTTACACCGTGACAGCGAGTCCCAACCCAGTGACTGGTGAAATTACAACCCTGACCGATACTCCCGCAATATTTGCAAGTTTTGATTCGTCCTTAGGCACCTTGACGGAAGTTCGGGTGAAAGTAACGGCTCGCGAGAGTGCTCACGTCACGATTGAAAACAACACCGAGAGTGCTGTAACGGCACAGGTTACATTGAATGGTGATGTCTCGGCGTATGTTGATGTGAATAGCAACGGGACGAATGATGACGCTTTTGGTGCTGAAGCTTCTTTGGATCAGGCATCTGGGGATATCGCATTGGAAGCTACAGACAATGGTGGGGTTGCCAATAATATAGGTGTTGATTTCTGGTCTGACGATATCATCTCGGCTTATGAAAGTAATGAGTCTTCCAGTTCTCTTTCCAGCGATCTTGCGTATTTCGTAGGTGATGGGATCTCAACTCGCACGGCCTTTGTGAATGCCGGTGGAAGTTGGGGAGCCTCAGGGGCGAGTAATGCAACGTTTCAAGTGACTAACCATGAAGGGGAGGCGATTGTCGAGGTAACCTACATTTATGCAGTTCCTGAGCCTTCGTCCTTTATCTTGGCCGGGCTTGGTTCTTTGGCTTTCATCTTCAGAAGAAGGCGTTCCTAAATTACTGCACTTGATTGATTTGATTGGATCACTCCTATTTCCTCGGGAATAGGAGTGATTCTGTTTCATTTTAGATCTTTTTTATTTTGTAATGGGCTTGTGGATGTGGGATGTTCCACTTGATTCATTCATCGCTTAAAGTAATCATCATGTCGGAACCCGAAGGTCAGGATTTGTTTGCCATGTTGGGGGATGATGTAAAACTTATCAATACGGACTCCAAAAAACCGTTGGAGGTGGAGGAGAGTATCTTAGCGGGAAGTTTGTTCGATGATAGCGAGCATCCGAACCAGCAGAAGCAGTGGAGCCCTAAAGTCTTATGCTTGCTGTCATTGTTGATTTTACTCATTGGGGGGGCTGGTATGAGTTCCCTGGTATATGGATTGTGGGTAGTAAAACCTGATGAAGAACCTCAGAAAATTATTCCGATTGAAGCTCGGTCCATGTCGAAGGAAGAAATCGAGCTTGTCCGATCCAAGGAGGCGATTCTCGAGTTGCGGAAGGTCGTAGCCGGTTATTTACAGGCTTCGAGCGTTGAGGCCAAGTTGGCTTTTGTTCGTCACCCGGAACGGGTGCAACCATTCATGGAGGATTGGTATCAGAGTCGGGCGCATTCGATGAAGGTTGCGGAGTTGGAGTCGATGACGACGATGGTGCCGAAAACCATTTTTGGTAAATCATTTTGGAAGATTGAACTGCCAAGCGACGGCTTGTTTAAAAAGCAGTTGTGGGTGGAGTCTCTGGAGGATGGCTCTTTCAAAGTCGACTGGGAGACAGATGTTTTTTATAATCCATGGAACTGGGATCGTTTTTTAGCTGAGAAACCGACAGTGCCGGTGTCGTTGCGTGTGTATGCCAGTTGGAATGACCTGTATGTTTACCAGCACCGGGATGATGAGAAGTATCAGTCGTTTCGTCTTGAGAACAAGGATAGTGATCAATTGGTAACGGCATACATGGAACGAGACAAAAAAGGGTGCCGTGATATGTTGGCGCTAATGCAGTCGAACGCTAAAAACCCGGCAGATTTAAGGGATGAAATGGGATTGCCGTTTTTGCTGACCTTGCATTTTGATGAATCACCGGAAGGGAAGAAAAATCTGGTGATCGATAAGCTTGAGAGTCCCAGTTGGCTCATTTTTGATTGATTGCATGGCAGGGATGTATCGGTGCATTTAATTTTCGACAGAATCCATGTGCTTAGCTTAGCCTTGGGGTCGTGAAGGAAATGGATGCTGCTGAATTGGGTTGGCTGGATCGTATGGGGGCGATGACCGTGAAGGAGTTGCGCCAGGGCTTGCGGCGTGGAATGTTTATTTTTCCCTTTATTTTTATTCAGCTTCTTGCCGTGATGGCGACGGCCTTTGAGTTTCACCTCGGGGATGTTGAGAGGTATTCTGAGAAGACCGGGGTGTTTAATCTGGCCTTGGTGATGGATTCCGGGCCGTTTTGGATGGTGGCGTGGGCTGTCTGCGTTGTGGTGATGCCTCTGGGGGGCTTGCTTTTGATGGGGCAGGAGCTGGAAGAAGGGAACCATGAACTGCTGCAGATGACCGGCTTAAACCGCTGGCGTGTGGTTCGGGGAAAATTTTTGGTGATCTGGGGCTGCTGTATTTTGACCTTCCTTTCCCTGCTGCCGTATTTGATTGTTCGTTATTTCATCGGCGGCATCGATCCTTGGCGCAATATCATCCTGTCTTTGTCATTGGTTTTTGCTGCTGGCTTGACATCTGCGGGGACCTTGGGGGCCTCTGCATTCAAGGGCGTGAGCGGAAAATTGGGTGTCATGGCTTTGTATGCCTGTTCCCTGCTGATATCCGGGAGCATGGTTCTGTGGGCAAGTGCATTTCGGAGCGGTGGCTGTGGCTGGATCTATCATATCAACGCCCTGTTTTTGTTTGTCTGCTATCTTCTTTTGGGTTTGGGTTTGGCTAGGTCGAGGATTCGGTTGGTGGTGCATCATTACGAAGTCAAACCGAGCTGGATGGTGATGGGGCTTTTGTTTTTTTCTCCATTGGTGGTGGGGATGTCAACGGCCATGACGGTTGGCTATGGCGGCTTTATTGGCTTGATTGGCATTTCCGTGCTGGCATGGTTTACGGATATTTCTCCCAAGGCCCCATCATGGGTGAGTCCCACGGGGGCTCTCCCCCAGAGTGGGGGGCTACTTGCACCTGTTCCGTTGCCGACGGCCCCAAATGCTGGAGGGGATACGACCCCGCCAGAACAAGAGCCCGAGTGATGCGCGATTGTCTCTTTCGGTGTCATGTTGAGGAAAGATTGCTGGCGTTGTGTCGTAATGTGCTTCAGATTTTTTATCAGATTTAGCTGCCTTGTTGATTGGTGCAGCTAAGGACTCAAACCCAAACATAAGCATGATGATGAACATGAAAGAATCGATGACCGTGGCTGCTCTTGCCGCCTTAACAGGAATGATCTGCCCAAAGCTGTCGGCCTCGGATGCTGATCATGTCCTGTATTTTGACTCCCCAGCGAGCAAGTGGGAGAATGGGGGATTGCCGATTGGCAATGGCTCATTGGGCGGCGTGGTGATGGGCGATGTGGACCGTGCCGTGATGCAGTTCAATGTCGACTCTCTCTGGACGGGGAACGAAAATAAAGCGGGGAAATACAATAAAACGGGCAAGGGGGATGTGTTTGGAGCCTATCAGAATTTTGGGTTTTTAATTTTTGAACAGGGACGCTCGGCCAAGGCTGGCGTTAAGTTGAGCTCTCCCAGGGCAGCTGAGGGTTTTCGTAAAGCGGTCGATTCATCGTCGTCAGAGACGGTGGCGCAATCGGTTGACGGCAATCTTGGCAGCAAATGGTGTGTGATTCATCATGGGAGCAAGATGGCCTGGCAAGTGGATTTAGGAGAAAAAACGGCCCTTGATGCCTACTCCTTTACCAGTGCGAATGATGTGCCATCACGCGATCCGGCTCATTGGATGTTCGAGGGCTCCGATGATGGAAAAACGTGGAAGATGCTGGATAAAAAGGTGGACGTTGCGCCGATGCCTAAACGGGGGCTGAAGGTTGGTTTCAAACTCGACCGTCCGGTAAAATACCGGCATTACCGATTTGTTTTTGCGCCGAGGAAAGGTGTGGAGCATTTTCAGGTGGCTGAGATTTCCCTTGATGGGGTCTCTCTCTCTGCTCAGCCGTCGGTGCCGGCGGGGTACCGGCGTCAGCTTGATATTGCCCGTGCGGTGCATACCACATCGTGGCAGAGCGGGGGTGTCAATTTCCAGCGCGAGGCGATTGCCAGCCAACCGGGGCAGGTAATCGTCTGGCGGATATCGGCTGATCAGCCGGGTCAGATTGGAGGTCTTGTCAAATTGGAGGGGGCGCACAAGGGGATGGAAACCGTTTCGGTGACAGGGAGTGGTCTGAAGTTGCGTGGGCAACTACCGAATCAACTTCAATATGAAGCTCGCGTACAGGTCAGAGCCAAAGGTGGTGTGGTTAAGAAGGGGGCTGATGGCGTGGAAGTGCGTGGAGCGGATGAGGTATTATTGTTTTTAGCTGCGGATACGAACTATGTGATGGACCGGGCCAAAGGATGGATGCAGGGTGATCCTGCAGATCGAGTGGCCCCCCGCTTGAAGGCGTCTGCCGGTAAAGAGTGGCCAGCCTTGTTGGCAGAGCACGAGCAGGATTATACCTCGTTTTATCATCGAGCTTCTCTGGATTTGGGGAAAAGTGATGCCGCCCTTGCCTCCAAGCCGATCAACCAAAGGATCCAGCGATATCGGGATCAAGCGAAAGCCTTGCCCCGCCCTTGTCTTGACCCGGAGTTGGAGGCCATGTTGTTTAACTACGGGCGTTACCTCTTGATTTCGAGTTCCCGTGAGGGGACCCTGCCGGCGAACTTGCAGGGGATCTGGTGTAACAGTAACGCTCCGGCATGGTGCAGTGATTTTCATTCGAACATCAACTTGCAGATGAACTACTGGTTGGCGGAAACCACCAACCTACCTGAATTGTCTCGTCCTCTGTTTGATTTACTGACATCGGGTGTTCCGGTTTACCGGGAGCACACGGCCTTGCATTACGGTGGCGATACCCAGGGATTTGTCACCCGGATGAGCATCAACCCATTTGGGGGAACCGGATGGAATTGGAATATCGAAGGAACTGCTTGGTTGTCTCAGCATTACTGGGAGCATTATCAGTTTTCCAAGGATGAATCGTTTCTTGAAAAATCCGCCTGGCCGTGGATGCGGGGTGTCAGTCTGTTTTGGCTGCCCCGCCTGAAAGAGTTGCCTGATGGTAGTCTGGTGGTGCCGAATGCCTGGTCCCATGAGCATGGCCCCCATGAGGATGGTACGGCACATGCCCAGCAATTGATGTGGGATCTGTTCAGCAGCACCTTGAAGGCTGCCGAGGTCTTGGACCGTGATCCCGAGCTGCAGAAGCGGTTGAAGACGGCCCTAGGCAAACTCTATGGACCGAAAATTGGAAGTTGGGGGCAGTTGATGGAATGGATGGGCGAAAAGGATTTGGAAAAAGGAAACCACCGGCACACGAGTCACTTGTTTGCCGTCCATCCAGGGAGCCAAATCACCTTGGCTCAACAGCCGAAGCTAGCGGAAGCCGCTCGTGTTTCATTAACCAAGCGCGGGGAAGTTGGCGACAGTCGCCGGTCCTGGACCTGGGCGTGGAGGACGGCTCTATGGAGCCGGCTCGGCCAAGCTGAGCGTGCCCATGGCTGTGTTGCTGGTTTGTTGGCTTACAACACCCTCGACAACCTTTGGACAACGCACCCTCCATTTCAGATTGATGGAAATCTGGGCATCCCGGCTGGCATGGCCGAAATGTTTTTGCAGAGTCATGCCGGGGAAATCGCATTGTTGCCGGCCTTACCCAAGGCTTACCCCAAAGGCTCGGTCAAGGGGCTTCGTGCCCGGGGTGAGGTCATCGTTGACATTGAATGGAAAAATGGAAGGTTGCGGCAAGCCACACTGAAATCGCCGATTGTGCAGACCGTGAAGGTGCGTGTGCCCGGTGAAAAAGGGCTTCGGGAAATCAAGCTGTTTCCAGGCAAGCTTGCGACTGTTGTGCCTCGTTAACCGTGCGAGTCATGGTTTCTTTTCTGCCGCTCCCCTGATATGAAGGGGGGCTGGTCGTGTTCATCGGGGGCTTCTTGGCTCTTGCATCTTCCGGCAATTATCTTACATCTGCCGCATGCACATGCGCTTCACTGATGACGAGCTACTCACGCTCTCTGAGATGCTGACCCTCGCCTGTTGGACCACTTTCTGGAACCATCAGCCGGGGGCCGATTCAGGTGTCGCGCGCTATGATGATTTGTTGAACAAGGTGCTGAAGCGCTTGCAGGACAACGGCCAGGGGCGTGAGGTGGAGCTCGACCCCGAACGGCAGCGGCTCAGGCTTTGCAAGGAAAAGGAAGAAGGCTCGTTTTATGCACAAAGCTTTGATGTGATGCGCAATGAAATCTTTTGGGAAGAACTGGTCGGGCGTCTGGCCGAGCGCGAACTTGATCGCAAACATGGAACCGGATATGTGCAATCCTTGCCCGAGCAAAAGCGCAAGCAAGTGCTGGAGCCTGTCAGTAAACGGTTCTGGGATGAGTTCTCGACCAGGGGGATTGCCAATTTGCACGTGGTTTCGAGCATGCTCGAGGGCTAGGCCCAGCCAGGGTCGCCATATTCTCTCCTTGATTCTTCGGGTGTTCTTTCAGAACGTGCTGCTATGCAGATGCGTGAAGCCGCTGAGAGGATTCTATTTGCCGACTCCCTCGATGAAAAACTGACGCTGGCTCCTGAAGTGGCCAACGACGATGAGCCGGGCATGGCGATTGTGGAGCCTGATACTCCGGGGCGGCCTGACTCACTGCGAATCAGCCAGAAAGGGGTCAAAGCCAGTTTTCCTGGAGTGAATCGGATGGATGACGATCGGGAGCGCGGAGTGATGATGCATTTTCTGGCGAACCATGAATTGATGGCTGCGGAGTTGATGGCACTTGTGCTGTTAAAGTTTCCTGACGCACCCAAGGCGTATCGGGAGGGCGTTTACGAGGCGATGCGGGAGGAGCAAATGCACACCTTGATGTACATGCGCCGGATGCGCGAGTGTGGGATTCATTTTGGTGATTTGCCGGTGAACGATTACTTTTGGAAACTCATCGCGCCCATGGAGACTCCCATGGATTTTGTCACCCGCTTGAACCTGACCTTCGAGCAGTCGAATCTGGATTTTTCCAAACACTACGCCGGGCTGTTTCGTCAGGTCGGAGATACGGGAACGGCTGCGGTGCTGGAAAAAATCTATCAGGATGAAATCGGGCATGTGGGGCACGGGGTCAAATGGTTCCGCAAGTGGAAACACCAGAGCGATAGTGATTGGCAGGCATTTAAAAAATCTCTTAGCTTTCCCTTGGCTCCAGCCAAAGCCAAGGGCATGGCTCCGTTCAATGTCGAGGGCCGCCGACTCGCAGGGCTCGATGACGATTTTATTGCGCATCTGGAAGTTTGTGAGCAATCGAGAGGGCGGACGCCGGTGGTGCATTGGTTCAACCCGAATGCCGAGTCAGCGGTGGCGGCAAGCCTCACCGGCGATGTGTTTCAGCCGAATAAAATGGAGTCTGCGATGGAGCAGGATTTGGAAATCCTATCTATCGCCTGGTGCCGTCGAGACGATTTGTCGTTGATGCGCTGCGTCCCGGGGAACCAGCACTTGGCAAAACTCAAGCAGTTTGGTTTCGATTTGCCCGAAATTGTTTCGCTTGAGCGGGTGGAGGATGCGATGGCGGAGCGAAAATTGGGTGGTCTCCGACCCTGGGCGTGGTCGCCTGATGCTACACGGATTTTGGATCCCTTTGCTGATGCCGTTTCGGAATCCGGAGAGTGGAAATGGAGGAGGGAGGCCCCGGCCTGGTGGCTGGCAAAGGAAGCCGGGGTGCGCTTAAACGAATGTCTTGGGCTGCACGACGATGTTGGTGCGTTTTTTACTGAATATGACTCAGCCTTACTGGCGGTTCAGAACATGAGGCAGGATCGGGACTTGTTGCTCAAATCGAATTTTTCCTGTGCCGGGCGCGGTCATTTCCGGGTTCGTAAGGAAACCTCGGATGCGGAGATTGAGCGCTGGTTGAAGCGTTGTCTGGCCAAACATGCCGGCGTGCTCGTGGAACCCTGGCTCGACCGAGTGATGGATTTTTCTGCCTTGTATGAAATGGGCGCGGATGGGCAGGTTCGTCAAATCGGACTCACTGAAATGCAGAATGATCGTGCAGGGCGGTTTTTGGGCAGCCGGGTTTATCCGAAATGGGGCGGGGGAATTGATCCGGATGTCGCGAAGTTTCTTTTTGCCGATGCTGGGATGATGGATTGGTATCGGAATAAAATACCAGCAGCCCTGTCAGGTTTGTTGGGCGATTACCGAGGCCCCGTCGGGGTGGACGCGATGGTCTACCGCGATGATGACGGGGCATTGGCATTGCGGCATGTGGTTGAATTGAATGTGCGCATGACCATGGGGCGTGTCGCTCTCGAGTTGCAAAAAAAATCCAAACCTGGAAGCGGTGGGTTGTTCCGGATATTGCGCAAGTCGGGGATGGATGCAGAGACCTTGCATGATATCAGCCATGCCGGCGTGGAATCAGGTTTGTGCCTGATTAATGATCCAGAGAACGCCCGTGAATTTCTCGCTGTTTGGGAAGTGATCTAACACAGGATCGCGGTGATGCCGCAGCCTCGGTTTTGTCCAAGCATTGCCAGCGAGTGCAAATCAAAGTTGGCGAATTTCTCCCATCAAATTCAACACGGGCAATGTAGTGACGTTTTTTTTGATGTGTTCGGATCGTGAGTGTCCGGTTTCAGATGTGAACAAACGCTGCTGATTACTCTTTTAAATCAGATTTGAATCCACCAAGTTGCCCCCGTCATGAATGCGCAAGCAACCATCCAAGATCGTCGTATTGTTCCCGTCGTTGTGCTTGACTCAGTGGAGTCGGCTTCTCCATTAGCAGATGCCCTGGTTTCGGGAGGTTTGCCGATAGCCGAGGTTACGTTTCGGACGCCTGTAGCCGCGCAATGTATGCAGGCGCTATCGGACCGTGGGGATGTGCTTGTGGGGGCCGGGACCGTAACCAGTGCCGAGCTGGTTGACATTGCACATGATAACGGAGCTAACTTTATTGTCTGCCCCGGGTTTCACGAATCCGCGGTCAAGCGTAGCCTGGAGCTAGGGCTTCCGGTTTATCCCGGAGTCGTAACTCCCTCTGATATCGCCAGAGCAATGGAATATGGATTGGAGGCCGTAAAATTTTTCCCCGCGGAAACGTTTGGAGGGGTGCCGACACTCAAAGCCTTGGCCGGGCCGTATCATGAAATGAAATTTATCCCGACGGGTGGGATTAACAGCGGAAATATTTCTTCCTATTTGGCCCTGGATTCGGTCTTGGCATGTGGTGGCTCGTGGATGGTGGATCGCAAGCTCGTCAATAGCGGGGAGTTTGAAACCATTGCCCATCTGACGAGCGAGGCCGTCCAACTAACACAATCCAGCTAACAAAATCGATTTAACCTGATCATCGAGAGAATGAAAACCAGACAAAAAGCCAATACTCAGTTCGACTCCATTTCGATGGGGGAAGTTATGTTACGCCTTGACCCCGGTGAGGGTCGAATCAAAACAACCCGCCGGTTCCAGGCATGGGAAGGTGGGGGGGAATACAACGTGGCCCGGGGCTTGCGTCGTTGCTTTGGACTGCGGACTGGCGTCGTAACCTCGCTGGTGAGAAACGAAGTTGGCAGCCTTCTGGAGGATCTTATCTTTCAGGGAGGCGTTGATTCCCAGTTGATTCAATGGCGCGAAGACGACGGGATTGGTCGCTCCGCACGGAATGGTTTGAACTTTACCGAACGAGGATTTGGTATGAGAGCTGCCAAGGGATGTTCTGACCGTGCACACACCGCCGTTTCCCAGCTGAAGGTTGGAGATGTCGACTGGGATCATATTTTTGGCACGCTGGGAAGTCGTTGGTTTCATACCGGGGGCATTTTTGCGGCGCTCTCGGAAAGCACCGCTGAACTCACCATTGAGGCATGTCAAAAGGCCCAGGAACATGATGTGCGTGTTTCCTACGATCTGAACTATCGTCCCAGCCTGTGGAATGCCATTGGCGGCAAGGCGAAGGCCCAGGAAGTGAACCGTGCCATTGCTCCTTACGTGGATGTGATGATCGGCAATGAAGAAGATTTTACGGCTTGCCTTGGTTTCGAGGTGGAAGGTGTCGATTCCGAGAATGTGACCGGACTTGAGCTGGATAGCTTCAAGCATATGATTAAGCAAGTGGTGGAAACGTACCCGAACTTCAAGGCCGTTGCGACCACTCTGCGAGATGTGGTCACCGCAAGTATCAACGACTGGGGAGCGATTCTCTGGCACGATGGTGAGTTTTATGAAGCGACCCATCGTCCGGCGCTTGAGATCTACGACCGCGTCGGTGGCGGAGACTCGTTTGCGTCCGGCCTGATCTACGGCTTGATGGAGTTGCAGGATCCTGCCAAAGCGGTTGAATACGGAGCTGCGCATGGGGCCTTGGCAATGACCACAGCGGGTGACACCACGATGGCGTCCCTTGCGGAAGTTGAAAAACTCGTTGGTGGTGGCAGCGCCCGTGTTGACCGTTAGGTTGAGCCCTTGTTGGTTGTTAGGTTGGTGGCCCTAAGTTGTTTATATTAATGATGATGTATGAGGCTAGGTCTGAACAAGGGCTAAGAAGTTATGATGGGCGACCTGACTTTGCAGCTCGTTCTCGTATTTTTGGCGTGGATTCTCTGAAAACAAGTTGAGGACGATCATCGCCATGAAACCAGAGGATCAGTTGAAACACTTTGAAAAGGATTTTGGCGTCGAAATCAGAACGTAACTTGTTCCATCTGGTTCAATGCTAGTGATAGATGTTCTTTCCGCCCCTTCATGATAAACAAAGCAGCGTTTTAAAATTGATAGCCGCGTTCACACCAATAATGCTAATCACAGACAGCCTCCCGTGACTCATCATCCAGCTCGCCTATGGGCTCAAGCTGAGTGAGCTGCACCGCAAGCTCGTCATCATCAAACTCGACCATAACATAGATGTCATGGTCGCAATCCTCGACATCTGCCATCCGTTTTACCGAATAAACGTCGTCCTTGCGTAGTGTTAACGTTGATGTTCTTCTCAGACATAAAGCATGGAATGGGAAACTGATTTCCCCTCAAGATAATAATACCAGCCCATAGCTCTTTCTTCTGCCCCATAAGCATCCACTACAGCTCCCATGGTGATCCGGTCTTCCCTGTATTCGTCTATTTCAGCACTCATAGTAACTTAAAGTTAATCTCTTGATCCAAAGGGTTTTGTTTTAACCATCGTTCTCTCTGATTTTGGGCTACAACTGTCATCTTCGCAGGTTCAAGCCACCCTGCTTTTTCCAAGCGACCACGGAAACCCGTTAAACGGGGGAATTCGTTTGCGATACATTTCACGGCTTGAATAAAATATTCGCGGTCATCCCGCGATACCCAAAGGTCTTCCAAGCCTCGCAACAAGAGCACGGCTTCTTCATAAGACTTTGTCTTTTTCTCAGAAACTAGTTCATGAATGCGATCCAGAAGTTCATCTTCACGGTTCCCCAGCTCTAACAAGTATTCTTTCCTGCGGCGCTCCTTTTCCTCTTTCATTCTTTGCGCTTCCAGTCGAGCTTCACGCTTAGCTGCATTCGCCAAATCATCATAGCAAACATCACCTCCCAAATAGCTGGACTGTCGATAACCACCTAGTTTTCTAAGTTCACGTTTCAGTTCACTCTGCACAGAATGAGCATCTTCTGATAGAAGTCGCTTCACATAGTCCTCTTTTTTCTCGATGGACAATTTGGGCAAATGAAGATCCAGCGACTTCTCAACCTTTTTCGTTCTAGGAAGTGGACGGCTCCGTTCTGCCGCTTGTTTAATCAACTCTTCATTTACTCCGACAAAATCAGCGAGAATGCGATGCTCCTCCTCCAGCTTTGCCATACCTCTAGGTAGAGCCACTACTTTTTTCTCTATGGAAGATATCTCACAGCCTTTCATCCAGAGAAGAAATAGTCCGCGATAATCCCCTTGCTGAATTTGACGATATACTGCTTCAAACGCTTCCAAACGCCAGTCCCCTGTATCCTCATACTGATCGTAGTATGAATAGCTAGGCTCTATCCAATTTTCTTCAAACCACACCTCTACGAAAACAGCATCTTCAGTTTGCTTGACCTCAAGAAGATTACCAAGCGCAAAACCCTGTATTTGCTCAACATCAACACTCCCTATATCAAACCTAAATTCCACTCGCTGAGTTCCCCAGTTCGCCTCATAGAGGAAAATATCAAAATATCTCGTTAGGACGGTTTGTGGGTCATGTTTGAAATCACCCCAATGATATGTCACCTCGGCTGAGTTACTGGTCACCGAAATATGGGACGACAAGTTCGATACTTCCTTATACTGCTTTGGGCTTAAACTCTGACTCACTTTTTTCCACTGATAGCACTGATACTCGCTCATGGCGTTACTCTATTTATAAGGCTATTTCAGATCAAGAGGTTCTTGTTCAGGATCGTAAATTTCATAACCCATGGAGGAATAACCTTTCAGACGTTTTCTGAACATAGAGGCAAACATGGGAGCATCATCATCCACATAATCATAGATACGGACTTCCTGTTTACCTTCGTGCATGCGACGGTCTTCGACTTTCCGAGCTAGAACCTCGCATTGTTTTGATAAAGTCCGCAGGAAGAAAACGATCCAAGCGTTCCAGTCAGGTGTGGTCTGGAATGACGTTTGCGCTATTCTCAATGCTCTGTAATAGCTGTCTTTATTCTCCTCAATAATCCGCTCAATCGAGGCATCTGGCACAGACTCATATCCTGACTGAAGTAGGAAAAGAGTGGTGAGCTCCCGCGAAAGTTTGCAGCTCCCATTCAAGGCGTGTCTTCGTGTGGGCAGGGGTATCGAAGGGGGGTGAAGTCTCAAAGAGAATGCCGATCTGCTTACCATTGGCATCGAAGGCTGCGACATGGTTATCCAGAGTTTTGTATGCCCCTCGATGACGTTACTCCTTGGTAGAGTGTGCTAACAAAGTGGAGTGAAGCTGGAGCAGGTGATTTTCATCTACATTGAGGAATTCCCGAGAGTCAAAGATCAGATCTATGACCTTGGCATAACCTGCGACTTCCTGTTCATCACGGGAAGTGAATTTCTCAATTTCAATATTATCCAGCAAGATTTTTACCTGAGCATCAGACATTTTGGAGCCTTCTATCCTTGTGGATGAGCCCACACTCTCAATGGTGGCTGTTTTTCTGTGTTGTGTCAGACGGATCACGGTCAATAGCCCCAAAAGCCTGCCAGTGCCCCTTGAATTCATCAATCGAGGCGATAAGTTGGAGTATTTTAGGTGTGATATTGACTGAGGCTTCCATGGTGAACCGTTAAATGACTCAATTATACCCAAAGAGTTTGGTTGGTTCTGCCCACTCTGGCCAAGATTGGGGAAGTGAAAAAGTGGCGGGCCGAGAGGGATTGCCCTTGCTCCGCGCGGGCTGTGCGGAAGTGGCAAAATGCTCCTCCGCATTTTGATTGGGGGAAGATTGCGCGTGATGCACGCGCGGTTGTGCGCTCGAACTTCGTTCTCATCCCTCCCGTCTGTAAAAGCCACGACCCCCGCCCAAGAAATCTTGAGCGGGGGTCGTGGCGGACCGAGAGGGATTCGAACCCTCGATGCCCTTTTGAGGCATACTCCCTTAGCAGGGGAGCGCTTTCGACCACTCAGCCATCGGTCCTTAATCGATGTGTCGGTCGAACGACGCGCGGTTTAGAACATATCCTGACGTTCTGGTCAAGTGATGAAGTGCAGGAAATTGCAAAAATGCGCATTTTTTGTGATATGGGGCGTATGATCTGCTATTGGGGAATTCCAAATTGAAATTTAGGGATCTTCTCATAGGGTTCGCCGCATGAAGCGCACCAACCGAAAGACCCGTATTATCTGCACTTTGGGCCCTGCCACCGATTCCGATGCGATGTTGGAATCTTTAATTGCGGCTGGAGCCAATGTGTTCCGTCTGAACATGAGTCATGCCAAACATGATTGGGTGCGTGACGTCTGTGCCCGGATCCGGCGGATTTCAGCTGAAATGGAAGAGCATGTGGCTATTCTGTGTGATTTGCAGGGGCCTTCGATCCGGACCGGTGATGTGGATGGTGAACTGGTATTGACCAAGGGGGATTTGGTGGAGTTTCGCAAAGCGGATGCAGCTCCGAGTATGGAGTTGTCGACAACGGTGAACTATGTCGGACTGATGGCCGATGTTTCGGTGGGTGACCGCCTGATCGTGGATAACGGAAACCTGTTGATGCTGATTAAAGAGGTCAATGTGGATCGGATCATCTGTGAGGTGAAGACCGATGGAACCATGGGGAGTCGCCGCCATATCAACTTGCCCGGAGTTCGTTTGAATCTACCGGCACTCACCCGCAAGGATCATTTGGATCTGGCGGTCGCATGTGACTGCGCTGTTGACTACATTGCCGGATCGTTTGTCCGGGATGCGGCGCATGTCCGGGAGCTTCATGCAGCAATGCTTGAAGGTGGCGGAGATGCCCAGATTATTGCCAAGATTGAGGACCAGGAGGCTGTTCGCAACATTGACGATATCATTGCGGCTGCGGACGTGATTATGGTGGCACGTGGAGATTTGGGGATTGAAGTTAATATTGAAGAGTTGCCGATTTTGCAGCGTAAAATTGTCCAGCGTTGTTTAAAATTGGGCACACGGGTCATCGTAGCGACACATATGTTGGAGTCGATGATTTCCAACCCATTGCCCACCCGGGCCGAGGTGACGGATGTTTCCAATGCTGTATTCGAAGAGGCTGATTCCGTGATGCTCAGTGGTGAGACCAGTGTCGGCAAGTACCCGATTGAATGTGTCGAGATTCTGGATCGTATTGCGCGCCGGATTGAGCGCAGTGGCGGTATGGGGTATGGTAAGGACGCGGTGCTACGCACCGAGCGCCAAAAGACCGTGCGGTCTGCGATTCAACTGGTGGATTCCATTCCTGAGGCGCAGTTGGTGGTGTTTACCCGCCGTGGCTACATGCCGGTTCAAGCCTCTCTGTTCCGGCCGACATCCAATATCCACGCTTTTGCCGCGAATGCCTCAACCTGTCGAAAGGTGGTCTTGGCTCGTGGTGTCACGGCTCGCCAGATCGATTTCGGTGATGATCTGGACTCGTTATTGCGCAAGGCCGTCGCCATGCTGAAGGATGAGGGCGTTGTCCGCGATGGAACACCCTTGGTGGTGATCTCCGATATGGGACAGAAGGGCGAGATCGTCGATTCCGTTCTGCTGATCCACGCCTGATCGGCTCTGGAACAAGGCACCTTGAGAGAGGCCTGTTTATGGTGAGGCTCTGGCGGCTGATTGAGGCCAATCAGCCTTACCTATCATTCCTTACCTATCATTCATAGCCGTGCGATGAATGGACCGTTGGCTCTTCGATACGGTGTGGTTTTGATAGAAGGCTGATCCGGTCGTTTTGTCAGAAGGACCCAGCTGGCAATCGTATTGCCGGTCCTTTTGTCTATAGGCTGAGCACGTATTCGACGAGATCGTCGATCTGTTTTTTGTCGAGCTTGTCTGCAGCTCCGCCATGGTTTTCTTTGACCAGCACCTCTTTAATGGTAGCCGAGCGACCATCGTGCAGATAGGGGGCCGTGCGCCAGACTTCGCGCAAGGTGGGCGTGTCCCAAACGGAGGTTCGGTCGGCTGGACCGGCATTCTTCATATCATGCTTTTGCATGTCGGTGAAATAGGGGCCGTTGTGGCAAACGATACAGGCTCCCTTGCTTGGTGATTTGAAAGTTTTCTCTCCCCGTTTGGCTGCGTCGCTTAACTCACCATTGACGAGATAAGGGCTGGGTTCTGGTTTGAGTGATTTCAGGTAGGCGTCGAGTGCTTCGTATTGGTCTTCGGTGGCAGACGCAAACTGGATGTGGCGGACACCGGCGCGAACTGCCACTTCCGCCTTGGGGCGAATGCCGGTGATCATCGCTGGCGGAGTGACGTGGGAGAAGAGCAGGCTTTTGGCATTTTTCGGGTTGCCGATGCCGTCATTGAGCAAATCCCAGTTGAGTCCGTCCATTCTGGCTTCTTCCGTATGGCAGGCATTGCAGGAGAGCCATTGTTGGAAACAGTACGTGGCGTCGTTGAAAATGATTTCCCCTTTGCGTGCCTGGGAGATCTTGATCGACGGGTTCATCGGGAAATTCAGGATGTTGGGTGAGACCGTTCCCTTGCGTAGATCCACATAAGTCAGGTCGTCACTGAAATACTGGGCGGTCCAAACGCCGGGGCCGTGGCTGAGGATGGCTCTGGGGCCGTTTCCAGGCACTTTGATCCTCTTTCTGATATCCGACATGATGGAGAGGTTGTATTCGAGGTCTTCCCTGATCTCGGTTTCCTCAATTTTTTTGATCAGTCCGGGAATGTCGATGACACTGATTTCGTGCGTGCCGGAGTGGGCCACGAAGATGTGTTTTTGGTCGGATGAAATATCGATTCCCCATGGGCCGGCTGCGCCCTGACTGATGTCATCCAGCAGGATGGTGGCATAGAGTTCCTGGGTCTTTGTGTTGATGATGCTGAAAGCATTGGTGTTGATCCAACCCCGATCAAGTTGGGTGGTGGGGACCAAGAAGCGGGCCAGGGAGTGGGTGACAAAAACAAAATGTCCGTCGGGGGAGAGGGTGATGTCTCTGAGCGCGTTACTGCCGTTTGCAAGTTCGATGTGCTTGATCACCTTGTGGGTTTTGCAGTCGATCAAGCTGACTTTGGCTGCTGTGTGTTCGACGTTGCTTGCTCCGTTAGGAAGTAGGTTGGCAACATAAAGCGTTTGTCCGTCTTTGGTGATGCCAGTGGCATTGGGCATTCTCAGCACGGGAATGCGTTTACTTTCTTTGAACGTGTCAATGTCGATCACCGACACGGTGTTCATGAAGTAGTTGCAGACGTAGAGTTCGTTGCGTTGGCTGTTGACAATAGGGGCGCGGGCACCTTGTCCGACTTTTAAGGTGCGGAGAATTTCCCCCGACGAGGCGTTCAGTTCATGGACGGCACCGAGTTGGTCCTTACTGGTGACGTAGAGTTTTTGTTGATGACGGGTGATGCCGGTGACTTCAGCGGGAAGAGCCACCCGTTTCATGAGTTTGCGGGTTCTGGTTTCAACCCACGCGACACTTTTTCCTGTGTGTTCGGCGACGTAAAGCGTCTCTTTGTCTTCCGAGAGCTCCAGATCCGCGGGAGATCTGGGAGGCGCTGCTGTTGCCGAGCCCAACATCATGGCCGGGATGGCCATGATGCTGAGAAGGAGTAAAAAGCGGCAGGATGCTTGTGCGTAGGTTGTTTGGATCATCATGGTCTCTTCCTATCGTTATTCTTCGATGATAACTCGGAAACCTACGTTGTAAACCTTTTGCCATGGACGGAAGCCGAGGCTGAATCCGGCAGCTGCACGGTGCGGACGATCTCTCCATGATCCACCGAGGACGGTTTTTTTGTCATCGGCGTAATCGGAGCTGGTCCATTCGGCGACGTTACCGTGCATATCATGCAATCCCCAGATGTTTGGCTGGTAGCTGCCCACTTTGGCGAGGTGAAGAACACCGTCATTGACATCATCACGCTTAGGGATGAAATCGAGATGAGGTGGTGGGTTTTTGATCGGCTTGGGGTTGACTCCCTTGACCGCCATTTTCTTCATGTTGACGTCCGAGAGGTTGGCGTGTTTACCAAAGTCATCGGCGAGTTCACCATAGTTGACCGGGGAGGCCGAACCAGCGCGGCATGCCCACTCCCATTGGCTGGAGCTCGGGAGTTTGACTTGTTTGCCAAGCTTTTTACCTAGCCAGTCACAGAAGGCGTTGGCTTCATCCCAGTTGGTCCGGATGACGGGGAACTTGGGATCGTTCATGTAGTATCCACGGTCCACCTGGTCCTTGTAGTGCATGTCGTAGACTCCGTTTTTGTATTCTTTCTGGAATGCACGGTATTGTTCGAGTGATACCTCGGTGTTAGCCATCCAGTAGGATTTTTTCACGAGCTCTTTTTTCCCTTCGGCATTGATGAATTCGCCTTTAGGAATATAGACAAAGGTCATTTTCGAGCCGTTGCCGAGATCGACACTAAGCGGTGTTTTTCCTTGTTGCATTGCCCGGGCCTTGTCTGGGGCGATGGGCCAATGCTTGGATGTTTCAGGCTTGGTCTTGTTTTCGGTGACCTCGGGTGGGGCGATGAACTTTTTGCGTTCGGTGTATGGGTTTTGCACCACTTCCGGATTGACCTCGAGACCGGCGTATTTTTTCCGGGTCTCGGCACGGCGTCCGAGGAACTCCTCGGTTTTGGATCCTCGGCCTTTTGGAGCTTCGGTCCATGTTCCGTGCTCAGGCACGTTCATATCGATCCAGGTGATGAGTTTTTCCCATGATTCCTCGCCGAGTTTGACATTGTAGTGTCCCTTCTGGAGGATTTGAACCAGTTCGCTGGTGTCAGCGTGGAACTCAAGAGGGGTGAGCAAGTGGTAGTCACCTTCGGGTCCGTTCCGGCGCACGTAGGGGTGGAGTTCGAAGTAGGATTTTTTCATATCTTCGAAGTCCGGGCGACCATCTTTTTTCGCCAGTTCCGTGGTGTGGCAGCCAACGCAGGATTCGTCGAGAACCGGTTGGATTTCACGGTGGAAGCTGAACCCACGTGGTTTGGTTCCAAGCCATGGGGTGAGTTTTTTCGGTGCCATTTTGGAGGCCATCGTTGGGCGTGGGGTCGGTGACATGTTCTGTGGTTCGTGACAACCGACGCAGGAGACAACCTCGCCTGGCATGGCCGTCGCCCAAGAGCGCATGATTTGCAAGGCCTTGCCTTCGGCGTCAAGCGGCAGGAAGCCGATCGGGGTGTTGGCTGGAGCCTTGAACATCACGGATCCGTCTTTGTTGACAGGCACGGTGCCGAGCACGGTGCGCACATCCCAGGGCCCCTCCATGCCGATGGCGTAGTGGCCACCTTGTTTACGAGGTGCGTATTCGTAGGTGTAAACTTTGAGGGTTTTAACCGTTCCACGGGGCACGTCCTTGAGGCCGGGGCCAGCGTAGATATCCTGAATATAGAAGGTAGCATCTTTTTGGTCGAGGCGGACGAGGTCGGGCTTGACCGGTGGCTTAGCCGTCTTCCTCAGTGGGATGGCTTCGGTGAGTGCATTTTTGTTCGCTTCTTGGATCGGCACGATGTTGTCGAAGGTGTCGACGAGGTAAATGCCGAAGTGTTTTCCGTCCAGACTCATGGAAACGATGAAGTGGTTTTCACTGAGCGGGTATGGGTGGAGGAATAGTGGGAAGGATCCATTGACCAGTCGGTCCTTGATGACCGGCTCGACTTTTTTTCCTCGGCCCGGGATGCGCTGGATCACGCCATCGGCTTCGTGACGGCCCTTGTTGTTGTCGAATAAAATTAATTCCCCGGCACGGGCGACGCCGTGGTGGCCGGTGACGATGGTGATGAATTTATTGGAACTTCCCGGGATCGGGCGGGCATAGAACATCGAGTTTGGCCAGTAGGAGTTGCTACCGTAGTATTCCTTCTGGTTGGTTCCGTCTGGGTTCATGTGCATCAGCAGGCGGCTGAAGTAGTGGGCCGAGTCCGTATATTCCCAGCGTTGGAAAAGAATCTTTCCATTGGGTAGGACTGTCGGGTTCCAGTTGTTTTCCTGGTCGAAGCAGATCCGGCGAATATTGTTGGTTTTCGGATCCAGGATGTGGAGGTTGGCGACGATATCATTACCACCGACGCAAGGGACACCTTGGAACCCGGAAGTTGACGCAAAGATGATCCTGCCATCTGGAAGATAACATGGGTCCATGCAGTCGATGTCTGCAATCGGAGGGGTGATTTGTTCTGGTTGGGCTCCTTTTTTTAGATCCATTTCGAATACCGCCCACGCGCCGTGTTCTCCAATGGAGGAGAACATGATCTTGTCGGCGTCGAAGTGGAGCTCAAGGTCGCCGAGAAATTTGCCTCCTTCTGGCTTGAAGATTTGTTTGGTTGACCCGTCTTTGAGAGAAAGGGTGGAAATGTTGTTGTTGTGACCTGTTTTAGGCAAGCTGGAGTTGCACTGCCAGTTGGCGGGAAGCCAGCGTTTGTTGACGCTGCGCTCGATGATGAGTAATTGGTCGAAATCGATGGCAGGGTTGGCCATCAGAGCCTCTTTACGAAGTTTCGCCAGGTCCTTTTCGTCATTGATTTGTTTCAGGCGTTTTAAGAATGCTGGACCTTTGGGATAGGCCTTCCCGTGGGTGTTGATCAAATCCTGGATGGCGAGCTCAAGAGACTCCTTGGTTCCGTAGTTGAGTTCTCGGGGTTTTGCCAGCAGCGTGAGGCTGGTGCTCAATCCAATGATGACGCTGGCAATGATGCTGGGTTTCATGGTTTCTGATGCGGTGTTAGTGTGTGTTCTGTTGATGCGGCTGAAGATGGTCGGCTAAACGTTGTTTTGCCTGCAGTCAGTCACTTTGCGGATCCGGAAGATCCCTGTGGAGTGAGTGGGGAAGAAAGAGTAGGAGGCGGCAGTGCAAAAGAGTTTACACGGCCGCCTTTAGATACGTTTTTGGGTAGCGACCCTTTCAACGATTCATCAGGCTTCGTTCTGCAGCGTGTTGAAGAGGTCGAATGCTTCAGCTGGTGTCGCATTGTTGTGAACGACGGCTTTGACCGCTTTCATCATGGCGAGGGGAGCTTCGGATTGGAAGACGTTACGTCCCATGTCGACTCCGGACGCACCACACTGGATTGCGTTGTAGCAAAGTTCGAGGGCCTCGAGTTCGGGGAGTTTTTTGCCACCGGCGATCACGACGGGGACCGGGCAGGCCGCGACGACGTTTTCAAAGCCTTCGGTGTAGTAGGTTTTAACGATGCTGGCACCGTTCTCGGCACAGACGCGAGACGCGAGTCCAAAGTAGCGAGCATCGCGGGCCATGTCTTTTCCGACCGCAGTGACGCCCATGACGGGGATGGCGTATTTGTTGCCGATATCGACCAGACGGCTGAAGTTGGCGATGGTGGTGGCTTCGGTGTCGGCATCACCAATGGAGAGCATGGCGGCCATGGCGGAAACGTTCATTCCGATGGCATCTTCTTCGGAGATGAGCACGTTGTGGTTCATTTCCGTGAGGATGGTGGTTCCGCTGTCTGTCCGGAGGCAGATGGGTTTAGTGTTTTCTGCGGGAATACAGGTGCGGATCATGCCGCGGCATCCCATCAAGCAGTCAGCTTCCTCGGCAAGAGGCGCGATGTTGAGGTCGATGCGCTCAAGTCCGGATGTGGGTCCCATGAGGAATCCGTGGTCGAAGGCCAGCATGACGGTGCGGCCTGATTCGCGGTTGAAGATACGGGACATGCGGTTTTTGATTCCCCATGAAGCACTATTCATACCTTTGAGGTAGAAGCTGCTTGTGTCTGCCGGGGTGTTGAGGCCGAAGTTGTCTCCGTCTCTGATGTCATCTAAGTCTGCCATGGTCGTGTTGGTTTTTTTGAATTTGGTTGTTAGTTCGTAGGGTTTGGAAAATAAAAATTAGTCGAGGCTGTTAGCGAACGCTTGGAAGATCAAGGCGATAGACGTTGCTCCTGCGTCGGTGTGGCCGATGACGCGGTCCCCCAAGTTGCGTGCGCGCCCGAACTTGGCAACCATATCTTTGGTTGCGTCCCGGCCATCGGCTGCTGCTTTGGCTGCCGTATTGAACATCGTTGAGAGGTCGGATCCCTGATGGGTGTCGATCGCTGTGATGGCGGGGATCAGGGCATCCATCATGGTTTTGTCACCGATGTCGGCCTTGGTTTGCTGGCGGAGATTGGCGAGGCCGGAGTTGAACATGGTTGCCACGGCTGCCGGAGACAGTTCGTTGCCATCGACTCCGTCACTCATCCCGAGAAGGAGTGCTCCGATCAAGGTGCTGGTGGATCCACAGGATTCCATCATGGCGGCAAAGCCCATGTCATTGAGCGATTGCTTGAGGTCGGTGCCTTTGTCAGCCGTGTTGCAGATGGCCGTCATGGCTTGGCAGATGGCGGTGCCGTGATCTCCGTCTCCGGTGGCGGCATCGAGCGAGGAGAGTTCCTCCTTGGCTTCTGTCACGGCGGTGAGTCCCGCTGCGAACATGGCTTTGAGATGATCGAGTGTAAGGGAAGTGGTCATGGTGTGAAGAGCTTCAGGTGTGAGTGACGGGCAAGGGGGATTGCCCCTTGCCCGTGGGTGGTGTTGAGTTATTGCGTGGTCCAGTAGGGTGCGTTGGCTGGAGCCTCGAGGTAAGTGACGTGATCTGGATCAAGTTTACAGAGGATCATTTGGAACCCTCCCATCTCTTGAACCGTTAGGAGCTCGTCGACGATGCCTGGGACAAGCGTGATTCCTTTTTCGGTGAGGATCTGGTGCGCTTTCCGGTAGACGATGTTCATTTCCATGAGGGTCGAGCCGCCAACACCGTTGATGAGGAGTTGCACCGTGTCTCCGCTGCTTGCTCCTGTCGCTTCGATCAATGGTAGCACCATACGTTCTGCCGTTTCATCAGCAGTAAGGATCTTGGAGATGCCTCCGCCGGCTTCACCGTGTTGGCCCATGCCGATTTCCATTTCGTCGTCGGCGAGGTTAGAGATAGCCTGTCCGGTTTGCGGGTGGGTGCAGTTAGTGACAGCAACGGCGAGCGTGGCCATTTGCTGGTTGAAGCGCTCGGCTATTTCGTAGACTTCATCGAGGGATTTGCCTTCGTCTGCGGCGGCACCGGCGACTTTGTAAAGGGGAACGCATCCAGCCAAACCACGTTTGTCTTCGACCGGGGTGTCGATGCCTGCACTGATGTCTTCGTGGGTCAGCAGCATTTTGACTTTGATTCCGGCACGCTCCGCCAGTTGCATCGCCATATTGGCGCTCATGACGTCACCGGCGTGGTTCAGAACGACGAGTAAAATGCCGGCGTCTCGTTTGAACATTTGCAATGCTTCAAAGACTTTGGGGGCGCCCGGGGCCGCAAAGATATCTCCCACGACGCTGGCATCTAACATGCCGTCACCTACAAAACCGGAAACGGCAGGTTCGTGTCCGGATCCTCCCATGCTGATGACCGCGACTTTGTCTTCTGCTTTTTCGTTTGCCCGAACAACGATCTTTTCGTTGACGAGTTTGACTTTGTTTGGGTAGGCCAAGGTGTATCCCTCGAGCAGTTCAGCTGTCAGGTTGGCTGGGTCATTGATTAATTTTTTCATGATGAAATGGATAGGGTATGTGGTTGGTTAGATTTCCTGCATGAATTCGACGGGTGCTCCATCATCGAGGATGAAGGCGACGCGCAGTCCCTCCATGGGTTCGAATGGTTCGAGCAACGTTTGTTTGCCTTCCATGGCTTTTTCAAGGTCGTCCACCATATAGGCGACGTGTGCCGTGGTTTTTAAGATTTCCGGCATAGGGGAATCTTCTTCAAAGCGAAGCCATTCGATTTTGTATGGGTGGTTGGCAAAGTCGGTGATGTAGAGTTTTGCATCTTCGAGGTAGGTTTCGCCCTCACGCTCAAAGGTGGTAGGAATACCAACGTGATTGAATTCTTGCATAGTTATTGTTTGGTTTGTTTTTTGTTTCTTGTTGAGGCTGAGCACAGAGTTCTTCCCGTGTTGGGAGATGATTCTCTGTGTTCAGCCCAGAGTTTGATGGTGTTCTTGCTTAGAACTTTACGTTCGGATTGGTGAAACGCAGTCCTTCGTTGTCGTGGAAGGTGGCAAACTCGGTGACGACAGCTCCCTCAGGACCAGCCATGATGAAGTGTTTGGCTTCGGCTTTGTTGAGGTGATCGACTTCGCCTTCCTTGACGAGGATGGCGGAGTTTACTGTGGCGATGTCACGCTGGCTTTCAGGAATCACGCAGCCTTCGGGGAAACCTTTGGGCTCGTCCTGAACACTGAATGAGTAAACGGATCCGTGCCGGACCAGCCAGGACTCCCGTTTTGGTGGGCAGGTACTGCAAGCCACATGAGCGTGCTCAACAATCATTTGGCCGGGAAGCAGGAAGATTTCATGTCCAAGGTATCCTCCTTTTTCGTGATTTTCATTGGCCCAGAAGACGCCGCCCATACCGGCGGAGGCGAAATCGCCCAGTCCGAAATCAATGGCCCAGAGAAGGTCTCCTTTGTATTGCTCGAGGGTAGGGCAGCCTAAGCGTTTCATCATATCGAAATACGCTTGCTTGGCTTTGTCTGCGTCAAATTCTCCGTTGTTGTAGAAGTCGGAATTGGTCATGCTTGTGGTCTGGTTGCTGGTTGTAGATTCACTGGATTTACATCCGGTGACGATGGCTCCACCGGCAGCGCTCAGGGCGCTGGCGACAAAGGCTCTTCTGCTAATGGTTGTTTCCATATCGATGATAGGGTTGATGTCGTCGTTTTCTTACGACTTATGATACGCTCTGTAAAGTTGTAAATTTACATAAAAAACAAAAGTTGAAATATAGACAACTCTTGAGGGCTGATTTCCCCCTGTGTTTGATGGTGGCAGGATGCTGTGGCTCGATGAATGTTGCTGAAACCTAGGTTTCAAGCGCCTCAAATCCCATTCGGTGGGAGATTTTGTCGGCAAAGTGCCGCATGGTTTTTCCGAGCTTGCTGAAGTAGTCCGCGGGGATGCGATCGGAGGGGCCGGTGGTCCAGATAGCGGCGATGGGGTAGCCGTGTTGGTCGAAAACGGGTGCCGCCACACAGTGGGCACCGTGGATTTGTTCGGCCCGGTCGAGGGCGTAGCCTGACTGCTTGACGGACTCGAGTTCTTGGTTGAACGCTTTTTTTGAAGTGATGGTGTTTTCGTTATAGCGTTTGAATGATGCCTGCTGGATGATGGAGGATCGTTCGACGGCCGGCATATAGGCGAGGATGGCCTTGCACGGGGCTGCGCAATGGATGGGCATGCGGGCTCCGATATCGATGGTGAATTTAAACGGGTGGGAGCCGAGAACCTGCTCGATGACCACACCTTCGTTTTCGACCAAGGTGCCAATGAAGACGGACTCTTTGATTTCATCCCGGCACGACCGCATGATGTCGAGCGCGTGTTCGATGAAGCGGGCATCACCAAAACTCCGGCAGCCCATGAGGAGAAGTTTTTTGCTTAAGCGGAAGCGTTTGTTTTCATCGCGGATAAGAAAATGGTGGTTGAGCAAGGTCATCGTGATACGGAAGACGCTGTTTTTTGAAAAGCCGAGGTCTTCGGTGAGCTCGGAGGCGGTTCTCCCTAGAGGGTGGTCCAGCAGGTGTTCCATCATCACGAGGGCCCGTTCGAGATTGGGGACTTTATAGCGGCTGTCTTTGAATGTTTCTTGGGATGAACTCATGATGAATCGATGGAAGATCGGTTTGAAGTATAGATTTAGGCAAGCGGAGGGGGGCTGTCAACCGTGGTTCGTAGAGGATGGATACAGGGAGAGCAGACTAGCGACTATCAGCCTGTGTCGCTGACATGATTCACATGATTGAAGCGGATTTACAGGATTTTTTTAGAGGTGAGCGATAGGCTTTGGGCAAACCATGATCTTTGAAAATTAAAAAACCTGACAATTCTGTCAGCGCCGCAGGCATCACCGACAGAACCTCCCTGATGTAGGAGCCCTGGGGATGGATGTACCCGAGGTGAGTCTGTCACAGTTTTGAGTTCCGTTCGTTTGAACTTCATCGTAGTGATGGGTATGGCTGACAGCAACAAGGAGGAAAAGGGCACTCGCTCAGGAGTTTGGTTTTTGTGTTTGATTGGGGTCAGTTTGATGCTTGTCGGGGCGGTGTTTGGTTGGTTGATGTTCCGGAGTTACCAGCAGGCGAAACAAACTCGTGAGTGGCCGCAAGTGGAAGCCATGGTTTTGAGGGTAGAGACCGAGGAACGTCAGATTTCCGGCTCGCCAAGGGAGTACCGATTGAATCTGATGTATGGGTACGAGTTTGCTGGGCGGGATATGACGACCAATCGTTTTTCTCCGAGGGGATCGAAGTGGACGAAGGATGAGTCGCAGGTGAATCATTTGAAAGAGGCCTATCCAATGGGGTCGACCCATACGGTGTGGGTGGACCCTCTGCGTCCTGAGGCTGGGATTTTGCAACACGACACGAAGGCTGCAGGGTATACCCTTTGGTTTCCGGCTCTTTTTGTTCTGGGGGGAGGCGGGATGATTTGGGGTGCGTTGAGGAAGCGCCAGACTAGGGAGGAATGATCGAAATAGGCTGGGGTAAGCTTCAAACGTTGATCTATTCTCCGATGACCCTGGCTTTTGGCGGACGACGGAAAATCGGATCTTTTTTACCACGTTTTGGTGAGGTGAAAATAGTGGTTTTCCATTGGGGTTTGGAAATGTTGCCTGTTCCTGCGAACTGGAACATCCCCATCAACGGTTTCAATGGGAGAGAGATCAAGCTGAATAGACCGCGAGCGTTCATGCGCACCATCATGTCCATCTGTTTGTTGTTCAGGTCGATTTTGCCTTCTCCGGTGAAACGTAGCGAGCGGGTGTTGGCGAGAAAGTTGTCGGAGTAGACTACGCCGTTGCGCACGGCGAAGGTGCATGATGCGTTTTCAGCATGCTCATTGGTCGGGTTCTTATCTCCGAGAACGGAGCCGATGACGGGTGACAGGGGGCCGAGCATGGGGATGGAGAACAGGTTGCCTCGTTCAAGGGCGATGGACCCTTTGCCGTTGAAAAAGCCGACGTTTTTATGTTTCCCACTGAAATCGATTCTTCCAGTGATTAATCCACGTTCGGCATTTTTAAAATGGTAGAGCTGGCCGATATCTTTAAGGTGTAGGCGAGACCATTGGAGTTCTCCTGCATACTTCCGTTCAATGGTGTGGACCGTGAGTTTACCTTTGCAGGGGCCTTGGAAGGTATAGAAGGAAAGGTTGGATACATCGACTCTTCCCTGTCGGATTCGGACGTGGCCGCGAAGCCGTTTCAGCGACAAGGTTTCGCCGAGAAAGCGGTAATGAGTGGATCCGGGGGCATGGACGTCAATCTTGAAGTCGGTTCGTTTTTGGTTTTGATTCAGGTCGAATGAGCCAGAGGCGCTGAGACCGGGCGGGCGCAAAAACCGGTATTGTTCACAGTGGTCGGCTGCCTTGCTTGCAAATAGGCGAACGACCGGGGCCGGCCAAGCGGTGGTTCGTATGTTTTTGATGTGGACCATTCGCTCCTTGAGATCCATGACCACCTGGTCGCTGTCGACCCTGCCTGAGGAGGGACCCCCGTAGGTTTTACGCAGTGGGTAGTCTTGGTAGTCGAAGGTGAGTCGGATATTGGCGAAGGTGTTCTTGCCGGGAACGAAGGCAAAGTCCGCGACGGCGTCGCGCATGGGGACTTCCTTATAGGTGAAGTTTTGGAGTCGAACATGGCCGCTGCAGATCCGCTCTGCCGGTGTGTCTTTTGAATAAGATCCGGTGGTGGTGATTTCTATTTTCGACTGCTTTGTGAATGACGCCTTATTGAGCGCTTCGGTGATTTTAGGATTGGTAATGAAGGGTCGGTAAGCTTCCACAGGAAGGGTTGCCTGAGCGTCATAACGTATCAGGTTGTCCTTGAGTAGTAGCCTGCCGTGGATTTCACCATCGCTGTGGGTGACTTTCAGGTTGGTGAGAAAGAGGTTGCTTCCTTGCAGTGAAAGCTCGGATTCAAGGTTTTGATATGGGATCCCTTTGAAGTGGAAGTGATCGACGTTGATTTTTCCATTGAGTTGCAGTTGCGGGGTGAGTTCTGAATCCAGTCGGACTTCGCCGGAGCAAGTGATCTGTGGCGGCGTGGAAAAGGTGACTTCATGCAGTGGATTCAGTCCAAGCAGTTTGCGCGTTAGTTTTTGCAAGTGGAGCTTGCAATGGGTGACTTCAAAGCGTCCTTTGCGTGTATTGGGATGGAAATCAGCTCTTGCGATGAGTTTTCCGGATCCATCGTCTAATTGAATCTGATCGAGGGTGATGAGTTTATTGTGGTAGTCGCCTCTGACCCGGACATCGCTGAGAATCACACCGTCTCGTTCCAGCGAGCTGGCACTTAGTTCGAAGTCGATGTGGGATGAATCTGGGTTGTCGAGATTGCCTTCGACGTAGATTTTGAGTTTAGGTGGTTTATTCTCAGGCCAGCTCCAGCGGCTGATTTCCTGGATGATTTTGGCGATTACTTTGATGCGGTTGATCCGTGTTTCTTGATGGTGTGAGGTCTGAACGTGTTCCTTGCTGAGGTTTTTTCCCCAGATGTTGGCTTTAAGTTCCAGATGGATGCCCGCCACCATACCTTTGACGTTTTGAGCTTCGATGGTGTTTTTATCCGGCAGGTAGAGGTCCCCTTGAAGTTTGTTGATCACCACTCTCGGGCCGTCCGGTTCATTGGGGTTAATAGGCATGGAAACCTCGGCCCGTTTCAACGAGACATTATTGACCCTCAGTTTGCCTCGCATGAGCTTGGTTTTATCGACATCAATCACGAGGTGCTTGAGTCGGGCTACGGTTTCTTTTCGGCTTGAGTCGGCGTAGATGCGGACTCCTTCGGCGACCATGCCACGAGTCGGGTCATAGCGTAAGCTGTCGAAGTCGGCGATGATGCCGAGGTTTTCGAGCTCGATGGCAATTTTGTGGCGCCACTGGTCGTTTACCCCGGTTTGATTCAGGGTGTAGATACCTCCAATGACGATGCCCAGCAGCAACCCGACCGCAATCAGGATGATCAGGCGGAGGTGCTTGAAGAGTCGCTTGAAGAGCATGATAACGACAATAGGTCAGAATGGGCTGAGAGGAAAATGGAAAGACAGCGTGTTTGGCCGGGCGTTTGGCAGAGCTTGTGGCTGAAGCATCTTGGCTGACGGCTGTGGCTGATCTCGTGTGGGAGAGATGGCCCATTTGATGCGTTTGCAGGCCCGATGAGGGAGCGTTCCAGAATTCTAATCCTCTGGTCTAATCCTCCGGTGAGCCGCCGTCGATGATTTCATTCGCCTCGATGGCTGCGATTCGTTGTCGCTCTTCTTCGTGGGAGTGGATTTGCAGGCTGGCCTGGATGCCGTCTTTGGCGGCTGCGGCTTTCATGACATTGCGGATGGCGCTGGCGGTAAAACCATTGCGGCCGATCAGCATGGCGACATCGGATTGGGCCACGATGAGTCTGAAACTGATGTGGTTTTCATCGACTTCTGCAACGCGTAGTTGAGCCTGATCCGGGTGTTGGATGAACTGGAGGGTAATGAATTGAAGGAATTCCTTGATCTTGTCCGTTGTCTCACGCATGCGGATAGATTGAAATCTGAATGAAGAAATGTCGAGTCAAAGTGATCTGGATGGCATGAATCGTGTTGAATTAATCTTGGCAAGGTTCTTTGCTTGGCTAGGATTTGCGCAGAAAGCAAAGGCTGCCGTGAGTTGCGGCATGGAGCCGTGTATTCCGCTAGTCAGGCATTTGAGGCCGGCCTTTGCCTCTTCTACAACGAACCCATAAAAACAAGACATTATGAGCTTATCAAACCTCGCAATTGCAAAGACAGATGATTTGCCGATTCGGCATGAAGGTAGCGTTCACAGCGGTAAAGTGCGTTCCGTGTACTGGCTGACGGCCGAAGATAGTGCCCGGATTATTGAAGAGCAGGGATATGATGTGTCCCCCGGGACGGAATTGGCTGTGATGGTCATCAGCGACCGGATATCGGCCTACGAGATTATCTGGCAGGGTGAAGATGGTTTGATGGGAGTTCCCGGGAAAGGTGCTTCTCTCAATGCAACGGCATTGCATTGGTTCAAAGAATTTGAAAAAGCCGGTTTGGCTGGCAATCACGTTCTGGCATCTCCCCACCCGTTGGTGTGGATTGTCCAGAAGGCTAAACCTGTGATGGTGGAGGGGATTGCCCGTCAGTATATCACAGGAAGTATGTGGCGTGGATATGAACGTGGGGAGCGTGATATTTGCGGTATTCCACTGCCTGAGGGATTGACGAACGGAGGGAAGCTGGATGAATTGCTCATTACTCCTTCGACCAAAGGTATTTTGCAGGGGATTCCCGGCGTGCCGGAAAAAGACGATGTTAATGTGACTCGTCAGCAGATTCTGGACAACTACGAAGCCTTTGCCTTCCATTCCCCCGAGGATGTCGATCATTATGAAAAGCTGTTAGCCGAAGGCTTCAAGATTATTTCAGATCAGGCGGATCAGGCCGATCAGTTGCTGGTCGATACCAAATTTGAGTTTGGATATATTCCGAATGCATCCGGAGACGGTTACTCGATGATTTACATCGACGAAGTGGGAACGTTGGATTCCTCGCGCTACTGGGACAAGCCGGCTTATGCCGATGGCAAGATTGTTGAAAACTCCAAGGAGATGTTCCGCAAGTTCTTGTGCGACAGCGTGCCGGAAGCGGACGTTTTGCTTAACAAGGAGCGGATGGATGAGCGTGAGGTGCTAGGCACCAGCTTCAAAGTGCCTACCGAGGCGTTGATGGCAACGAGTGAGCTTTACAAGAGCACTGCCGAGCAGTTGACGGGAACGGCCGTTCCTGCGATTGAGAATGCCCGTCAGGAAATCCTCGATGCCCTCTCAGCCTACGGCATTGTCGAGTAATACCATTTGATCAGTTAAATTGGCCGAATGGCACTGAAGGTTTTCGATTTTAACTAGGCGCAAGGAAGGCGCATAGCGGGCTATGCAACCGACGCGCAACAACGGTAAAATCTAAAAGATTCAGCGCCCCCTTGCCATTCAGCTTGCTGACTGAATCATCATCTCAAACTCAAACCATTCTGCAAATTTAACTGGGAGAATGGTATAATCAAGCTTCTCGATAGAAGAATCAGGTGGCAGCTTCGTTGATGCGGGGCTGCCATTTTTTGTGGTGGGGACGCGCTTAGTAGCGGGAAAAATTGACGACAGCCTGATCGATGAATTGCAGGATTTCCTTGCGGCCCGTGCCCGTTTTTGCAGAGCAGGTGTAAATTCGGGGAAGGCCGTCACAAAACTCCGACATCGCCTTTTTGAAGTAATCGATGTGTTTTTGCACAATCGTAGGTTTGACTTTGTCGGTCTTGGTGAAGACCAGAACAAACGGGATCTGGTATTCGATGAGCCATGCCGTGAATTCGAGATCGAGTTTTTGGGCTTCGTGTCTGCAATCAATCAGGACAAAGACGCAGCTTAGGTTGTCCCGCTTGACCAGATAATCCGAGACCATGACATTGAATTTGTTCCTGGTTTGGCCTGATGCTTTTGCATAGCCATAGCCCGGGAGGTCGACGAGGTCCCATTTCTGATTGATTCTAAAGAAGTTGATCAGGCGGGTTTTGCCAGGTTTGGCTGAAACCATGGCTAGGTTGTGCTTATTGGTCAGCGTATTGATCAGTGAAGACTTGCCGACGTTCGATCGACCAATAAAAGCAAATTCGGGGAGGTCGGATTCCGGGCATGAGTCGAGATCCGGGGCGCTGATTTCAAACTGGGCGGAATGGATTTGCATGGTTTGGGTTGGTGCTCAGTGAACGGAAATTCAGGAATTGAGTTCGGGAATTGAGTGTTATTGGTCTGCTGCGTCTTCGATCACCACCAGCCCTCGTTTGGTCAGACGGGTCAGCATCGCTGCTTTTTTTTCTTCCGGTTGCCAGCCAAGGTCTCTTCCTTGTTCAATGATGTCTTCGACCATGGAGTCCCGGAACACACGGGGGCATTGGGTAATGAGCATCTGGCCCTGGGGGTGCTCACAGAGTTCGACCCTGACTTCGACGCCCCGTTCCGTACTGCGTTTGATCCAGCGGTACTGGATGTCGTAGAAGCAAATGACTTGGCTGGTTTTTAATGGGATGGCCATATGAAGATGGTATAAGGTGATGTCCGATGAAACTAGTGCCGACCGAGTAGGAACACAATACGCAACTCTGGGAAAGCTTGTTCACACCCGAGATAGCGGGCGGGGGGCAGAAACGGGGGGCAGAAACGGGGGGCGGAAAAGAACGGGTAAAGCAAAACACGGGTACAGAAAAAACCGTAGGCTCAGGGGGGCTTTGCCTACGGTTTTTCTGCGACTTCAATACCAACACGCTTATCTGATTGGCATTGAGTTCTGCAATTCACCCTTACATGAATAAGAACGACGCGTCTTGCACGCTGTCCTCACTGTCATAGACCCCTGAGTGTGGGAAATGTTCATAAAAAATGCTAAATAAATGGAAAAATTATAATTGTTTTGCTTTTCAGTTTTATGCAGGTGTTTTGATGATTTGGTTATATTAAAATTACAGCTATGAACACAAAAATGCCCCTATCCCATACGGGGAGGGGCAATGAGGTATTAAAAATGTGAGCGTTTAGCGCAGGGGGCTTACAAAATGGCTCCGGGTTGGTAAGATGCTGCTTCAGGATACTGTTCAGAAATTTTTTGAACTTTATCGGTGAAATGGCTTACCTGAGGTTGTGCGGTGCCGGTATTTTCGCGTCCTTCACTGAGTAATCGTTCAAGTTCTTCGTGGCCGAGCGGGATTTCCTGGTCGTCGGCAAGCCGTTCAAGCAGGTTGTTTTCCTTGATCCGTCCAGAACGCAGATCATTGACGGTAGCGACAGCATGTTGTTTGATCACGCGGTGGGCCGTTTCCCGGCCCACGCCGGCTTTGACTGCTTCCATCATGATGGTGGTGGTCATCAGGAATGGCAGGTAGTGGTTGTTTTCAGCTTCGATAACAGCGGGGTAGGCATCCATTTGGCCGAGCACGGTCATGAATGTTTCGAACATCCCGTCGAGAGCGAAGAAGGCGTCCGGCAGCATCAGTCGGCGGACGACGGAGCAGGAGACATCACCTTCGTTCCACTGGTCTCCTGCGAGGCCTCCAGCCATGGTGACGTGTCCCTTGAGGATGACATGGAAGCCATTGACTCGCTCACAGGAGCGTGAGTTCATTTTGTGGGGCATGGCGCTGGAGCCTGTTTGGCCTTTGGCGAAGCCTTCGCTGGCGGTTTCATGGCCGGCCATCAAGCGTAGGGTTCGGCAGAAGGAAGAAGGGCCGGAGGCAATGTCAGCGAGAATAGAAACGGTGCGCATGTCCAGCGAGCGGGGGTAGACCTGCCCCACATTGGTGAAGACGACCGGAATGCCCAAGTGTGCGCAGACTTTGGCTTCGAGTTGGGAGGCTTTGGCCGCGTCTCCGTCAAACAGTGAGAGTTGGTCCATCTGGGTGCCAACCGCTCCTTTGAGTCCTCGGACCGGGTAGGTCGCAATCAGGTGTTCGAGCATGTCCAGCGCACTGAGGAGCTCCTCACCACTCATGGCAATCCGCTTACCGAAAGTGGTGGGTTGGGCTGCCACGTTGTGGGTTCGGGCGGTGATCATGAGATCTTGCCATTGAGCTGCCCGTTGTTTCATCTGATTGAGGGTCGCTACGGTTTTGTCACGGATGACCAGGAGCGAACGGTAGACCTGGAGTTGTTCCACATTTTCGGTGAGGTCACGCGAGGTCATTCCCTTGTGAATGTGTTCGTGGCCAGCCAGGTCACAGAACTCTTCAATACGGGCTTTTACATCGTGCCGGGTGATCCGTTCACGTTCCATGATGGCGTCTAAGTCCACTTGGTTTTTGACGGATTCATAGGCAGCAATGGCTTCGGCTGGGATGTCGAGACCGAGTTCTTTCTGCGCTTTCATGACCGCAATCCAGAACTCTCGTTCGAGGATGATGCGGCCTTCTGCGGACCAGATTTTTGAGATGGCGGGAGAGGCGTAACGTTCTGCTAGGATGTTAGGAATCATGATGAAAGATAAAAGGTTGGGGGTGGTTAGGCTGTGGCTTGGATGATGGATTTGACCAGTGGTGGTCCGTGGTAAATGAATCCAGAGTAGATTTGGACGAGTTTGGCTCCGGCTTTGAGTTTGTCTTGAGCGTGTTCGGCATTCATAATACCTCCGACTCCGATGATTGGGATTTGATCACCCAGATGGGAGTGAAAGGCGGCGATGACTTCCGTGGAGTGGTCGGTGAGTGGGGCCCCGGAGAGTCCTCCCGGCTGGTCTGCAAAATCACAGCCCTCAACCTTGCTTCGGTCCAGCGTGGTGTTGGTTGCGATCAGACAATCGAGTCCGCCATCGAGAAAGACCTTGGCAAGGTCAGCAATGTTATCGTTTTCAAGATCTGGCGCAACCTTGAGCGCGATCGGAACCCTCCGACCTCGATCGGTTGTTAGTTTTTCCTGCTCTTGCTTTAAGGCCTCGATCAGTCTGGCTGTTTCTTCCGCGGCTTGCAGATCCCGGAGGCCGGGAGTGTTTGGAGATGAAATGTTGACGGTGACGTAGTCGGCAACGTCCCAAGCTCCTCGCAGGCAGGCGAGGTAGTCATCGGTCGCTTGCTCATTTGGCGTTATTTTATTTTTGCCGATATTGAAGCCAACGATACCGCCGGACTTCCGGAAATTTTTCGAGGCAGCAACGTTGTTAGCTCCTTCTTCAATGCCGACGTTGTTGAAGCCCATTCGGTTGATGATGGCTTCTTCGCTGATGATGCGGAATAATCGGGGCAGGTCGTTTCCTGGTTGCGGGCGCGGGGTGATGGTTCCTATTTCGATATGTCCGAACCCGAGACGTCCAAGAGCATCGATGCAGTTGCCTTGTTTATCGAGTCCAGCGGCCAGGCCGATGGCATTCGGGAAGGTGAGTCCCATGCATTCGACGGGCTTGGAGCTGGGGATACGCCCTGCGACACATTTCAGCAGACCGAATTGTTCCATGCTCCGCATGTAGCGCATGGTGAAGTGATGGACATCCTCGGCGTCGAAGCGGAACAGAATATTGCGGATGAAGTGGTATTGACTACTTGTCATAAAGATCAGAAGTGGCAGGACTCATGGCTCGAGCCCTATGGAGGATGGTCGGTGAGAGTGAGTGGATTAGTAGAGCGCTGTCCTTGGTGCAGGGGTGTTTGCTGAAGGGTCGGAGCCCCTTGGGTTTTCTTCTTTGGGAATCCGTTCGAAGTCTCCTTTTTCGCAGCAGCGGACAAAACCTTCGGCATAGCTTTTCAAAGAATCCCAGCTGTGCCGAATGTCTTCAGCTTCGTCCGGGGTGATGGAGTTGTCTAATGCCGCTTGGGAAATCCGGTGTAAGAGCGCGGAAAACTGGCCGACAATTTCGTGGGTGGCTGGAAGCACCTTGTAGTCTTCTTCGCTAGGGGGTTGAGGGTTGTTGACAAAGTAACCGTCACATTGTTCGCAGAGCCATTCGATAATGGCTTGGTGCCGGGTGTTGTCATAGATCTCGATAATCCGATCCAAGGGGTTGCGGCTCCCTGATCCCAGCTCCGATTGATCTTGTGCCCACTTATAGACAAGCGAGAGGGAGACCCCCAGTTCTGAAGCAATGGATTTAGGGCTGCTTTGTTCAAATGCCTCCTTGAGAACCTCGTGAGATTTCATGCAGGGAATCTAGGCAGTTTTGTCACAAGTGGCAAGCTTGCTATACGCTTATGGGTGATCTATTCTTGGCTTGTAGCTCCGATGGAACGGGTAAAAAGAAACGGCATGGCTGCTCGTTTGTAAGGAGCGAAAATTATTTTAAGAAAAATGAATGAATCCATTGCCTCAGTGGTCAAACAAGCGTATGATGCCGCCATTCCGGCGCTCGCCCCTCGTTTCAAGGAGCTACGGGTGAGTCGGCTGTTCATGGAAATACCCTTTAGATTGATGTCTTTTGGGTGCCTCCTGCGAACGGCATACTGGGAGACCTTGCTCATGCCTGAAACCCGATTCGGGTATGCACTTACCTAACACCTCTTTTTTGATTTTTATTTCGTGTCCCCTGAAACAACCAAGCCCGTAGAAGCTTACAAAGCGATGCTCTTACTTGCCTCGGCGGTGGTCGTCGTGAGCGGTCTTCATCTGGCGCGTAATTTTTTCATTCCGGTTTCGTTGGCCTTTTTTTTAGCCGCAGTGAGCTTTCCTATTATGAACTGGCTGCGTGAGCACAAGGTTCCCCGCATATTTGCGGTGCTGATTACAGTCTTGGTCGTGTTTGCTTTTCTGACCGGTTTTATCATAGGCGCGGCCATGCTGATCAATGACCTGTCTGAAGGGGATCGACTGGAGACTTACGGGCGGAAGCTCTATGGGGTGGCTCTGGATACCGGAGCCAAGCTTGAAGAATGGCAGGTGGAAAATGCGCAGGAGGAGATCAAGAAGTTCCTGACTGCGGATAAAATTGTCGACTTTTTTAAAGGCAACATCACCTCATTGCTTGCTCGGGTGTTCGATACCTTCCAGGTGTCGTTTATTGTGCTCATCCTTTTGGTCTTTATGCTCGGGGAGGCTCGGATTTTCAGCCGTCGTTTTGAAGCCATTGTTGAAGCTCGTGGTCCGAATTTGCAGCGTATGCTCAGCGCTACCCGCGATATCCAGAAGTATCTGGGGATCAAAACGCTGATCAGTATCGCTACCGGAGTGTTGGCGGGCTTGTTGTGTTGGGCCGCCGAGTTGGACTTTCCATTACTCTGGGGCTTGCTCGCTTTTGCCTTGAACTACATTCCCGCTGTCGGCTCGATTATTGCCGGAGTGCCGCCGATGCTGCTGGCGTTGTTGACCCACGATGTGCGTCATGCGATAGCGGTGGCGTGTGGCTACCTGGTGATTAATGGTTTTCTCGGCAACTTTATGGAGCCGGCATTGCTGGGTCGGCGCTTTGGTCTGTCGACGGTGGTGATTGTGATATCCGTTCTGTTTTGGGGTTTTCTCTGGGGGCCAGTCGGTATGTTGTTGGCGGTGCCTTTGACCATGATGATCAAGGTGGCGTTGGATAATACCTATGAGTTACGCTGGCTTGGTGTTGCCATCAGTCAGGGGAAAAAGGACACGGAGGAGCAGGAACGGCGAATCATCAAGGAGTCAGCAAAGCAGAAAGAGGCGTCAGTGGATAAGGTCCAGGTTGACAAAGTGGATGGCGCGGAGGTCGTTCCCGCTACTGGAGAGGGAAGCTAGAGCGCTTTTTTCTGAACTGAAGGTTGCGCCCGTATGGCGTCCCATTCGAGATGATCAGCGTTTGCGGCGTAGAAGGATGCCAAAGATACCGAGGCTTCCGAGCACGGCGGAAGAGGGTTCCGGAATGACGGTGATGGTGCCAGTTCCTGTAAAATTGCCACCAAATCCGAGCGCAGAGAGTGCCGCGGAGTCGTAAGTGTCTGCTGCGAGACTGTTGCCATTGATGCTGAAATCCCCGATTATAGAATCAGAATCCGCAAGGTCGAGCGTTCCCGCTTGCATGTTGAGGCTAGCGGCATGGTTGACCCATGCGTTGGTGAGCTGCAGGATGGATGTCGACGTTGTGAGCGTGACGCCTTGAAGACTGTCCAAGCTGGTCGTGGCTCCTGCCACCAACGCGCTCCGGGTATTGAGAGTCAGGCTTCCAGAGCCAAGGGCATTCGCTGAATTGGCATAGAGGTAGCCGTATCCGGAGTCGATTGAGTTGATACTCCAATTTCCGGAATAGCCGAGATTGGCCGAAGTGATATTGAGGTTCATTTTATCATCACTTCCGTTACCTCCGTTGGATACAAAGTTCAGATTGCCGCTTCCGGTGATGTTACCCTGAAGGCTAACGTTCATGACGAATTGTTCTCCTCCGTCACCGATGCGAATTTGGCTGTCGGTGGACACATTGAAGCCACTGACCAGATTCATGGTTCTTGCGTATTGGTTGGATGAACGAAAATCGAGGCGGCCTCCGTTTAATGCCAAATTGTTGACTGTAATGTTGGAGGCACTCGAGCTTGGTGCATTTCCCGTGAACCGGAGGTATCCGGAATTGATGGTGACGCTGTCTCCCGCGAGTGAATAGGTTCCGTTTGCTGCGTGTTCCACATTATGCTGGATGATGTAGTCTTCTCCATTTGTAGGTGGGTTGCCACCATCCCACGTGCTCCCATCAGTGTAGTTGCCATTGCTTGTCGAAGTGATGGCTGCTTGCGCCGTGGTCAAAGCGGCAAGAGAAAAAGCGTGAATGATAAATTGTTTCATGTTGTGTGGGCTGGTTAATCATTAGCGAGGATTGATGGATGAATGGGGAGAGCCACCAGAGCATCAGTCTATTCAGATTCAGATTATTAGCGTTGGTGTCTAGGAGCGACCGTTTTATTTTCTGAAGCATCGTTTATTGTTGTTTTCATGGTTGGGGAGCGGGGCTAATACCAACTCAACATTGGTGTTAGCAACGGGGGAGTAACAATGGCACAAAAAAGCCCCCCGGCATGCATGATGCGGAGGGCTTGGATTGTGATCGGGGAGTCTTCCCTTAGAGCCTTACGGTAGCTGGGTGCTGCCCATCAGGAAGCGGTCGCATTCGCGTGCGGCACCGCGGCCTTCGTTGATTGCCCAGACGACCAGTGACTGTCCCCGGCGCATGTCACCGGCAGCGAACACACCTTCTACATTCGTGGTGTAGACCTCGTGCTCGGCCTTGACGTTGCTACGCGCATCGGTTTCGAGTTTGAACTGGTTGATGATCTTTTGTTCGGGGCCGACAAAGCCCATGGCCAGAAGGATAAGCTGGGCGTCGATGGTCCGCAGCGTGCCCTCTGTTTCCTCGGGGACGAAGCGGCCTTGCTCATCTTTGCCCCAAGTAATGTCGACCACCTGAAGGCCTTTGACCTTCCCTTCCTCGTCTTTGAGGATGGCTTTGGTCATGACCAAGTACTTCCGGGGGTCGGCACCTTGCACGGCTTCAGCTTCTTGTTGACCGTAGTCCATTTTATAGACTTTGGGCCATTCGGGCCATGGGTTGTTGGCTGCCCGCTCCATTGGTGGTTGGGGCATGATTTCCAGCTGGCAAACGCTGTTGCAGCCTTGGCGAAGGCTGGTGCCTACACAGTCGGTTCCGGTGTCACCTCCACCAATGACCACGACGTCTTTGCCGGTGGCGTTGAGTTCGGGATTGGTTCCGTCGAAGTGATGGTCGAGTTGATGACGGGTGTTGGCAGTCAGGAAATCCATGGCCATGTGAACGCCTTTAGCCTTACGACCTTTGATTTCCAGATCGCGAGGTTTGGTCGCTCCACAGCAGAGGATCACAGCATCAAATTCTTTGCGCAGACGGCTCGGTGTCCATTCATTGTTTTTGGCCACAAAGACATTGCACTTGAAATCAATTCCTTCGGCTTTCATCAGCTCAATCCGGCGATCAACGACCTCTTGCTTATCGAGCTTCATGTTGGGAATTCCATACATGAGCAAACCTCCAGGGCGGTCTTCCCGCTCGAAAACGGTGACGGTGTGTCCAGCCTGGTTGAGCTGGTCGGCTGCAGCCAGTCCGGCTGGGCCTGAGCCGACAACCGCGACGGTTTTGCCGGTGCGTTCAGCAGGTGGTTTAGGTGTCATCCGTCCATCTTCCCATCCTCTGTCGGAGATAGTGCATTCGACATTTTTAATGGTGACCGGTGGCTCGATTGAGCCCAGGACACATCCTCCTTCGCAGGGGGCGGGGCAAACGCGGCCCGTAAAATCGGGAAAGTTGTTAGTTTTGAGCAGGCGCTCGAGGGCTTCGTCCCAGCGTCCTCGGTAAACGAGATCGTTGAATTCCGGGATCAGGTTATTGATTGGGCAGCCGCTGGACATGCCACCGAACATCAGTCCGGTATGGCAGTAAGGGGTGCCGCAGTCCATGCATCGGGATGCCTGGGTTTTGACGGCGTCGTCTGAGCGGAGATCGTGGATCTCCTTCCAGTCCTTGATGCGCTCAAGAGGTGGGCGATCCGGGATAGTGGCTCGTTCGTGTTCTAAGAATCCGGTTGGTTTTCCCATGGTGATAAAAGTTGGTTAGTGTTAAAATTTAGTGTTAGTAGTTAGTTTCCTACTTTCGCATTTTCTTCGAAGGCTGCGAGGATGGCGGCGTCTCCTTCGAGACCACTTTCTTCAGCTCGCTTCAAGGCGTTGAGCACGCGTTCATAGTCGGCCGGCATAACCTTGAGGAATTTTGCGGATTCGCTCTCCCAGTTGTCGAGAATGCGTTGTCCTTTTACGCTGCCGGTGTAGTCGACGTGTTTTTGGATCCGGGCCTTGACCTCCTCAATCTCACTGTCTTCACATTCGATCAGTGGGTAAAGGTTGGTCATGGCATCGTTGTTTTTCGATTCAAAGTCTCCATGTTCGTTATAGATATAGCCGACTCCACCGGACATGCCGGCACCGAAGTTACGACCCGTGGAACCAAGGATGGTAACGGATCCTCCAGTCATGTATTCACAGGCGTGGTCACCGACGCCTTCGATCACGGCATGGACACCGGAGTTTCGGACGCAGAAGCGTTCTCCGGCGATACCAGCCATGTAGGCTTCACCATTGGTGGCCCCGTAGAAGGCAACGTTACCGACGATGATGTTTTCATCGGCGACGAATTCAGGGAGCGAGTTTTTCGGTGGGTAAACGATGATTTTTGCTCCGCAAACACCTTTGCCGATGTAGTCGTTGGCATCGCCTTCGAGTTCGAAGGTCATCCCTTTCGGGCAAAACGCTCCGAGGCTCTGGCCGGCGCTGCCGTTGAACTTCAGGTGGATGGTATCCTCCGGAAGGCCTGCGGCACCGTGGTGGCGTGAGATCTCCGCTCCGGTGATGGTTCCCACCACGCGGTTGATATTGGTGATCGGTAGTTCGGCATGCACCTTTTCGTAGCTTTCGATGGCAGGGCGGCAGAGTTCGAGGATCGTGGTGTTGTCGAGTGCGCGGTCGAGCAGGTGATCTTGCTGCTGTTGGGCGTAGGTTCCGACTTCCGGGCCGACTTTTGGGCGGTAGAGGATCTTCGAGTAGTCGAGCCCCTGGGCTTTCCAGTGATCGACAGCCTTGCGCATTTCGAGTTTGTCGCTGCGTCCGACCATTTCGGTGATGGAACGGAAGCCGAGTTTGGCCATCAGTTCGCGGATTTCCTGGGCGACGAAGTTCATGTAGTTGACGACGTTTTCGACGGCGCCATTGAACTTCTTCCTCAGGTCAGTGTTCTGGGTGGCGATACCAACCGGGCAGGTGTTCTTGTGGCAGACACGCATCATGATGCAGCCCAAGGTGACCAGAGGTGCGGTGGCAAATCCAAACTCTTCGGCTCCAAGTAGGGCTCCGATCACAACGTCACGACCGGTTTTAAGCTGGCCGTCGGTTTCGAGAACCACCCGGCTTCGCAGGTCGTTGAGCAGGAGTGTTTGGTTGGTTTCCGCGAGGCCGAGTTCCCATGGGGAACCGGCGTGTTGGATCGATGATCTTGGGCTGGCTCCGGTTCCGCCGTCGTGTCCTGCGATCAGGATGACATCGGCCTTGGCCTTGGCCACACCGGCGGCGATGGTGCCGACGCCAACCTCGGAGACGAGTTTAACGTTGATCCGGGCATCGGTGTTGGCATTTTTCAA